>JANWZI010000161.1 GCA_025054695.1 Myxococcota bacterium | reverse complement strand
GAGCGGAGTTCGAGCCCGAGTCCGAGACCGAGCCCGATTCCGAGCCAGCGACGGCGACCGAGCCCTAATCCGAGTCCGACCCGCCGCGGCGCTCACGCCGTCTCGAGGGCGCGACGCACCGGAGCGAGCGCCTCTGGATCGGCGGGCTCGAATCGATGCGCGCCGAACACCGTCGCGATCGAGGCGGCGGCTTCCGGCTCTTCATGCATCGATCGCAGCGCCGCGCCGGCATCGCGCACGAGCTGGGGATCGGCCTCCCGGATCGCACTGACGACGTCGGCCGGGATGAAATCGGTGACGAGCAGAGGGCGCATCACGGCAGCGTCCACCTCGAGGGTCCAGCCGGGCCTTCGCTCACCGCCGGGTCGTTCGTCGAGGAACGTCGCCCCCACCTCCACCTTGCGCAGGGCGACGGCGCGCACGACGGCGTTGTGGCTTCCCGCGAACCGTTCGTTGCGGAAAAAGCCGGCCGGGCTCAGTCCGCGCTCGCGCATCGCGAGCCGCGGAAACAGGTAACCCGAGCACGACTCCGCGTCGACCCATGCGACGCGTCGGCCGCGTGCTTCGGCCAGATCGCGGATCGACGAGTCGTCGAGCACGAACAGGACGCCGCGGAAGCGGGCGCCGTCGCGGCGGACCGAGGCGACGAGCGGGGTGGCGTCGCCGGCGTCGAGCGCGCGCACCGCCAGGGCCGGGGGCATCCATGCGAGCGTGACGCGACCGGCCTGGACCCACCGAGCGAGCTCGGAATACGAATCGGCGGCGTGCACCACCACGGGCCGTCCCAGCGCGCGTCCGAGGGCTTCGCCGAACTGCACGCGCGCGGCCGCACGGGCTGCCGACAGCGCCACGGGGCCCATCCCGAAGACGATCGTCGTGGTCACGTCCGGGAGCATCGTAACGTCGAGCCCCCCGCGGCGAGCAATCCGCGGCGTGCGGCCCACGGTCGCCGGACGGGGAAACGGTGCTCCGGGGCGAGCCGGATCAACCGAATCTTGGTCGCACGCCGGACCGTGCCTATGTCCGCAGCGGAGGCCCCGATGATCCGCCTCGACCACGCCCTCAGCGCCGCGCCCGTGCTCCTGTCGCTGCTGCCCTACGCGTCGTCCGGGCTCGCGCAGCCCTCGTCGCCGCCGGCGCAGCCCCCGGCGCAACCGGACCCGTCCGCCGCGTCGGCCGAGACCGTGGCGCCGCGCGTCCGGCCCGTGCTCGTGACCCGTCTCGAGCATCGCGAGGGCTTCCAGCGTTTGCGCACGCCACGGCCGGACCACGATGCGGTCGCGTTCCGCGCGCGCCTCGTCGTCGAGACGCCGCCGTGGGAGGCGTCGGACACATTTCGCGTGCGTGCGCGCTTCGCGCCGCAGGCCACGGGCTGGTGGCACACCGGCGGCGATGACCTCGCGGACCCCGCCCTCACGCTCCACGAGGGCGTCGTCGAGCTGGAGCACGGGCGCGCGCGGTTCGATCTCGGGCGTTTCGAGATGTCCTACGGAGACGAGCTCCTGGTCGGCCGCGGAGAGTGGGCGCCGACCGGACGCGCGTTCGACGGGGCGCGGTTGCGCTACGCGCTCGGTCCGCCCGCCGCCGCCGTCGACGGATTCGTCACGCAGCTGTCCGAGGGGCTCGTCGCGGGCCCGGCGGCCTGCGCGGGCTGCCCCCCGCTGAACACCCCGTTCGGCGCGGGCGACCTGTGGTTCCTCGGCATCTACGCGGCGCTCGGGCCCCTCGTGGCCGAAAACGCCGCGGTCGACGTGTACGGCTTCGGGCGATTGTGGCCGAAGACGTTCGACCTGGGCGGCACCGAGCTCGACCGCGACCTCGCGTTCGAGGCTACGCTCGGCGCGCGCGGCAAGCATCGCTTCGGACCCGTCGACGCCCGGCTCGAGGCCACCGTGCAGATGGGCAGTCGCGCGGCCCAGCTCCGCGATCCGACGATGCCTCCGCCCGCGCTCGACAACCCTTCGGTGCTCGCCTGGCAAGCGGACGCCGAAGCAGGCGGAAACTTCGCGAACGACCGGCTGCGCGCGGCGCTGCACGGGCTGATCGCCTCCGGCGACGACCCGCAGAGCGAGCGCGTCGAGGCCTTCGATCACCTCTATCCGACGGGCTATCGCGTGCTCGGCACGAGCGACGTCATCCTCGCGCGAGCCAATCTTCTCGGGGCGGGCGTGCGGCTGAGCGCCGGCCCGTTCTCGAACGTGACCGCCGCGCTCGACGTCTACCACTTCCGTCAGCTCGTCGGCGCGACCCCGGGCGCCGATCCGATCGCGCTCGGGACCGAGATCGACACCCGCGTGCTGTGGCGACTGGGCGCCGGCGTGCAGCTTCGCGCGGCCTTCTCGATGTTCCTTCCCGACGCTGCGTTCGTGCCGCGCAACGATCCGCTGCACTTCGCCGAGCTCGAGCTCGTCGTGCGCGACGAGGGACCCAAGTAGCAGCAGGCACAGCCGGCTCGGAGCGTTCGAGCGCTCGGCCGGCAATCGAGGCTCGACGTCGCGCGGGGGGGCGTGTCGATTCCAACCGCGCCGTCCGACTCGGGATCGAGCTCGGAGTCGGTTTCGGGCGTGGCCTCGGCCTCGGACTCGGTTCCGGCCTCGGCCTCGGACTCGGACTCAAACTCGGACCCGGTCTCGGACTCCGACTCAGCCTCGGACTCGGACTCGCATTCGGTCCCCGTCGCGGCTCGGTTCGGTCGGTCGGGGGTTGCAGCCCCCTACGGACTTTGGGTCCGAGGGCATACGGCCCGTGCTTCGCTGCGGAGAGTCGCCGATTTTCGATGTCGTTTCAGTGGAAGGTCGGATGGCCCTCGGGTTGCTTCCTTTCCACGGCGGACATGCGACAGGAGGCCCCGATGTCGAGGTTGCACGTCATGGTCGTACCGGCGCTCGCCCTGCTCGTGCTCGCGCAGCCGGCGTGCGGCGGAGGGGGAGGCAACGAGAGCGTATTGCCCGGAGTCCAAGCGCTCGTCTTCGTCAAGCGCGCGTTCGTCACGCCCGACGGCTCGCACGACGTCTCGGGCGGTAGCGGGCAGACGATCGACTATCTGCGCTACGTGCCTGGAGGCGGCCTGTACGTGCTGGAGCCGCCCACCCCCGACGGCCAGCTGCGCAACCTGACCGAGGACTTCGAGGATGTCGACATCAACGGCGTCGACCTGTCGTTCGACGCGCGCCGCGTGGTCTTCTCGATGCGGCGTCGCGGCGACGACCATTATCACATCTACGTCGCCAACCTCGACGGCAGCGGCGAAGTCCGGCAGCTGACGTTCGGCGACTACGACGACGTCAAGCCCATCTTCGTGCCGGGCGACCGGATCGCGTTCGTCACCAATCAGCCGTACACGGCGATGGGTCGTCGCGCGGACGAGTACAACCACGCGCGCAACGTCTCGCAGCTCGCCACGATCTCGCTCGCGGCGGGCGACGCCGACCGCAGGCTCTGCTCGCAGAACCTGTCCAACACGGTCGATCCGTTCCTGATGAGCGACGGCCGAATCGGCTACTCGCGCTGGGAGCACCTGGGGCCCGTCAATGACGTCAAGCTGTTCGCCATGAATCCGGACTGCACGCAAATGGTCGCGCTCGCCGGTCAGCACGGCAAGCCCGCCAACAGCCTCGTGCAGGTCTCCGAGGTCTCGCCCGGCTTGTTCGTCGGCATCGGCACGAGCCGCGGGCGCACGATCCAGGCCGGCGCGGTGCTCCTCATCGATGCGCGCGCTCGCTCGGGCGCGGCCGGTATCGAGCTCGACGAGGAGCACGCCGTCATCTCGAACGTGACGCCCGGCGTGCCGACCGGTGCACAGAGCCCGCCGAGCGGCGTGGGTCGCTATCGGCTCCCGCGCGCGCTGGTGCCCGGCGATGCGCGTCGCCTGCTCGTCTCGTGGGCCGACGGCGACGTCAACGAGCGCAACGAGCTCGCCAACACGGCGCCCAACTTCGGCATCTACCTCTACGACACCGAGACGCGGCAGCGCACGCTCGTCTACGACGACCCGGCGATGTGGGACCTGTATGCGATTCCGGTCGCCCCGCGCCAGGTGCCGCCGGTCCGCACCGCGGCCGTCGACGGCGCGCTCGACCCGGCGGGCGTGGCGCGGCTCGGCTCGGTCGACGTGCGGGTCACCTCGCTCGAGGAGAGCGTCGCCGGCGGCTCGCTCGACGGCATGAGCCTGCGTGATGCGCTCGCCCACGCGCGACGCGTGCGCGTCATCGAGGGCTTCTCCTCGGAGATCGGTCCGGTGTCGCAGTTCGGCCTGACGATGCACGAGGGCGCGGCGATCCTCGGCGAGGTGCCGGTGCACGCCGACGGATCGTGGGAGGCGCGCGTCCCGGCGTATCTGCCCTACCACCTGCAGCCCCTCGACGAGTTCGGCATGTCGATCCGCAACGAAATGACGTGGATCCAGGCGATGCCGGGCGAGGAGCGGCGCTGCGGCGGTTGCCACGAGAGCCGCACGCAGGTCGTACTGCCGCGCATGGGCGCCACCACGCTCGCGCAGCAGGCGGGTCCGGTGGACCTCGTGCGCCCGATTCCTGACCGCCTCGAGCTGCCCTGGTACGGCGCCAGCTCGGGCAACGTGCAGGATCTGTTCAACGCCAAGTGCGTCTCGTGCCACTCGGGCGGGCCGAGCGATCCGTTCGCGGGTCGCGCCTACACGATGCGCGTGACCACCGAGGAGGGCGAGATGCTCGAGTTCCGCATCCCCTACCTCGACCTGTCCGACCGGATG
>JANWZI010000160.1 GCA_025054695.1 Myxococcota bacterium | reverse complement strand
TGATCGTGCGCGAAGGGCACGCGGCGAGCCCAGCGCAGGGGTCTTGCGCCGGGCGCTGCGCTGCGCGCATGGGAGAGGTCGTCGTCGTCCGTCGCGAGCTCGGCGAATCGGCGAAGCTCGTTCGCGACGTCGCGCGCAGACATCCACGCGAGACCGTAGAAGAGCCCGCTGGCTTCGCCGCGCTGCCCGTCGTGCACGGCGAGCGCCTCGAGCAGGGCGGCAGGCTCCGGCAGTCCGACTTCGCGTGCAGCGCGTCGCACCTCGTCGAGGTCGTCCGATGAGGCCGGCCCGCGTAGGTCGGCAGCCAACGAAGGCACACGGCGGGCCAGAACTTCGAGCAGACGTCGCAACGCGTCCCGAGTCTCCATCAGGCGGCACCGTATGCGGATCGCCTTCGGTGGGCAACGACGCGGACGCGAGGGGCCGCGTGCGGAGACGGTTTCGTGGTCCGACCGGTGCCTCGGTCGTGCGGCCGGGATCCATTGTCGCGGCGGCGGTCACGTGGATCGATGTCGCCGAGGGGTGTGGCGAGCTCGAGCCCCCCGTCCGTCTCCGCCGGTGCCCACTACGCGCAGTCCGAGTCGGCGGGGGAAAAGGCGTTGCGGTGACGCTGCAGAAACTGAACGACGGACGTACGGCGCGCGGCTACCTCGGTCGCAATCGGTCGGATAAGCTCCGTTGCGTCGTGCGGGTCTGTCCGAAGTGCCGGACGAGCTATCCGCGGCGTGGCGCCCTGACGTGCGTGCGCGACGGCGTGCGCCTGGTGGAGCCCGGCGAGCTCGCCGAGATCGATTCCGATCCGCTGGTCGGGACGGTCGTGGCGGGCCGTTTCGAGGTGGTCGAGCGGATTGGAACGGGCGGGATGGGCGCCGTTTACCGCGCGCGGCAGCGCGGCCTGCATCGCGAGGTCGCCCTGAAGGTGTTGCGGCGCGAGGCGCGGTTCGACGCGGAGACGGTCGCGCGGTTCGAGCGAGAGGCTCGTGCGATGAGCCTGCTCGTTCACCCGAACACGACGCGCGTCTTCGATTTCGGGCAGACCGACGACGGGCGCCTGTTCTTCGCGATGGAGCTACTCGAGGGCGAGGTGCTCACCGCGCGCATCGAGCGCGACGGGGGCATTCCGGTCCTCGAAGCCATCGACGTGACGCGGCAAATCCTGCGCTCGCTCTCCGAGGCGCATGCTAAGGGCATCGTCCACCGCGATCTGAAGCCCGACAACGTGTTTCTCGCCCGCGTCGAGGGGCAAACGGACCGCGTCGTCAAGGTGCTCGATTTTGGCATCGCGAAAATGGTCCACGGCGAGCGGACGGTGGACCAGCTCGAGACGCAGCATGGCACGGTCTTCGGGACCCCGCGCTACATGTCGCCCGAGCAGGCGCAGGGCAAGAAGCTCGATGGGCGCAGCGACCTGTACTCGGTGGGCGTGCTGCTCTACCAGCTCGTGACCGGGCGCGCGCCGTTCGTCGACGACGACGCGGTGGTCGTCATGGCCCGCCACATTCGGGACCGACCCGATCCGCCCTCGCGCGTCGCGCCCGACCGCCCCATCCCGGCGTCGCTCGAGCGAGTGGTCCTGCGGGCCCTCGAGAAGGATCCCGCGCGGCGGTTCCCGACGGCCGAGGCCTTCGAGCGCGCGCTGGAGGCGACCGTGCCCGACGTGCGCGCGCTGGCCGCGTCGCCGTCGCCGCCGCGCGCGCAGCACCGCCCGTGGTGGCGACGGCTGCCCGCTTCGGTGGCCGTCGGCGCAACGCTTCTGCTCATCGGTGCGCTGGGGGTGATCTTCGCCGTGGCATCGAGTCATCCCGAGGCGACGCACGCCAGTCCGGTCGCCGACGTGAGCGCGAACGTGACGCCGGCGGAGCCCGCGGTGACGCTCGCCGTTCTGGACAGCGAGCCGACGGGTGCGGAGGTCTGGCTCGAGGGAGCCCTGCTCGGGCGCACGCCCCTGCGTGTGCCGCGTCCCCGCAACAGCCGCATGCGGGTGGAAGTCCGACTCGCCGGCCATCGGACCAGCTGGGTCGACGTGGTCGCCGACGGGGAGACGCGGCTCGTGCGGCTGGAGCCCGATCCGGCCTCCGAGCCGTCGCCGACTTCCGTGGAGCCGCCGCAGGCGCGAGCGCGTGGCTCGGAGCGAGCCGCGTTGGAGCGGGCGATCGGAATGGACGGAACCGACCCGGGCGAGGAGCGGGCCCGCCCGACGGCGGCCCGAGCGCGCCGCGGGGCACGTGCGGGCGAGGACACGTCGCACGTCGAATCCACGGCTGCTGGCGATCGCGGCGAAGCGAGGCCGACGCAGCACGGTGAGGAGCCGTACTCGCGCTGGCGCTGGTAGCGCCGGGCGCCCGCGAGCGGAGTCCGCGAGCCGATCGAGACCACCCTCCACCCCGTCATCGGGCGTAACGTCGCGGGTGGGTCCGTTCGAAGCCCGGAGCCCGCGTCTCGCTCAGCCGTCAGGGATGCGCCGCGTGACGGATTCAGGGAGCCCGAGTCGACGTGCGGCCAGCGCGGCCGTCGCTCGCCGATCGAGCTTGCCTGCGGGCGTGCGCGCGAACGCGTCGAGCGAGACGACCTCGCGGGGCCGCGCGTGGGCCGCCAGCCGGACGCGCGCGATTTGGAGAATCCGAGCGGCGTCGACGGGCTGTCCCTCGACGGCGAGCACGACGCGCTGCCCCCAACGCGCGTCGGGGATCCCGAAGGCGCACAGCGCACGATCGCCGGCCACATCGGCCAGGGCGCGTTCGACCTCGAGCGGATGCACCTTGTGGCCCCCGGTGACGATCACGTCGTCGAGGCGGCCGAGCACGCGGATACGGCCATCGCCCTCGAGCCGTCCGCCGTCGCGCGTCACGAGCCAGCCATCCGCGTCGCGGACGGGAAGCAATCGGCCTACGTCGAGGTACACCTCGGCGAGCATCGGTCCCCGAACCTCGATGGCGCCGTTGCGGACCCGAACCTCGACGCCATCGAGGGGTCGCAGGGCGCCGTCGAGCGGGTCGTTTTCCGCGGCGGTCGCGATCTGCGAGCAGGCCTCCGTCATGCCGTAGGTCGGCCGCACGGGCCAGCCGAGCGCACGGGCTCGCGCGAGCAGGACAAGCGGTGCAGCGTCGCCTCCCACGAGCAGCGCGCGCATCGAAGGGGGTGCCGTCAGCCCAGCCGAGACGAGGCGCTCGAGTTGGGCAGGCACGATCGAGGCGAGCGTGACGCGATGGACGAGCACGCACTCCACCCAGAGACGCGGGTCGAAGGGCCCGTCGGGGGCGAGCACGAGCGTGCCGCGTGCATACAGGACCCGACAGAGCGCCGCGAGGGCCGCGACGTGCGACAGCGGCGTGGCGACGAGCCAGCGGTCTGCGCACCCGACCGGGATGCGCCGGGCCGCGGCTCGAACGGCGGCGAGCATCGCCGCGCGCGGCAGCACGACGTGACGGGGCTGGCCGCTCGTTCCGCTCGTGCGTACCACGAACATCGCCTCGTGCAGCGGCGGGGCCGTGGCGGCGACCGCTTCCGCGTGGCGGCGCTGGGATTCGGGTGCTCGGGCGGAGAGGGGCAGCACGGGCTGCCCGCGTTGCATGGACACGAGCAGCCGCACGACGCTGCGCGCGGTTCGCTCGACGGGCTCGACCACGAGTCGCGCGTCGGAATCGGCTCGAACCGCCGCTTCGGCCACCGCGGCGCGCAGCGCTCGCCACTCGAGGCTCGCGTCCGGGCCGACGAGCGCGAGGCCGTCGGGGTGCTCGGTCGCCGCAGCCTCAACGCAGAACGCACCCGGATCGTCGTAGGCCGCGGGCGAGGGCTCGAGGGCGACTCCGTGGATGAGCCCGCCGGCTTCGGTATGCCCCGCGACCGTCGAGCCGTCGCTGGAGGCGGCTCGGTCGGTCTGTCGTGCGTGGGCATCGATCCAGCGCGCGAGCCGCAGACAGGCGCGCCGGCCGACGGGCCCCTCGAACGCGTGGCTGGCGACGGCATGGGCGCCGAGTGCGCAAAAGCTCCGCGCGAGATCCATGCAGCGCAGCACGCCGCCGAGGAGTGTGGGCTTGAGCACGACGACCCGGACGAGGCCGCGCGCGACGAGCCGTTCGACACGGCCGAGCGCGGCCTCGTCGGCGAGTGGCTCGTCGATGGCGATCGGGACGGGGGGTGGTGCGTCCAGCCGTTCGAGGGCGTCGAGGGTCGAGGGGTCCTCCAGCCACTCGAGTCCCGCGCGCGACGCCAGCTCGAGAGCCTCGTCTAGGTGCTCGGGTTCGATCGCGCCGTTGGCGTCTGCGCGCAGGGTTGGAACGGCATCGCCGAGCACTCGTCTCGCCTCGCGCAGCGCGTGCAGGCGTGCCCGCCAGTGCCCGGCGTCCAGCTTGACCTTGACGGCGCCGACGCCGTCGTCACGGGCACGGCGTAGCCGCACGTGCAGCTCGCTGGGTTCGCCTCCGAGCAGCCGCGCCGCGCGCACGCCCTGCAAGGGAGCACCGAGGAGCGTCTCGACCGGCTCTCCGCATCGCCGGGCCACCAGCTCGAGCAGGGCGGTTTCGACGGCGAACCGCGACGAAGGGATGGCGACGTCGGCGATTCGATCGGAAATCGAGGGCAAAGGCGCGCCCATGTCCAGCTCGAAAGGTGCCTGCAGCCGACTTCGGGCGTCTTCGAGGACGGCAGGCGCCGTCTCCCGCGACCGACCCGGCAGCGGTGCCGCCTCGCCCCAGGCGACGGCGCCCGCCTCGTCGCGCAACGCGACGAGAACGACTTCGCGCGCTTCGAGCCGCATGCGGGCGTCGCGGTGGGGCTCCGGCAACGAACCGCGGTGGAGCGTGGCGTGAACGTCGACGACTCTCATCGCACGACGAGTCCGATCGACAGCAGCACCGCGTGCGCGAGCAGCAGGCGCGCGGTG
>JANWZI010000015.1 GCA_025054695.1 Myxococcota bacterium | reverse complement strand
GGCCGCTTCGAGAGCGGGATGCGCGTGTACCATCGCCGCCTCGGCAAGGAGGTCCGCCTGGGCCGCGCCGAGCAGCTCTTCGCGCAGGATCGCGAGAGCATCGAGCAGGCGTGGCCGGGCGACATCGTCGGTCTGTTCGACCCCGGTTTGTTCCGGATCGGCGACACGCTGTCGCAGTTCGGCCCGGAGCTCGCGTTCGACGAGGTGCCGCGCTTCTCGCCGGAACGCTTCGCGCGCGTGCGTCTGCGCGATCCGATGCGCCGCAAGCAGTTCCAGAAGGGCATCGAGGAGCTGTGCGAGGAGGGAGCCGTCCAGCTCTTCGTCGAGCCGGGCTCGGAGAAGGATCCCATCTGCGGCGTGGTCGGTCCGCTGCAGCTCGAGGTGCTCGTCTTCCGGCTCGAGCACGAGTACGGCGCGCGCGTCGAGCTCGAGCCTCTCGACGTGACCGTGGCGCGATGGGTCGAGGGGGCGAGCGGACCGGCGGAGTTGATCGCGCGCCGCGTGCCCCGCGCCGTGCTCGACCTGGACGGCCGGCCGGTCGCCCTGTTCCACGACGAGTGGGAGGAGAACCGCGCGCGCCGCGACAATCCGGGCTGGACATTGCACGCCACGGCGCCGATGGGGCCCCGGCCGTCCGGGGAGGTGCCCTCCTGAGGGGCGTCCGTTTCGGAAAGCGGGACGGACCGCGGCCTCGAGCCGAAGCTCGGGTCCGATTTCGAGTCCGAGCCCGAGCCCGGTGCGACGCCCGATAGCGAGCCGGAGCCCGACGCCGCAATCGAGCCATACGGCCGCCCGCGCGGATCAGGCCGATGCTTCGGGAAGTCGTTCGGGTCCCGTCAGCTCGATGTGGCGCCAGCGTCCGGAGCGGAAGCGTAGCCACAGCGCGACGGCGAGCAGCACCGTCCAGGCCACCGCGCCCAGCACGGCCGCGTCCGCCCCTCCGTCGAGCCGATTGACCCAGATCCACCCGAGCGGGAGCGCGAACAGCCAGCCGATCACGAATCGCAGCACCATCGGCCAGAACGTGTCGCCCGCGGCCCGGAGCGACTCGGCGTACGTCATGCACGCCGCGTCGAACGCCTGCCACGCCGCCGACAGCGCCAGCATGCGCGCGCCGAGCACGGCGAGAGGGGCCTGTTCCGCGGCGCCTCGCGCAAACGGGGCGAACAGCAGATCGGGCACGAGCACGTACGCGAGCCCGACGCTGCACTGCCAGGCGGCGGCCGCACCCAGCGTCGCACGCACCAGCGCAGGCACCCGGTCTCGCTGCGCGGCCCCGATCGCCTGGCCGACGAGGATGGCGCCCGCGCTCGCCAGGCCGAAGGCCGGCATGAACGAGACGCCGTTGAGCTGGACCACCGCCATCATCGCGGCGAGCACCGTCGTCCCGGCCGATGCGACGACCACGTCGAGATAGGCAACCCACGCGGCGAACTCGCCGAACCAGTTCAGGCCCGCCGGCAGGCCGAATCGCAACACGCGCACACCCTCCGCGAAGCCCGGTCGCGGCAGCGCGCCGTCGCGTCGCAGATACGCGAGCAACCCGACGAACGCGACCGTGGTGGCCAGCACGCTCGCGACGGCCGCGCCACGCACGCCGAGCGCCGGCAGCCCGAGCCGGCCGTCGATGAGCAATGCATTGAGCCCGACGTTGAGCGTCATCGCCACGACGGAGGCGACCATCGGCACGCGCGTCCGCCCGACGCCGCCGTAATAGGCGGCGAGCGCCTCCAGTCCGACGGCGGGACCCGTCGCGAGCAGACGAAGCTGGATGTAGTCGCTCATCGTCGCGGCCACGACCGGCTCGTACGGCAACAGCGCGAGCAGCGCGGGCACCGCCGGCCACAGCGACGCGGCGAGCAGCGCCGAGCCCAGCGCGATGAGCAGTCCGTAGACGGCCGCGCGTCGCGCGCCCATTGCGTCGCCCGCGCCCCAGAACTGCGCCGCGAAGCTCTGCACGATGCTGACGGTGCCCATCGGAAGCACCATCACGAGATACGCGTTGGTCGCTCCCGCGCTGACCGCGGCCAGCGCGCCCTCGCCGAGGTGGGCCACCATCGTCGCATCGGCCAGTCCGACGACGGTCTGCGTCGCGCGCGAGACCACGATGGGCCACGCGAGCGGGAGCAGCGCGGCGAGGGTGCGGCGCACGGGTCGGCCACCATGGGCGCGCCGCAACGCGTGGGCAACCAAGAGACGCTCCCCCCGTCGTATCTGGCGCCGGATCGAGCGATTCGAATGGGGGGGCACGCGATTTCATCAGGTGTTACGGGGACTTGCGTCGAGGCACCGCGCGCCCGGGGGAGTGTCGAAACTTTCGGCCTGCTCGTCCGTTGAAGAGCAAAGGCAATGGACGTCGCGCTCGTTCTCACGCACGACTGCAACCTCGGCTGCGGCTACTGCTACGCGGGAGCGAAGTTCAACCGCCGTATGCCGGAGCAAGTCGTCGACCGTGCGCTCGAGCTCGCGTTCGCCGACGGCTCGCCCGAGGTTCAGGTGAGCTTCTTCGGGGGCGAGCCGCTGCTGGCCTGGGACGCGCTCGTGGACGCGGCTCGCAAGGCCCGTTCGATGGCCGGGCGTCGGGGGGTCGCGTTGCGGATGAGCGTGACGACGAACGGCACGCTCCTGACGCAGGAGCGCGCCGCGGTGCTCGAGGACCTCGACGTCTACGTCGGCCTGTCCATCGACGGGGTGCGGCAAGCGCACGAGGCGGGGCGACCCAAGATCGGCGGCGGTTCGAGCTTCGACGAGACGCTTCGCGGTCTCGACGTGCTGCTGTCGCGCGGCCGTCCCTTCGAAACGATCTCGGTCGTCACGCCGACCAATGCGCGCTGGCTCGGCGAGAGCGTGGCGTTCCTGCTGGGCCGCGGCGTGCCGCGCCTGGGGCTCAACCCGTGTTACGAGGCGTGGTTCGACGACGAGGCGCTCGCGCGGTGGGAGGCGGGGCTCGAACGCGCCGCCGACGAGATGATCGACTGCTTCCGCCGCGGCCGCATCGTTTCGATCAACGTGTTCGACAACAAGATCCTGGCCGCGCTCAAGGGCGGGCTCGCGCCCGAGGACCGCTGCAGCCTGGGCACGCGGATGGTGGCCGTCGCGCCGAGCGGCAACCTGTACCCGTGCGAGCGGCTCGTCGGCGAGGACGAGGGCACGCGCTGGGTGATGGGCACGGTCTTCGACGGCGTTCGCGTTCGCGGGGAAGCGTGCGCGCGCGGGCCGGTCAACGCCGAGTGCGACGGGTGCGGCGAGCGTTCGCGCTGCACGTCGTTCTGCGCGTGCGCGAACCTGGCCGAGACGGGTCGGACGGATGTCGCGGGCGGCACGCAGTGCTGGCACGAGCGGACGACGGGACGCATTGCGGACCGCATCGCGGCCACGCTGTGGTCGGAGCGCAACGTGCCGTTCCTGGCGTGGTTCTACGGGCGGCTGGCCGGCCTGCCTGAGGCCGGGGCGACCACTGCGAGCTCCGAGAGTCACCCGTCGCCGGGGCCGACGGGCGGTCCCGACGCACGTCCACCGGTCCGCTCGATCCCGCGTCACAGAACCGACGGCCGCCGCCACCTGGACGTGTTGCGATGACGGCCGGCACCTGGAGGGCGCCATGAAGAAGAAACCTCTGCGC
Source organism: Myxococcota bacterium (assembly GCA_025054695.1). Classification (GTDB taxonomy): domain Bacteria; phylum Myxococcota_A; class Polyangia; order Polyangiales; family JANWZI01; genus JANWZI01. The sequence continues at coordinate 50,274 of JANWZI010000015.1, read as the reverse complement.
GGCAAGCTCCCATCGGTTCGTGACCACGCCCCCCGACCTCTGGGTGCGGCCCGCGCGGGCACGGATCGGCCTTACCCGTCCGCGACCGAACTGTTCGCGCGCGCCGACCGCCTTCGTGACTGGCTCGACCAGACCCTGCGCGGATTGCTCGCGCCGGCCGCGCTCGCGGGCTCGATGGGCCTCGCCGGATGCAGCTCGGAGCTGCCCGCCCGCATCGTGGAGTGGTTGCAGGGAGAACCCGCTTCGAGCAGTCCGAGCGGGAACGGATCGGTCTCGAGCGGCGAGCCGATTCCCAACGGAGCTCCGCGCAACATCGAGCCGCCGGCGACGTTGACGCCGACTGGCGGACCGACGAGCCCGCCACCACCCGTGCTAGCGCCGTGGCTCCCGTGGCAGCCGACCACGCCGCAACTGCATCCGCCGCGTACGGCGGGCCGCCCCGTCTCCCCCGCACATCGGCCGCCTGTCCCCTCGGGCGCGATACCGGTTCGACCGGTGCCTCCGCCTGCCGTCAACCCTCCCCAGATCTTGGGCGACGTCGCGTTCGTGCGGCCCGTGCCGCGAGAGCACCCGGTTGACGGAGAGGCGCACCCCGTCGGTACCGCTGCGCTGCAACGGAAGCGATGAGCGAGCAGGTCGGGCTCGCACCTCGGTCTGGCCGCTGCGGTCGGGTTGGTTGATCGCGGCGCGAACTCCGTTTCGGGCTTGGGCTCGGAGTCCGACGCGGGATCGGTCTCGGGCTCGCGCTCCGGCTCGGACTTGGGCTCGGTCTCGGGCTCGAACTTGGGCTCGGGCGCCGACGCGGGCTCCAAGTCGGGCTCGCGCTCGCGCTCAAACTCGCACGACCTCTCGGCGATGTCGACCGGCGTGAGCGCCACCGCGAGACTCGGAGTCGGCTTCGGCGGAGACCGCGCGCGCCTATTGCTGGCTGACGGAGACGTCGAGCGTGAAGGCGCCCTGATTGCCCTGGCTGAATCCGTCGACGATCAGGAAATACGTGCCGGCGTCCAGCGTCTGCTCGAGATACGAGTGGCGGTTGTCGTTGTGATCGTCATTGCACGCGAGCTCGGTGCTGGGGTTGGCGCAATCGCGACGCAGGTGCAGCGCGCCGTCCCAGTTCGGCGTCGACAGATGGATTCGGACGAGCGACCGACGCGCCAGGCGAAGCCGATAGACCGTGTCGGGGCTACGGGCGCCCCCCGCGCAGGTCGCCTGGAATCGATCCGCCGCGCCCGACGTGTCGCCCCGGACGACGCGTCCGGGGCGGATCGGGGGCGCGGAGCGGCACAGTCGCTCGAGCTCGCCGACGTCGCTGGCCTCGATGACGAGGCGCGCGGAGCCGAACTCGTCGGCGCTCGTTCCGTCGAGGACCAGGTGATACGTCCCGGGCTGGACGACGGCGTCGAGCGTTCCCTCCCCCCCGACCGGCAGGATGCTGCAAGCGACCTCCTGCGCCGTGTCGCCACAGGTCCGCTGCAGATACAGCACGCCGTTCATCTGCGTCTCGCGTGCGGTCACGCGCAATCGACTGCGCGCGGGGACGGTGATCGACGTGACGGCATCCGGACTGCCGGCTCCGCCGCAACTTCCGCGCAGGTCGTCGCGTGCCTGGAACGTGTCGAGCACGAGCTCTTGGCCCATCGACGTCGGCGTTGCGTCGGCGCACGTATCGCCGGGAGCCCCGCCGCCTTGCACGGGCGCGAGCTCCGCGAGCAGCGAGTAGGCGCCCGCGGCCCCCTGCGCGTAGCCGTCGCTGAAGACGTAGTAACGACCCGGGTCGAGCACGGCGCGAAGCAGCGAGCGCCGGTTGTCGACGAAATCGTCGTTGCACGCGAGCTCGGAGGCTGCCTCGGCGCATTGACGGCGCAGGTACAGGGCACCGTCGTGGTCGCTCTGCTGCGTGATGCGCAGCCGCGAGCGTCCCGGAACGTCGAGTGCGTAGACGCGATCCGGAGAGCGCGCGCCCGCCGCGCACGTGGCCTGGAAGTAGCTCGGCTGTCCGAGCGTGGTGCCGGAGACCGTGTGGCCGACGAGCAGCGAGGGCGCGTCGCCGCAGACGGCGCCCAGATCCTGCAGATCCGTGAACGAGACGATGAGATCGTAGTTGCCGGATTCGGAGGCATAGCCGTCGACGACGAGGAAGTACGTGCCGGGGTCGAGCGTCGCGCTGATCTCGCTGCGCGACGTGTCCGGCGAGTCGTCGTTGCAGACGATCTCGGTGCGCGCATCCCCGCAGGTGCGCAGCAGATACAGCACGCCGTCGTATCCCGACTGGAGCACCGCGGAAAGCTGCGCACGTTGCTCGACCACGAGCCGGTAGACCTGCTCCGGTGCGCTGCCCTCGGCGCAGCTACCGCTCATGGCGTTGCTCGCGGTCGCGGTGCTCCCGGTGACCGGCCGGCCGACGGCCAACGCGAGCGGCGAGGCACACGTGCCCTGTCCGCTCGGGACGCTCGTGCGACCGGCGACGGCGGTCGTCGGCCCGCCGCTCCACGCGGTGAGCAGGTAGCCGCCGGCGCCGCGCGCCATGCGCACGAGCACGTCGTGCCGTCCGTCGCGCGTGGGACAGACGTGGACGGACGCCTGCGGGTCGGTGGTCGCGTCGGACGCGAGCGGCTCGCCCGATTCGTCGAGCACGCGCAGGTCGATGTCCCCGACGCCCTCCGTACCCAGGGCGACGAACGTGTAGCACTGGCCCGCATGCAGGGTGTGCGAGAGGCGCGCTTCGGCTCCTTCGGGCAGCGAACCCTGGTTGAGCGGCGCCGATTGCGCGAGGCCCATCGCGGTCAGCGTGTTGTGCAGCGTCACGTAGCGCGGCTCGAGTCGCGGCTCGGCTCCACCGCATGCGGCGAGCACGGCCGCGGCGGCGAGCGCGACGACGGGCATGGTGAGTCGGGGCATGGGAGTCATGGACGGGCCTCGTTTCCTGCGGCGAGCACGGCCGCGTTAAGGGTGTCACAGAAGCTTGCGAAACGCATGAAAGAAGCGTTCGAGCAAGCGGTCGCCCAGCGGGCGGAACCGCCAATCCTCGAGCCGGATGGGCATGGCTTCATCGAGATCGCGTTCCATCCGTTCGCGAAGCCGGCGAGCCACGGCCTCGTCCTCGACGGCGACGTTGACCTCGAGATTCAACCTCCAGCTTCGATAGTCGAGGTTGTACGTGCCCACGGTGCACCAGACGTCGTCGATGACCGCGTTCTTGCAGTGCAGGACGTTCGGGTGCCACTCGTGGATCTGCACGCCTCGCTCGAGCAGCTCGCCGTAGAGGGCACGGCCCGCCCACTGCACCGCCGCCACGTCGCTGCGCCCCGGAACGAGCACCCGGACGTCGACGCCGCGTGCCGCCGCGCGTCCGAGCGCGCGGCGCACCTGACCGTCGGGGACGAAGTAGCTGTTGGCGATCCACAGATACCGACGCGCCGCGGCGATCCGAGCCAGATAGGCCGCGCGGATGGCACGACGCTCGCCTCGCCAGAAGTTGGCGAGGACCTGGACCGCGCACGTGGCTCCTTCGGCGGTTTCGTCGCGGTGCTCGACGGGCGGTGGGGAAGGCTCGACCCCTCCGAGCTTGCGCCACGTGTGCATGAACAGTCTCCGCATGACGGCCACGGCCGGCCCCTCGACGAGCACCATGTCGTCACGCCAGCCGCCGCCGCCCTCTTCCTCCGGCGCCCATTCGTCTCCGATGTTGACGCCGCCCGTCATGCCGAGGCGGCCGTCGACGACGAGGAGCTTGCGGTGGTCGCGTCGCTGCAGCCGGTCGAGCCGGAAGCGATGCGCCCACGGCCAGATCGGACCGAACTCGCGCGCGTCGCACCCGGCCTCGGTCATCTGGCGCCACATGGCCGCATCGCTCCCGATCGAACCGACCGCGTCGCGCACGACGAGCACACGCACGCCGCGCCGGGCGGCGTCCATCAAGGCGCGCGCGAAGCGCCAGCCTGTCTGGTCCGAGGCGAACCAGTACATCTCGAGCAGGACCTCGTGGCGCGCCGAGGCGATGGCCTCGAGCATCGCGGGGAAGCATTCCTTCCCGTCGTGTAGCAGACGCACGCGGTTGCCGACGCGGACGGGCGCCGGCGGGTCACGGAGGGCGCCGACGCGCTTCATGGATGCGATCCTTCGCGCGGCGCCGGAGTCGACGCCAGCACCGCCGGTTCGCGCACCCGTCCGAGCACGAAGAACGCGGCCACGAACAGCGCGCCGATGACGACGATGGCGATGCGATGGCCTCGGGCCGGATCGGTCGGGTCGGCGCCGACTTGCGCGACGAGCCCGTAGAGCGCCGGGCCCACGATGGCCGACGCCTTGCCGCTGAGCGCGAGCAGGCCCATCAGCTCGCCCGCGCGCTCGCGTGGTCCCAGGCGCGCCATCAGTGCCCGCGAGCTCGCCTGCGTTGCGCCGATGACGACGGCGGCCAGCATCGCCACCGGCCAGAACGCGGCCTTGGTGCGCGCGAGCGCGGCGCCCACGACGACCAGCATCCACACGAGCAGGGTGATGCGCAGCGTGCGCACGCCTCCGATGCGATCGAGCAGCCGGCCGAAGAGCAGGGCGCCGGGGGCGGCGATCAGATTGAGCGCGAGGAAGAGCACGACGTTGTCGGAGGGCGTGAAGCCGAGCACCTCCTTGGTGTAGATGCCGGTGAACTCGATCACCGTCTCGATGCCGTCGTTGTAGAGGAGGTACGCGACGAGGAAGACGGCAACGACGCGGTGCGTCGAGAGCAGTCGGAGCGTCGCACGAAGCGACGGCCCGGGGGTTGCGGCCCGCGTCGCGTCTGGGCGGTCGCGCAACAGCAGCAGCGCGGGAAGCGAAAACAGCGCCCACCATCCCGCCGTCACGAGATAAACGCGCGCGCCCTCGGACGCCTCCGCCGCCTCGTACCGCTCCGGCAACAAGGGCAAGACGCACGCGAGCGCGAGCAGCCCTCCGGCGTAGCCCGTCGCCCAGCCCAGGCCCGAGAGCCTACCGAGCCGCTCCGGCGGAGCCAGATCGGGCAAGAAGGCGTTGTAGAACACGTACGCGCCCTCGAAGCACGCGATGGCGAGCACGTACGTCCACCACGCCGCGGCGCCCGAGCCGGGGCCGAGTAGACCGAGCGCGGCCGTCGCGCCGACGCCCGCGGCCGTGTACAGCGCGAGCAGTGCGCGCTTCAGCCCACGGCGGTCCGCGAGCGCGCCGAGCCACGGCGAGCTGACCGTCACCAGTGCCATCGCCGTCGAGACGGCCAGGCCCCATGCCGCAGCGCCGTCCAGCCGCAGACCGAACAGCGACATGCCGTCCGGACCGACGAGCACGCCCTGGAAGTACGGTCCGCCGAACGCCGTCAGCGCGATCGTGGCAAACGCGCTGTTGGCGAAGTCGTAGCCGCACCAGGCGGCGCGAACGATACGCGCATCCACTGGCCCAGGCGCATCCTAGCCGCGTCGGTTTCGCGCGTCGCCTCGCGTGGGCTCCGACTCGGACTCCGGCTCGGTCACGGACTCGGGCTCGGGCTCGGTCACGGACTCGGGCTCGGACCCGGACTCGGTCACAGACTCGGGCTCGGGCTCGGACTCGGTCACGGACTCGGTCACGGACTCGGTCTCGGGCTCGGTCTCGGGCTCGGGCTCGGACTCGGACTCGGCTCGGGCTCGGACTCGGGCTCGGACTCGAACTCGGACTCGGCTCGGGCTCGGACTCGGGCTCCGACGCGGTCCCGCCTTCGATGGCGACATTCGCCTCGAGCCGTGCGCCCCAACTATGGAGCCCCGTTTGACACCGCTTGCGTGCGCCTCCATCGTGGCACGCGCGGCGGCGAGGAGCGCGGAACGGGTGTTTCGGGAGGCAGCGGGCATGATCGCGGTCACGAGCTACGTGGGCGGGCGGTGGATCGACGGCGGACGAACGGTCGCTCGACTCGTCAATCCGGCGACCGAAGAACCGGTGGCCGAGGTGCGAGCGGGAGGCATCGACTTCGACGAGGTGCTCCGGTTCGCGCGAGAGCGCGGCGGGCCCGCGTTGCGCGCGATGCGATTTGCGGAGCGGGCGGCGTTGCTCGAGGCGGCGAGCAAGGCGCTACACGCGGTGCGGGACGCGCTGCTCGAGGCGTCCATCGTCAACGGTGGGGCGACGCGCGCCGACGCGAAGTTCGACGTCGACGGGGCGGTTGGTACGCTGGCTTACTATTCGGGGGTCGGGCGGCGTCTCGGCGACGGTCGCTTCCTCGTCGAGGGCGAGGGGGAGGCGCTCGGTCGTGGCGCGCGCTTCTGGGGCCGTCACGTGCGGCTGCCGCTGACGGGAGTGGCCATTCACATCAACGCGTTCAACTTCCCGGCCTGGGGCCTTGCCGAAAAGGCGGCCGTGGCGCTGCTCGCCGGCGTGCCGGTTGTGGTCAAGCCGGCGACGAGCACGGCGCTGGTGGCCTGGCGATGCATGCAGCGCATCGTCGAGGCGGCGGGGCTGCCCGAGGGGGCGATGCAACTCGTGTGCGGTCCGATCGACGGACTGCTCGAGCGGCTCGGGCCGCACGACGCGATCGCGTTCACCGGATCGGCGGCGACCGCGGCCCACCTTCGGGCCCTGCCGGCCGTGACCCGGCTCGGGACGCGCCTGAACGTCGAGGCCGACTCGCTCAATGCGTTCGTGCTCGGTCCGGACGTGGAGCCGGGCTCGGAGACGTGGTCGATGTTCGTGCGCGACGCCGTGCGCGAGATGACGCAAAAGACGGGGCAGAAGTGCACGGCCGTCCGGCGCATCCTGGTTCCGCGCGCGAGACTCGACGAGGTGGGCTCCGCGCTCGGCGAGGAGCTGCGCGCGGTGCGCATTGGCAATCCCGCGCTCGACGAGGTCCGCATGGGCCCGCTCGCGACGGCATCGCAACTCGCCGACTTCCGCGAGGGGGTGCGTCGACTCGAGGCGTCGGGGGCGCGCCTGCTGCTCGGTGGCACCGAGCGGCCGCAGGTCGTGGGCGTGCCCGAGGGGCGGGGCTTCTTCGTGGCCCCCACGTTGCTGCGTGCGGACCGGCCGCGCGAAGCCCTCGCGGTCCACGAGCACGAGGTGTTCGGTCCGTGCGCGACGCTGATGCCGTTCGAGGACGTGGAGGACGCGATTGCGCTCGTCGCGCTCGGACGTGGAGGGCTCGTCGCGAGCGCCTACACCGATGACCGCGAGCTCGTCGAGCAGCTGCTCTTGGGGCTGGGGCCGTGGCACGGCCGGCTGTTCGTGGGCAGCGCGCGCATCGCGGACCAGGCCATCTCGCCGGGCACGGTGCTGCCGTCGTGCGTGCACGGTGGGCCCGGTCGCGCCGGCGGCGGCGAGGAGCTGGGGGGCGAGCGCGCGCTCGCGTTCTACACGCAGCGCGTGGCCGTGCAGGGCGACAGGGCGCTCATCGAGCGGTTGGTGGGGGCGCGAAACGAAGCGTGAAGTCGCGCGGCGGCGAGCGCGTCGTGCCGTGGCAGCCCCGAGTTTCCCGCTTCGCGGCGACGAGGCGAATTTCGAGTGGGGGTCGGGGACCGAGTCCGACGCCGAGCCCGAGCCCGAGACCGAGTCCGAGACCGAGTCCGAGTCCGAGACCGAGTCCGAGACCGAGTCCGAGTCCGAGTCCGAGACCGAGTCCGAGTCCGAGTCCGAGTTCGGGCCCGAGACCGAGTCCGCGTCGTCGACTCCCACCGGATGCGCGCGTGGCGCTGGCGCGGATGCGGATCAGGGACCGACGGGCGCTGGCCCGGGAAGGCAGACTTCCCGCTCGTCGGCGGGGCGCTCGGAAACCATCAGCATCCCCTCGCGCCCGGTCGGATCCGCGATGATCACACGATAGTCACCGGCCGGTAGCGGTGCCGACTCGCACCAGTACTCGATGGGCATGCAAACGGCCGCGCACACCGGGCAACCGTCGCCGCGCAGCAAGTTCGGCAGCACGCGCACCGTGCGCGTGTTGACGTCCGTCTCGGTGATGCACGGGCCGAGGTACCCGCAGGGCGCGCACGGATCGCGGAACGTGATGCGGAGGCGCCGTTCGGCGATGCGGGGGGTGTGAAAGCACGCCTCCTGGGCCGCCCAGGGCTCGCCGGGCCATACGGGGGGGCACTCTGCGGCCGTGCGCGCGGGTCGCACGCAGGTGCTGGAGCCCCCCGACACCTCGGCCGGTGCGACGTTCAGCTCGAACGCGTCGAGCCCGCCCACGCGCACGCGCCATCGCCCCGCGGCGAGGGGAGGAAGCGAACAGCGTCCGGTCGCTTCGGGCAGACAGGCCGTGCAGGCAGCTTCATCGCCGCTGGTGCACAGCTCGAAATCGAGATCGAGACGCCGTTCGCCCTCGCTCGCGATTCGCGCGTTGCACCGCAGACTATGGCCGCAGAAGCAGTCACCGTACACGAGCAGATCGAGCTCGGCGGCACGGCCCGTGACGATCGACCCGTGACAGACGAGGTCGACGGACGACGTCGAGCAACGCAGGGCAGGTCCGTCAGTAGGCGTCGCGTCATGGCCGATGCCGGAATCCCGGGACGCACCGCCTCCCCCGCCCCCGCAGCAGGCCAGAACCCATCCCAAGGAGGCAACCGAAACTTGGACTCGCAAGTGCATGATCGAATCCTAACACGTATCGTTTCGACCCTTCCGTGACGAGTGCACACGGCCGTACGTTGCAGGGGAGCGGCGCGTTCAGTGCACGACCGCGCGCGTCACGAGCCAGCGATCGTCGACTCGCTCGAGGTCGACCGTGAGCTCCACGATTCCGTCGGGAGTGAGGAGCTGGGCCCACAGGCGCGCGCTCGAGCCGTCGACCTCGATGCGTTCGCGCAAGGCGCGCAGTCTCTGACCCCGATACCGCCCCAGCACCCGGCGTGCGAGAGGAGCCAGCTCCGCGGCATTGGTGCCGTCGAAGAAGCGCTGCTCGCCCTGCCAGCGCGCCTCGAGAGGCACGACGGCGGGCTCGACCCATCGGAGCAGCCGCTCGATCCACGCCGCGTCCACCTCGCCCTGCTCCATCGCGTCGAGCAGCCCGCGGACACGTTCCTCGTCGCTCTGCGTCAGCGCATCGTACGAGACGACGGCGCCGATCGCGGCGACCGGAAGCAGCAGCCACGCCGCGCGGGGCACGCCGCGACGTTCCGCGGTCACCTCAGCCGCTCCCGAGGCGAGCGAGCAGCCGCTGCAGACGCGCGCGGGCCGGTCCCGACGCGCCGGCGAGCGCGCGCTCCACGACTGGCCGCGCCGCCGCGCCCCAGTGCCGTTCGAGGGTCCGGACCGCCTCGGGACCGACGCGGTCGTCGAGCGTCATCCGGAGCACGTGGTCGAGCAGCGGCGGGGCATCGCGCAGCGCGGGCTCGAGGCGCAGCGCGCGGTCGTAGCGGTCGAGGGCATCACGGTACCAGCGCAAGTTGAAGAACGCGTGTGCGAGCAAGGCCTGGCCGGCGGCTCCTCCCGCGCGCGCGGAGGCGTGGACGTAGAGCGGCCCCAGCTCCTCGCGCGTGAGTCGCTCTCCGGCCTCGATGCGATTCGCGAGCGCGGCGAGCTCGGGTGGCAGGGGACGGGCGAGACGCCACGGCGGCGTGCCCGCCGCGGACGTATCCGCGACGCCCGCGGGTGCGGGGTGCGCGATTCCCGGAGTCCCGACCACGGCACGCGTAGACGCATCGGTCCGGTCCTGTGCGCGCGGCTGTGCCGCATCGCTTCTGGGCGATGGCGTCGAGGGGCGCACGGAGGTACGAACGTGCGTCGCTCCGGCCGGCGGGGGCTCCTGGACGCAGACGCATCGGACGGCGCCGGACGCCGCGACCACGAGCAGCACGGCAAGCACGACGATTCCGGCGAGCAGCCGCCACGGTCGTCGGTTGGCGTTCGGCCCGCCTGCGGCTCGCTCCGTCGTGGGGCCAGATTGTTCGGGGCTCCCGACCGGCTCGGGCGCTGCCTTCGGTGCGTGGCCCGGTTGCGAGGGGACCACGGGGGGCGTCGAGGTTCGAGCCGGCGGCACGGACGGGCGCACGAGGCCGAGCTCATCCAGGGCGTCGAGCATCGCGCGGGCGTCGGCGGGACGCGCGGCCGGGTCGGGCTCGAGCGCACGCCGCGCGAGGGCGAGGAGCGGGTCGATCCCGTCGTCGGGCGGTAGCGCCCGCGGAGGCGGCTCGCCGTGAAGCATCCGCCACAGCAGGGCGCCGGCACCGTAGACGTCGCTGCGCGCGCTTCCCGCGCGCTCGCGGACCTCGGGTGCCTGGTAGCGCGGCCCGTCCGGGCCGGAGGCACGCCCCGTAGGCCCCGTCGTCTCGAGCGAGCGCAACGCGCCCAGCAGGCTCGCGACCCCGAGTCCGACCACCTTCGTCGCGAGCACGCCGTCGCGCTCGACGAGCAGCACGTTGGTGGGGCCGACGTCGAGGTGGGCGATCCCCGCCCGGTGCGCCGCGCACAGCCCCCGCAGCACGCCGCGCAGCACGCGCACCGCGGTTTCGCGGTCGACGGGGCGCTCGCGCAACCGTTCCTCGAGCGTTCGGGCGTGCTCGGGCAACTCCCATTCGAGAAAGGGCACGCCGTGCCGCACGTCGAACCCCGTGGTCTCGAGCAGGTGCGGATCGTGGATTGCCATCAGCGCACGCGCGCGTTCCTCGAACGCGGCGGCGAGCGAGGGGTCGGCCTCGCAGTCGAGCGGCAGCAACGCGAGTGCACGTCGGAGGCCGTCGGCGGCTCGGGTGGCCGCGTACACGAGGGCGATACCGTTCCAGGTGAGCTGACCGTGCACCTCGTAAAGGCCCGCGAAGAGGGCACGGACCGATTCGAGACGGCTGTCGTCGGGCTCGTTCATCGACCGTACGCCACAGTTCGCGTGGGTGGTGCCCGTCGTCCGTGAGGCCGATGCCTCCGTTGGATGCGTCGCGCCACCGTCAAAGTCCGAGCAACGTCCGGACGGCGGACTCGAGCCGCGTGAGCCGCTCGTCGGCGCGCAACCGCGCCGACTCGATCGGCTCGTCGGCACCCACGTCCACGCGGACGTCGAAGTACATCTTGAGCTTGGGCTCGGTGCCGCTCGGTCGCAGCATGGCGCGGTGCCCGCCCTCGAGCTCGAAGAGCAGCACGTCGGCAGCGGGTAGTGGAACCGGCTCGTGGCGTCCGTCGTCGAGGTGTCGAAGGCGCTGCTGCAAGTCCACCGTGGCCAGCACGCGCGTCTCGCCCAGGGCCTGTGGCCGGGCGGCACGGGCGCGCTGCATGCGTTCCGCGATCTCCGCGAGACCCGCGGTGCCCGGGCGCACGAGGCTGACCTGCCGCGAAACCACCATGCCGTAGCGCCGCCAGCACGCTTCGAGCTCGTCGTGCAGCGTACGGCCCTGCGCGCGCAGCGCCGCGGCCATCTCGGCCACGACGAGGGCGGAGGAAATCCCGTCCTTGTCGCGCACCACGTCGCCGACGCAATAGCCGAGCGCCTCTTCGTAACCCATCACGAAGCGGCCGTGGCCGGAGGCCTCCAGCTCCATGGCGCGGTGGGCGATCCACTTGAATCCGGTCAGGGTCTGCTCCCAGTGCGCCCCGTGCGCGCGGGCGATGGCACCGAGCAGCGGCGAGCTGACGAGCGTCGAGAGGACGAATCGGCGCTCGGTCGGCGAACCCTGCGTGAGCAGATGGTGGCCGATTAGGCAGCCGACATCGTTGCCCCCGAGCATGGCGAGTCGGCCGGATCGATCGCGTGCGGCCACCGCGAGCCGATCGGCGTCCGGGTCGTTGGCGAGCACGAGGTCGGCGCCGACGCGCTCCCCGAGCGCGAGCACGAGGTCCATCGCGCCCGCTTCTTCGGGATTGGGGAACACGACGGTCGGAAAGCGGCCGTCCGGTTCGGCTTGCTCGGCGACCGAATGAAGCTGGCGGAAGCCCGCCGCGCCGAGCACCGCGCGCAGGTAGGGCTCGCCGACGCCGTGCAGCGCGGTGTACGCGATCACGAGCGCTTCGGGCCGGGGCGGCCGCGTCGAGAGTGCCGCGACCGCGTCGAGATAGCGGCGAACGACCGGCTCGCCGAGCGGCTCGAGCAGACCTCGTGCGATGGCGTCGTCGAGCGAAAGCCGCGGCAGGTCCGCGACGGCGGGGGCCGACTCGATGCAGCGCGAGATGCCCTCGTCGTGCGGCGGGACGATCTGCGCGCCGTTGCCCCAGAAGACCTTGTAGCCGTTGTAGTCGGGTGGGTTGTGGCTCGCCGTGATCATCACGCCGGCGGCGGCCCCGCGGTCGCGCACCGCGAAGGCGAGCAGCGGGGTCGGTACCATCCGATCGAAGAGCCAGGCTCGAAACCCCGCGCCGGCGACGGCGGCGGCGACGTCCTCGGCGAACAGGCGCGAGTTACGACGGCCGTCGTAGCCGATGCAGACGCCCCGCGAGACGGCATCTGGTACGTGCTGCTGCAGGTACGCGCACAGACCCGCGGTGGTGCGCAGCACCACCCGTCGATTCATTCGCGACGGGCCCGCGCCGAGTAGTCCCCGCAGCCCCGCCGTGCCGAAGGAGAGCGGCGGACCGAAGCGCTCCTCGAGCGCGGCGCGGTTCTCTTCGGCGAGCAGGGCGCGCAGCTCGTCGCGGGTTTCGGGATCGGGATCGTCGTCGATCCACGCCTGCACGCGTGCGCGCAGCGTTTCGGGAACGGCGGCCACGGCGCGCGTTGTAGCCAGTGACGCGCGCGGCATCCAGGGGCGTGGTCCGTGCGGTTCGTTCGTGCGGCGCGGCTCGGGCGCGCTACCATCGAGGCGTGCTCGTCGAGTGCACCCGCTGCGGCGCTCCACTCGACGTCCGGCAAGGCGAATCGCACGTCAAGTGCCGCTACTGCGAGGCGGTCAGTCGCGTCCGATCGCTCAAGACCATCGCCCCGCAGACTCCGTCGGACTGGAAGCCGCCGGCCGTCTGGCAGCCGACGCAGGGGGCCCACGCCGGGCGGTCGCTCGAGTATCACGAGGCGAATCTCGCCTGGCAGGAGGTCTGGGCCGAGCGGGCCCGGCGCAATGCCAAGATCGCTGCGTTGGGCGGACTGGCGCCCGCTGTCGTCGCGATCGTGACCGCCTTCGTCATGTTCTCTCGCACGCATTCCTGTGGCGAGACTCCACTCGCGTCGCGGCCTCCCGAGCACGGCGTGATCCAGTTCGAGACGCAAGGCGACGGCTCGGCGCCCGCGCCGCGCGTCGTGCGTGGGGTCATCCGGCCGGCGCTCGACGTCGAGCAGCTCGGGTGGCGCTCCCGATGCGAAGGCTACGTGGGTGAGTCGCCGACGGTCCGCATTCAGGGCCGTACGCGCGGCGTGCTCGTCCTCGAAGCGCGCGCGCAGCAGCCGACGACGATCGCGCTGTTGACTCCGTCGGGAGCGACCCACTGCGTGCGCGCCACGACGGCGTCGGCGGGGGCGCGGTTGATCGCGTTGGCGGAGCCCGGCATCCACGTCGTCTCGGTCGGAGCGCTGCGAGCGCACCACGACGTTCCGTTCGAGCTCGTCGTGCGCTGGGCTCCGATTCCACGACCGCCCGATCCGCGCACGGGCCTGGTGGTCGACGCCGCACCGCTGCTCGCGACGGTGGACCCGGTTGCCCAGGCGTCGGGATCGACGAGTGGTCCCGTATGGCCGGCCGTCGACGCTCGCGATCTGGACTTGCAGTGTCTGGGCCACATCGGCGTCGTGCCCCACATGGTGCTGCGGCCCACCGGCCCCGTTCACGTCGAGATGACGGCCTCGATCCAGGGCGGCGACGCCGCGCTCGTCGCCGTCATGCAGGACGGCTCGCTGCAGTGCGACGACGATGGGGGCGATGGGTTCGATGCGAAGCTTTCCCTGTTCACCTCGACGCCGGTGGCGATTTTCGCCGGGAGCGTTCGGGACGGGGAATCGGCAGACGTCACGCTCCGCTGGTCCGCGGAGCCGCTGACCGGCGAGCCGGATGCGGCGACGGGACTCGTGCTGGGGGACGTTGGCAGCGTCGCGACGCTGTCCGATTCGGACCTCGAACGTCCTCGCACCGTGAACGGCACGACGCGCACCAGTCTGGAGGCGAGACAAATCGACTCGCAGTGCCGCGGATGGGTTCCGCGCTCGCCTCACGTCGTCGTCTCGCTCGAGCAACCGCGCGAGGTCGAGCTGACGACGCGCTCGACCGGCGACACCACGCTCCTGGTGCGGCTTCCCGACGGACGCATCGCGTGCGACGACGACTCCGGGAGCAACCGGAACGCGCGCCTGCGGCTCGAGCTGCCCGCGGGGCCTACCCGCGTCTGGGTGGGCCGGTTCGGCGTCGGCGCGCAGGTCGCGTTCGAGCTTGCGATCACGCCACCGGGCATGCGCCGGCGATAGGGGCGGCAAACGGGACTGCGGCCCCGTTCATTCCGCGCTGGGGGCGTCGCGCGCACGACGGCGTTCCATTGGGTAGACGGTGTCGAAGGGGTCTTTGAGCCCGAGTCCAAGTCGGAGTCCGATTCCGAGCCGGCGTCCGATTCCGAGTGCGATTTCGATCCCGACTCCGAGCCCGAGTCCGAGCCTGAGCCCGAGACCGAGTCCGAGTCCGAGACCGAGCCCGAGCCTGACCCCGAGTCCGAGTCCGGGACCGAGCCCGAGTCCGACCCCACGTCAACCGGTTTCCGCCGTCAGCGCCACCGCTGCAGCCAGCCGCCGGGGGCAACCGTGTAGACGGTTCCGTCGGCGTCGGCGAGCGGGGCCACCTCGGGGCGTGGTGCGCGACGATGGGGCTCGGGAGGCGCGCGCCACCGCAGCACGCCGCTGCCGTCGACCGCGACGAGCGCGCCCGTTTCGTCGATCGCGAGCGCGGTGTCTCGTGCGTCGAGCGAGATGGAGGTGAGTTGAGCCTCGAGCTCGAGACGCCAGCGCAGCGACCCGTCCCTCTCGACGCAGGCCAGCGGTGCGTCGTGCAACCGAACCCGCGCGCAGCCGTCGGTGCCGAGCGCGAGGATCCAGTCGAGGCGTCCGGCGGCATTCGATACCTCGACGCGAGAGACGATCCGCCCCGAGCGACTCACGCGGTAGAGCAAGCCGTCCGCCGTGATGGCGAGCACCTCCCCGCCGGCCGCGAGCACGGGCCCCGCCATGATCGGCCCCGACAGCGCGATTCGACGGGACGTGCCGCGCTCCGTGTCGTGCACGACTAGGCTGTGGCCGTCGATCCACACGAGCCGTCGCCCGTCCGGCGAGCCGGCCGGACGATACGGGCCGGCGGGCCCGAGCACCGGCCTCGACGGCCAGCCGCTCGCCGAATCGATGCGGATGAGTCCGTCGTCGGCGATGATCACGAGCGAGCCGTCGGGCTGTACGAGACGTACCGTGAGCGATGGGTGCAGAGACCTCAGCGAGGTGGGAGGTTGGTGGGGTCCGAAGGCAAGCAGGTCGCCCCCCCGCGTCGCGACCAGCACGCGCCCATCCGGGAGTAGCGAGGGTGTTGCGAGCACGGGATCCACCGCCGCAGTCAGTCGCTCGGAGCCGTCGGGTGCGAAGACGCGCACGCCTGCCGACGAGACCAACCAGACTCGCCCGTGACGGTCGATGATCGGCGGCGCGGATCGCCCTCCACCCATGAGAACTTCCGAACGGATGCGGGGCGGCTCTTCGGGAACGCGTCCCGTACCGCGCCCGGTGCGCGCTGCGTTGCCGCCCTCGCACGGCCAGGGGTGAGCCGCGTCGATGCCCCAGTGGAGCGTGACGTGCGAGCCGGCCTGCGCCTGCTCGCGGTCGGCGGCCGCCGGTGACGTCGCGAGCGCGACGAGCAGCCCCCAGACGAGCGTCGAGCGATGCGATCGAGGTGCGGGCTCTGGCGTGAAACCCCGGTCTCGCACCGACCGAGCCGCGAACGCGGCCCGCGTCGGTGGCGCCTGGTGCACCCACGGTGCGCGCACCGGTTCCCTCATCGCGGCGTGCGCGCCTGCGGCTCGATGCGGACCGTGTACGGATCGTCCGGCGCGGCACGCCGGCCGCCGCGCCGCTCCGCGGCGACGAGCGCGACGCAGCGAATGCCCGGCTCGGCGCGCAGCTCCACCCGCTCCGGTTCCGACGGGCCCTCGACGTCGACGAGCCGGACCAGCCGGTCCGTCTCGTCGAGCACGCGCGCCGCGACGTCGAGGCCACGCGGCGGCTGGACGATCAGGCGCGCGGGTGCATCGGCCGGGTCGATGCACCAGGTGTCGGTGTCGGCCGGCCAGCCGATCACGCCGCGCATCGGGCGACCCGGAGCGAGGCGCGCGGCGGTGCGCACGGCGTCGTTAAACTCGCGTTCCTCGTCGGGCGCGGGCTCGACGAAGCTCCAGCGCACGGTGTACGGGTCGCTCACGTTCTCCGTCGGGCGGACACCGCTCGTCGAAGCTTCTCGCACGCGGATCCAGTGGATCGCCCCTCGCATCGGGACGGGCGGCATCCGCTCGGGCTCGCCCACGCCTCCCGAGTCCAGCACGAGCAACGGCACCTCCTGACCCTGACGGACGAAGTCGACAGCGAGATCGATATTCGGGATCGCGGTGACCTCGAGCCGTGCATGGCGCAGCGTGCCCGATGCGTTGTGCAGCGTGTACACGTCGTGGTCGCCCTGCGCCGGCGACAGACGCTTGCCGAGAAACGCCGTCAACGCGACGTCCGGTTCGAGCCGGTTGGCCTGCGCGATGGAGTCGTTGGGCTCGCGCTCCTCGGTGAGGCTCTCGGGCCCCATGCGGCGCTTCCACCACCAGGCACCGGCGGCGCCGACCGCTCCGGCGAGCAGCACCGTCATCGCGAGCTTCTGCATCAGTCCACGCCGTCGAAGTCGCCGTTCGAAGGCGTCCACGTCGCTGCGCGAGGCGATGAGCAGGGCCGGTCGTCGTGTCCGCTGGCTGCGCGGCGATCCGGAGTCGGCGCGTCCGGGCGTCGGGGCGTCAGGTACAGGCTCACCGACGGAGTCGAGGTAGGCGAGCAGGTCGGCGCGCAGATCGTCCGCGCGCTGGTAGCGGTCCGCGGGATTCTTCTGCAGCGCGCGCAGCACGATCGCATCGGCCTCGGGCGGCAGACGCACCCCGCGCACGCGCCGGGACGGCGGCACGACCTCGTCGGTCAAGTGTCGAGTCAACACCGTCACCGGCGACTCTCCCCAGAACGGCGGCTGACCCGTCAGCGTCTTGTACATGACCGCGCCGAGTGCATAGACGTCCGAACGCGGGTCGCTTTCCTCGCCCCGGATCGTTTCGGGCGCCATGTAGTAGGGGGTGCCGAGGATCGAGCCGGCGCGCGTCACGCTGAGCCCGGCGTCGGTGTGCCGGAGCTTGGCGAGACCGAAGTCGAGCACCTTGACCGTTTCGGTCCCGTCGCGGGCCGTGACAATGAAGATGTTCTCGGGCTTCAGATCGCGGTGCACGATCCCGTGGGCGTGCGCCTCGGCCACCGACGCGCACACCTGCGCCACGATGCGTGCGACGCGCGTGAAGGGCAGTGGTCCCTCCTCGGCGAGCACCTCGGCGAGATCACGGCCCTCCAGCAGCTCCATGACGAGGTACGTGAGGCCCTGGTCGCTGCCGAAGTCGAAGACCTGCACGGTGTTCGGGTGCGACAGCCGCGAGGCGGCCTCGGCCTCGCGGCGGAAGCGCCGCACCGAATCACGCTGGTGCGACAGCTCCCCGGCGAGCAGTTTCATCGCCATCAGCTTGCCGATGTGGATGTGCTCGACCTTGTAGACGACGCCCATGCCGCCGCGGCCGATGAGCGACAGGATCCGGTAGCGATCGGCGACGATGCGGCCGATGAGCGGATCCGCACGCTCGTCCTCGTCCGGCTCGTGGCCGAAACGCGGCTGCGCCGAGTGGGTCTCGCTCGCGCGCCGACTCGCACCCGTGCCCGTCGTCAACGGCACCCCGCACTGCGCGCAGAACCGCGCGGCCGCGGAGACGACGGCGCCGCACTCGACGCAGCGCCGCGTCTCGAGTGTTCGCGCCTCCTCGGTCACCGTCGTGCGCTCCGGCGCCTGGCTTCGCTCGTCGGGGCCACCCGCTCGGGCAGCAGCAGCACGGCGTCCAGGCGCGGTACGACGACAATGCGATCGCTGGTCGAGCGGAACTGTTGCTCGCCGGTGAGCGTGCCGAAGACGCGCACCCACGCCTCGTTGGCGACCTCGACGCCCGCGGGCGCGACGACCCACAACGGGCATCGCTCGCCGATCGGGCAGTCGCGCACGAGCATCTGGACGATCGTGCGTCCGCCGCGCTCGTCCACGTTGTAGACGCGACCGGTGTACGCCGCGCGACGGCCCGCCAGCGCCGCGGGTCGTGCCGCCACGTTCGCGTACTGCGTGTCGGGATCCGGTCGAAAGGCGGCTGCCTCGGCCTCGAGATCCGCGACGCGCCGGACGGTCACCGTGACCTGGCGCGGCGCGCGGCTCCCCTCCACCGCGCGCACCGCGATGCGGCGCTCCCCGAGGTTCGTCAACGCGACGCGGTGCGCGAAGCGGCCCGCCTCGTTCGGCACGACGGTACCGTCCACGGTGACGCGCGCGCCCGGCGCGACGAGCCCGGCGACCTCGACGTCGGTGCGGTCGGTGATCATGCCGTCCCCCGGTCGGTCGATCTGGAGCGTCGCGAACGCGACGCGCACCGGAATGCGACCGTGGGCCGCGCGTCCGTTGGGCAGCTCGACGCGCCAGGCGAGCTCGTGCTCGAAGGCGGGCGCCGGGCTCTCGGCGGGTACGGGGATGCGCCGCACGCCGCGACCCGCGTCATCGAGGGCGACGGGGGTCGAGTCGATCCACGCGCGCGAGCCCGGCAAAGCGTGCACGACGACGTCGAGCCCCGGCGAATCGGCGGCGAGGGGCGTCGAGTCGACGCGCACGCGATAGTCGACGGACAGCTCGACGTCGGTCGCGTGCGTGCTGCCGTCCGGATCGACCACGAACAGGGTAAGCCGATTCTCCCCGATGCGGAGCGCGTCGGCGGAGAGCGGCAGACGCGCCGCTCCGCGCAGCAGGGGGCGCTCGACGCCGCCGAAGCGGACGCGACTGCCCGATTCCGCGCCGATCACCCGGACCGCGAGCACCTCGCCGTTCGCTTCGGTCTCGACGGAGGCCTGCACCTCCGGCGCGCGTGCTCGAAGCAGCGCCCAGGCGCCGATCCCGAGCCCGAACAGCGCAAGCCCACCGAGGCCCGCGGCGAGCAGGACGCCGTATCGCCGGCGTGCAGGGCGTGGGGAGCTGTGCGGAGGCCACGACGCGCGCAGCGACGCGACGTCGATCTCGAGGGGAGGACCGTCGATACGACGGCGGGGCGGCAATCCGGTGGAACGATTCGCGACGGGAGTGACGGGTTGCTCGCCGGTCGACGCGGGACCAATCGCGGGCGGGGCGATCCCGAGCATCGTTCGCTGGCTCGTCGGTGGAGGCACGAAGGCGGCGCCCGGTGATGCCGCGGGCGGAGCCGTTCCGAGCATCGTGCGGTGGGTGACGGCGGGTACCGCTGCGGGCGGCGTGGGTGTGCTCGCGACCTGCGGCAGGCCGAGCACCGTGTGCTGCAGCCGACCGGAGCCGCGATGGGCCGGTCCCTGGGGCGCGCCCGCCTCGGGTTCGCGTCCCGTCGCACCGACGTGCGCAGACGTGAGCGAGCTGCCGAGGCCGGTAGGTGAGGCCACGGTCGGGAGTTCGTTCGGTGACGGAACCGGAGCCATTCCGAGCACCGTGCGATGCATCGGGCGGGGGCTGGCGGCCGAATCGGAGCCTCGTTCGGAAGCCGGCGATGCAACGCGCACCGACGGGGCTGCCGCGGGACCGGCATCGGCCGATTGAACGACAGCGGGGGCAGGCGACCCGCCCGGGAGTGCATCGCCGAGCGCGCTTGCCCCTACCTGCACGGGTCGACCCACGGTCACGGACGGGCGGATTTCCACGGGCGGTGGTCTCGACGAGTCGCCGAGGGGATGCCCGCACTGTCCGCAGAACCGAATCGGCGATTCGTACGGCGCACCGCAGCGAGGACACGCGCGAGCCCCGACCATGCCCGACTCAACCTTACTTCGGAAACGCTCCACGAGCCTCGGGAAGCGTGCGGTTCCGAGACGACTGCGGTTTCAGCTCCCCTCGCCCGCCGGGCGCTCGGCGAGGATCACGATGCGGGGAGAGTCGGCGCCGAAGAACACCCCTCGCGTCGCCTCCATGCCGCTGACCTCCGTGACGCGGAACCCGTGCTGGTGGAGCATGTGCCCGAGCTCGTGCAGCGCGTACAGGCGTACCGAGTAGAGCGTCTCGCGTTGCCGGCCGTCGTCGAGGATCACGGTGCGCTTTACCTCGAGGCGCGAGCTGAACGGGTTGAACTGCGTCTCCTCCATCACGACGCAGCCGTCGCCCTCGAACCAGACGAGGTTGGGCTGGTGGCGCAGAACGTGGTCGCGGTTGACGACGTCGAGCAGGAACAGGCCGCCCGGTTTGAGGGCCTGGTACATGCGGCCCAGGACCTTCAGGTTGGTCTCGTCGTCGAAGTAGCCGAAGGTCGTGCCCCAGCACAGCACAGCGTCGAACGCGCCGTCGAAGCTCATCTCGCGCATGTCGCCGTGCAGGAAGTTGATCCGCAATCCGCGATCCTGGGCCTCGTCGGCCGCGCGCGACAGCATGGGCAACGAGAGGTCGAGGCCCACGACGAGCCACCCGCGCGCGGCCAGCTCGACCGAAAGCAGGCCCGTTCCGCACCCGACGTCGAGCAGGGTGGAGCCCGGGGGCAGCCCCAACGACTCGTGGATGAAGTCGGCCGTGCGGCGAATCTGTGCGGGCGTCGGCGGCCTGACGGTGCGCGTGTAGTCGTCGTTGAAAAAGTCCTCGAACCAGGGCCTGCGGCGCGCTTTTCGACCCGTCTCGCCCGACGGCTCCTCTCCCGCGGTCGCTACCGGGGTCGATTGTGAAGGAGCAGCGGCTGGTGCGCCCGCTGGCGTGGCGGCCGCCGAGGGAACGGGAGGGGGCGGCGGTGGAGGTGGGGGGGCTGCGATCCGAGCCTCCGACGAGGCGGCTGCGGATGCGTTTCGTCCCGTCTCGAGTGCGGCGGCAGGGACCGGTGGCGGATGCCTGGGCTCGGATGCCGCGGCGGGCGTGACTGCGGGTAGACCAGGGGGAGGCGAGTGAGCCGAACCGGGCGCAGGGGGCGGAGGCGACGGTACGACCGGCGCGAGCCCGGGCGGCGGGGTTTCGCGAACCGCGGCGGGATCGCGGGGCGCGCTTGTGCGGGGTGGCGGTGGTGGTGCCGGCGGACGAGGCGGGGGGCTGGACGGGGCGCGTCGTGCCGGTGGTTGTGGAGGGGCGGCGGTTGGCGGTACTTCGGGGGACGTTCTCACTGGTTGTTCGACCAACGGCGAGAGAGGCGCAGCCGCGGCGTGCATCGGAGAGTGCGGGGGCGGGCTCGCATCGGGCGTCGCGACGAGCTCACTGTCCGGCGGTTCCGTGGCCTCTGCCTCCTCGATGCCGGCGAAGTCCTCGGGACGCGCATCCTCGATGACGATGTCGGTCGATGTCTCCTCTGCCGGGAAGGGCGTCGCGGCTTCAGGCAGCCGGACGCCCGGAAGCGTGGCCTCTCCGGGAAGCTCGTCGATGGGGCGCGACAGCAGCTCGGGATCGACGTAGAGGGCCACATCGGTTGCTTCGGCGGACGGGGGGGCCGCGATGCGCACAGTGCCGGCCACCCGCACCGTCGCGCCGTCGCCGGACGGTCCGAGGTGGGGTCCGGGCGCGCCGCTCGCCTGCGCGATCGACTCGTGTGGCGGCTGGGTTCGCGAGGCCGCGGTGTCCGTCGGTGCCTCGGGCTCGGCGGGACTGCGCAGCTCCGCGAGGCTGCGACGCGGAACCTCGTCGACGGGTACACGCAGCGGTCTACGCCGCCCGGCTCGCGTCGGTCGCTTCGGTCTCGTGGATGCGGCGTGGCCGCCCTCGTCCTTCTCGCTCACGAGATCTCTCGTCGCATCAACGCGATGCCCATCCGGACTCTGCGACCGGCCTCGACCAGCGGCTTCGCGCCCGCTTGCGCGAGGAGCACCACCGTCGAGCCGAGATGGAACGTCCCCAGGTGATCGCCCCGAGCGAGCGACGGCCCCTCGCCGTCCCAACAAGCGGGCGGTCGGCCGTGGTTCGCGCCGGGCACGTCGAACGCGAGTCGGATGGAGCCGACGCCGAGCGCGCCGACGAGCACGGTGACCACCAGATCGCCGCGCACGGTGCGCTGGACGACGAGACACCGTTCGTTGCGTGCCAGGAGCCGCGGTATGGCCTGCACGCCGATGGCGTTGACGGGAAACCGGCTTCCAGGAACGTGTCGCACCCGAACGACGCGACCGTGCTCCGGGGCGTGCACGCGGTGGTAGTCGGCAGGGGCGAGGTAGATGACCGCGAACGAGCCGCCGTCGAGGGCGCGGGCGAGCTCGGCGTCCGCGACCAGTTCCTCGACGTCGTACAGTCGCCCCTTGATCCGGAAGCTGGCACCGTGGTCGATGGGTCCCGCGTCTTCGAGCCGGCCATCGCATGGCGAGACAAAGACCTCGGGATCCGCGTCGACCGGGCGAGCACCGGGGCGCAGCGCGCGCGTGAAGAACGCATCGAAGGTCGGAAACCCCCCGTCCGGAACGACTGCGTCCGACAGGTCCACGCTCCACGAGCGACAGAACGCGCGAACGGCTGCACGCACCAGGGGGGTCGGGGTGCGCGCCGCGGCGAGTCGACCCAGACCGCGGCTGATGCGCTCACGCGGGATCCAGTGCAGCGAGCGAGCCGCGAGCCTGGTGCCGATGCGCACGTTCGGTGCCTCCTGCAGCCGCATCCGTCCGAAGCGCGGGCGAGCCCGCACGCATCATGCTAGCGGACCGCCGCCTCGCGGGTAAAGCGTCCGCGCGCGGCGCGCACGTACGAGCCCGTGCTCGAGCCCGAGCCGGAGCCCGAAACCGAGTCCGAGGCGGCGCCCGAAACCGAGCCGCCGCCCGAGTCAGAAGAACACGCTGCGTCGTTCCCGAAGACCCCGGTGCAGCAGGGATTGCAGCGTCTGTCGCACGATCGCGACCTTGGGCTCGAGAACCCGGTCGTCCTCGTCGGGATCGCCCGAGAAGCGCAGTGGCTCGCCGAAGTAGAGCCGGTAGCGTACGGGCAGAGGTCCCCAAAGTCCCACGAGGAGCTGGGGAAGCACCGGGAACGCCGGCATGCCGAGCAGACGCGCCACGCGCTCGAGGTTGGCGACGCTTGGCAGTTGCTCCTCGCTGCCGATGATCGCGACGGGAACGATCGGCGTGTCCGTTTCCAGCGCCAGACGCATGAACCCGTGTCCGAATTCGACGAGCTGATATCTCTTGTCGAACGTCTTCGAAATACCCCGGGAGCCTTCCGGGAACACGAGCAGCGTCTCGTCGTTCCGCAGCAGCCGGCGCGCGTTGTCCGGCGCGCCCACGACCTGGCCCAGACGCGGGAACAGTACGGAGACGAAGGGCAGCTCCGCGCTCCACTTCTCCACCATGCTGCGCGGGAAGCGCGGCGGCTCGGCGTCCAGGACGAGCGCCGTGCCCAGCACGAGCCCGTCGAACGGAAGCTGACCACCGTGGTTGGCGACGACGATGCAGCGGCCTTCAGGCAGCCGGTCGATGTCGTGGACCTCGGTGCGAAAGTACCAGCGGTGCAAGAATGCCGCGATCGCCAGGGCATGGCGCGCGGCGCGGGGATCGAACCCGAACGGATCGACCCCGACTTCGTTCGGATGTTGTCGAAGCCGCGCGATCCGCGCATCGATGTCCACGCCGAGCGACTCTTCGGCGAGCCGGACGAGCCGATCGCCGGCGCTCCGCAGCAGCTCGCTTCCAAGGCCGCGCAGCGACAGCGGGCGGGCGAGCGGGACCATCCAGGTGCGTCTCGGCGTCGCGGGCGGCGGGCTCGACGACACGGTCGCACGATGCGACCGGTCGGGCGGCACCGTCAACGCCGATCGGTCCGGTGCGGTCGCCTGGAGCGGCCGCGACGGGCCAGGGCGAGCGCGGCCACCGCGAGCGACCCGAGAAGCCAGCGCGTCGAGGAGACGGGTGCGTCTTGCGTCAAACGGCACGCACATCCCGCCTGGTGCCGCGGGATCCGACGTCGCGGCCGTCCGCCGTCCGCGAGGGCCCCCGCGTCGGCCCCTCCTGGACCGGGCCCGGGTCCGGACGCATCCGGCGCACCGGCTCCCGCGTCGGGCGGCGGTGCAACGCCCGCGTCGGCCGGTGGCGGTGCCGGCACGCATTCGCCGCGCTCGCACACCTCGCCACCGGGGGCAGATCGCTCCCTCGCAAGCATCGACGCACGCCCCGCCGCGGCAGACGAACCCGGGATCGCAGGCGATGAGCGTGCACGCCGTCTCGACGCAACGGCCGTCCTCGAGGCAGCTCTCGCCGCTCCGGCACGGAGCATAGCGGCATCGCGGCACGCACGCGCCGTCGACGCACACGGTGCACTCGTCGCACGTCGTGGTCGCGCACAGGTCCACGCAACGACCGGCGCGGCACGAGCGCCCCGCCGGGCAGCGCACGCCGTCGCACGCGCCCACGCAACGACCTGCGACACAGCGCTGACCCGCGGGACAATCGACTTCGAGGCAGGCGGCTTCGATGCAGCCGCGCGGCGTGCAGGTCCAACCGTCGGGGCAACCGCCCTCGAAGCACGCGGCCACGCACACGCCGCGATCGCAAATCTGCAGCGGTGGGCACAGACCCTCGCCTTCGTCCGTCTCGCCGTCGCAGTCGTTGTCGAGCCCGTCGCATCGCTCGGCCGACGGCTCGACGTCCTGTCGGCACTCGGTTCCCATGCCGACGCACTGCACGCGCCCGAGCGCGCAGACACCGGGACGACCCGTATCGCACTCCTCGCCGGCTCCCGGGCACATCACCACGCCCGAGCGGATCTGGAAGCGCCAGACGCCGTGCTCGCCCACGTTGCTCTCGGTGCACAGTCGTCTCGCGATTCCGGCCGTGCGCGACCCCTCGATCATCACGAAGTCGCGCTCGTTGCCCGCGTCGAAGCCGGCTTGCGCGGGCGTGCCGCCGAAACCGCCCGTTCCGCCGCTCGCGTCTCCGGTCTCCCATTCGCAGCGGTTGTATCGGAACTCGACGTCGAAGTCGCCGGGCCCCGTGCAGCCGGTGGCCGCCGTCAGGATGAGCTGAAAGCTCATGCGCTGTCCGGGCGGATGGCGGCACTGGTAGTAGCCCACGCGGTCCCACGTGAAGACGGCGCGTCCGGGTTCGAAATGCCACCAAACGCCGTTGTCGG
Organism: Myxococcota bacterium; assembly: GCA_025054695.1. GTDB lineage: Bacteria > Myxococcota_A > Polyangia > Polyangiales > JANWZI01 > JANWZI01. The sequence continues at coordinate 25,084 of JANWZI010000015.1, read as the reverse complement.
GCGGGTTGTGACACGGCGGCCCGATGGTTTCGTCGCCATCGGGTGGGCCATCGCATTCTGCCAGCCAGCCGCCCGTGCGATGGCGGATGTCCACGTCGGCCCAGAACGGCGCGATCATCGGCTGATCGGCGACGGGAAACGGTTCGGGCGTGTACGTCGGCACCGGGCCGCTGAACGAAACGTTGCCGTTGGTGTTCACGTGCAGTGCGGTGTGCGTGCGATCGAAGAAGCGCAGCCCCGCGGGGAACCACGGCGTGATGTCGATGCGGTGGCTCGATCCGTCGTCGTTCTTGCCCAGGCACTGCGTGCCGTAGCCGACGGGGCCGCCGAGACCCGTGACGAGCGGCGCCTGCGCGCGAGCCCGAGGCTCGTGCCACAGCGCCGCGAGCAACGCGGCGAGCATCGCGCCGAGCGCCGTCGAGACCCGGATCGGCCGCGACTCGCTCCACGCGCGACGACTCACGCAGACCTGCAACTTCGCCCGCCGCATCGCGGCCGCCGATCGAGGCCCGAGCACTGCAACGGCTCCGTGCCCCAGTCTACATGGCTCGTCGATCGTCGGGAATGGCGTGGACTCGTTCGACCCGCTCGGTCTCGATGCGCCTCGAACGCGTCTCCGGGCTCGTGCGACGCGTCCGCACGGCGTCCACGCCGTCTCGCAGGCCGCCGGTCGCACCGCTCGTCCGATCACGCCGAGTCGTCGAACGGCCTCGTCGAAACCGCCAAGAGGGTGAGCACGCTCGACCCGCGCGGCCGGATCACCTCGACCTCGTCGCCCGACCGCTTGCCCAGCAGCGCCCGTGCGACGGGCGATTCGCTGCTGATGAGCCCCGCAGCCGGATCCGTCTCGTCGGGGCCGACGATTCGGTATTCGGTCGTTCGTCCCTCCACGTCGCGCACGCGTACCCACGAGCCGAAGTGCACCCGGCCGTCGTCGGGCGGTGGATCGTGGACGATCTGGAGGACCTCCAGCCGCGCGCCCAGCCAGGCGAGCTCGCGGTCGATTTCCGCGAGCTTTTTCTTCGAGTACTGGTATTCGGCGTTCTCGCTGCGGTCCCCCTCGGCGGCTGCCGTGGCGACGGCGGCGGCCATGCGTGGTCGCTCGACGTTCCAGAGATGGTACGCGCGTGCCTCGAGCCGGCGATAACCCTCGACGGTGATCGGGGCTGGCTTGCGGCTCTCGTCGGGCCGTGTCCGATCGCGGGTGCCCATCGGTGCGTCGCGTCCTCCGAGGATACTCGGGCCGCGGTGCATCGCATCCTGCCGCGAGCCGTGAGGCGACCGCGTCGTGTGAAAGGCGAGATTGCGCCGGCCCGTATGAATGGGTAAGCGTCCGGAGCGTCAGTCCGTCCGACGCGTCGAGCGTCGCTTCGAAGCGGGGTACTCGGCCATGCGCATCGTTCTTGCTCCCGTTCTCATCGTGTCGCTGCAAGCTCTTCTGGGGTGTTACGTCGAGGGACCGGCGGAGTCCGAACCCGTCGTCGTGCACCATCCGCCGCCCGCGGCAGGGGGCGAGGTCGTCGTGCACTCCGCGCCTCCGCCGCCCGCGCACGCGACCGTACAGGTTCAGACGGCGCCTCCGCCGCCCGCGCAAGGAACCGTCGTCGTGCAGGGCGGCGGGGGTACTGTGACGGCGTCCGGCGGAGGGACAGTCCTTCAGGGCGGTGGCAGCACGGTCGTCGTCCATTCGACGCCGCCGGTCGCTTCGGGGACCGTGGTGGTCCAGGGCGGCGGTTCCAGCGTTCCGGCCGGTACTCCGGTGCACTGTGGAGGGAACGACGACGTCGACCTCGTGGGGGCTGTCATCGACAATCCGTCCGGGCCGGCGATCCACGCGGGGGGGAACTGCACGGTCGACTGCATCAACTGCACGCTGCGCTCGCAGGCGGGACCGGCCATCGTGGCGCGGGGCAACGCGACGATTCGGTTGCAGGGCGGACGCGTCACCGGCGCGGGGCGGGTTGCGGCGCAATTGCAAGGCAACGCGGATCTCGACGCCGTCGGCGTCACGTTCGACGGCGAGATCACGCGTCGCGGCAACGCGGACGCCACGATTCGCTGAGCGCCCGACGACGCAGCTGCCGCCTTCGACGCGGTCTCGACCTCGCGGCGCGGGAGGGCGTACGGCACGATCGCGGCTCGGCGTCGGGTTCCCTCCTCGGGATGGTTCCGGGTCACGGGGCCGGTCTCGGTCTTCGAGTCGGCATCGGTCTCGAGAGCCTATCGAAGGGGTCGATGAGTCAAGTCGCCGCCGGCGCCGACCGCTGACGAAGCTCGCCAGCGCGTGCGGCGTCCTCGCCGCAAGCCGCACTACAACCCTCCGAAATCACGCGATCGGTGCCACGGTCCGGCTGCTGCAGCCCCGTGCCTCCGACAGCGCCGCACGAGGCGCGCAATTCGGAGGCAGGCCATGGAGCGAAGCGGAAACGGACGGGAGTTCAAGGTCGTCTACACGATCGTCGAGCGCGGACAGAAAAAGCACTGGGTCCGCATCGGCGCCGCCTACACGAACCGTGACGGAAGCCTGAACGTCTACCTCGACGCGGTTCCGACCAACGGCCAACTGCAGATCCGCGATTACCGGCCGTTCGACGAGCGCGGCCGTTCCAACGGCGCGGAGCTGATCGCCGGCCCCAACGGCTGGGCGGAGGCGGGCTCGCTCGACGGATGAAGACGTCTCACCGGCTTCGATTCGCGGGGCCGGTCGAACCCAAGTGCAGAGGAAACGAGAAAGGAGGGACGTGTCATGAGGAACAGGGGTCGAAACCCGCAGGGATCGTGGAAGGAGCCGAAGGTCGGGGGCGCGGTGCGCGTCTGGCTCTCGGTGATCGCGGTGACGATGGGCGTCGGACTCGTGACCGACGCTCAGGCGCAGCCGCAGTCGCGTGGGTCGCGCGCCGTGGCAATGCGCCAGCCGGCCCCCGTCGCGGAGCCGGAGGCGGAGCGTGCGGCGGAGGGGGTCGTCAACGTCAACACCGCGAGCGCGGAGGAGCTCGAGCGGCTGCCGGGCATCGGTCCGGCCCGCGCGGCGGCGATTCTCGAACTGCGTCAGCGGCTCGGAGGTCGGTTTCGCACGGTCGAGGACCTGTTGCGGGTGCGTGGCATCGGCCGGGCGACGCTGCGTCGGCTCCGACCGATGATGGTGCTCAGCGGCGAGACGACGCTGCGCGATCGGCCACGGCGATCGTCGGCCGTCGCCGAGCTGGTCGAGAACTGAGCGCGTTGCGGGGATGACATACCGGCCCGCGAGGATTCTCGTCCTCGTGGGCCGGTGTGCTCTCCGGCTTGAGTCCGGTCCGAGAGGCACACGGGGTCCGACGGATTCGCGTATGCACGGGCTTGTGTGACGGAAGCGCGCTATGATGTAACGAGCTCGTGTCGCAGCCGTGACGACACCTCGCACCTCGCTCGTGGGGTCCGAACCGGTCGCTTCGGGCGCAGCGACGACGCCGATGAGCGCCGAGCCACGCGTGCGGCGTGCGGCAGTGGCCGTGCGCGTACACGACCGGACGCACCTCGAGATGGGGCTCGACTACGAGCTCGGAGAAGCACGGGCCGGCGACGAGCCGGTGCGCTACGTCTGGGAGGCGTATTTCTTCGCGCCCGAGAGCTTGCGCCTCGACAGTCGCACCTACGACAAGAGCGACCTGTACGCGGATTTACAGTCGTACGTGCGATTCGAAGTCCCCGATTCGGCGTGGGAGGACCTCGACGGCGAGCCGCTCGACGCGGTCGAGGCCGCGCTCGCGCGTGGCGAGGACGCCGAGGCGGTGCGGGAGCTGCGGCTGTTCGCGTGTCGCGTGCGCGCGGCCGGAGTCGAGCTGCGCGACGCGGTGCGCGAGGGCCTGTCCGCCGGTGGCGTGGAGCGGGATGCCGCGATCTCGTTGTCGGCGAGACTGGTCGAGGGGGCGCAGCGAATGACGCGACGGCTGCGGCGACTGGTCGACGGGGCGACGACGCGGCCGGACCCGTTGCGGACGGCCGCGCAGTGGGTCGACGAGGACGTCTCGCGCCTGGTGGAAACCCTCGCGGCGGAGCTGGCGCTCGACGCCAGGGCGCGTGGTGCGCCTCTCGAGGTGACCGAACGCCTGGAAGCGCTCGCGGTTGGCGAGGCCCGATACCGTCAACAACGCGGCATGCCTGCCGGAGGACGCGCGGGGATGGGTGCGCGCGAGGTCGAGGAGCTCGAATTCCGCAGGCACGTCCTCAAGCGGTTCACTTCGTCGGTGCTGTGGCTGTCTCCGGAGGTGCGCCCGGCCGCGACGTGGGTGCTGCACCTCTTTCACGCGCTCGCGGCGGCCATCGCGATGGCCTTCGCGCTCGCGGCGGCGCTCGTCAGCGGGACCGATCCGTCGCAGGCAGGAAGCTTCCTCGGTTGGGCCCTGGCGGTCGTGGTGGCCTACGCGATGAAGGACCGCATCAAGGCGCTGCTCCAAGCCAAGCTCTCCGGCGTCGTCGCGCGCCATTTCCCCGACCGGCGCTGGACGATCCGCGATCGTGAACGGGGCCTGGAGCTCGGCACGATGGACGAGCAGGCGGGCTTCGTCGCCTTCTCGGCGCTGCCGCCGGACGTGCTCGCCACGCGGCGGTTGACGCGCGCCCACCCGCTCGAGGAGCAGGCGCGTCCGGAAACGGTGCTCTACCACCGCAAGCAGGTCGAGCTGCATCCCGCACGCGTGCGCGCGGCCGACGCGCGGTTCGCCGGTCTCACCGAGATCCTGCGGCTCGACCTACGGCGCTGGATCGTCCACACCGACGATCCGAAACACGAGATCGCGTTCGCCGATCCGGACCTCGGCGAGGTGGGCACGGCCATCGCGCCGCGCGTGTACAACATTGCGCTCGTCTACCGACTCTACCGGGAAGGGGAACCCGCCGCCGCGTGGCGGCGGGCGCGCGTCGTCGTATCGCGCAAGGGCATTCGCCGGCTCGAAGTCATCGTTTGACCGGGACCAACGGGCTGCGCGAGGGCAGGAGGGAATTTCCGGGGTCCAAGGCCGCGGGCAATCGCTGGCGCGCGTTGCAATCCGAGACCCGAGCCGATAACGAGTCCGACTCCGAGCCCGAGCGCGAGTCCGAGTCCGAGACAGTGCCCGATTCTGAGAGCGACTCGGAGTCCGAGTCTGAGGCCCATTTGGGGACCGAGCCCGATCCCGAGCCCGAGACCGTGTCCGAGTCGGAGTCCGAGCCCCGAGATCGAGCCGCGGGCCGCATCGTCCCGCCGCCGACCGCTGCGATCAGCCGGCCCGGCTCGCTTCGTCGCGCGGTTCGTAGGCGCGCAGGATGCGCTGGACGACCGGGTGGCGCACGACGTCGGCGTCCGAGAAGCGACAGATGCAGACCCCTTCGATTCCGTCGAGCCGGTCGAGCGCGTCGTGCAGACCGGACCGCTGGCCCGGGGGCAGGTCCACCTGGGTCGGGTCCCCGGTGATGACGGCTTTGCTGTCGAGGCCGAGGCGCGTGAGGAACATCTTCATCTGCTCGACCGACGTGTTCTGCGCCTCGTCGAGGATGACGAACGAGGCGTTGAGCGTTCGTCCGCGCATGAATGCGAGCGGCGCCACCTCGATCGTTCCGCGGTCGAGCATGGACTTGGCGCGGTCGATGTCCATCATGTCGTGCAGGGCGTCGTACAGCGGGCGCAGATAGGGGTTGACCTTTTCGGCCAGATCGCCCGGCAGGAATCCGAGCTTTTCCCCCGCTTCGACGGCTGGACGCGCGAGCAGGATGCGCTTGACCCGCCGCTCGGCGAGCGCGCGAACGGCCATCGCCATCGCCAGATACGTCTTGCCCGTTCCGGCCGGTCCGACGCCGAAAACGACGTCGTGCGTCTCGATCGCGCGTACGTAGCGCTGCTGGGCGAGGCCGCGCGGCGTGATGATCTTGCGCGACGCGGCGACGAGGACCACCTCGTCCTGCAATTCCGCCAGTCTCACGTCGGGATGCGCGCGCTTGTGCTCGGCGGCGCGCGCCACCTCCGTTTCGGTGAGCGCCGCACCCCGTGCGGCCAGGTCCGCCAGGTCGGCGAGCAGTCGTTCGGCCAGCGAGACGTCGTGCGGTGCCCCCGCGAGCCGGATCGTGGCGCCTCGCAGAGCCGCTTTGACGCCCATGGCACGCTCAAGAACGCGCAGATTGGCCCCCGCCGCCCCGGTGACGCGCACCATCAGTTCCGGGTCGAGCAGTTCGACGTCGGAGCTCGTCCGTTGTGGATCCGTCGTCGGCGCCTGGCGCGAAACCCGCAGCGGCGTCGGTCGAGTCACAATCTGCATCTAGCTTAGGGACAGAGCCCCGGCCCGGCAATCGGTCCCGTCGCGCACGGTTCGTCCGCCGTCCCCGACGAACGCGACCCTCAGCCAGCCTCGATCGCGATTCCGAGCTTCTGGCGAAGCTCGAGATACGCGGTGCCCACTGCGTACAGATGCAGCTCGCGCAGGCGGTCCTTTTGAGGAACGGCGGCCGCGTCGTCGCCGCCGGCGCGCACGATGGCCGCGGCGATCTCGAGGTCGTTGGACAGCACGAAGCCGACGCGGTCGGCGGTCAGATCGACCGATGCGACCCACCGCTTTAGGTCGAGCGCCGGCGAGGCCGCGAGCAGCCTGGAGACGAGGCTCGCGAGCTCGTCGCGGCTCTGCGGAGTCAGGTGCTGGCGTAGGGCCGCGGTGTGCTCGGAGACCGGACCGGCCAGATCCGGCGGTACGGGGAACGCGGGCTGGACGAGTCGTAGCGCCGCGAGCAGCCACGCGCGAAGCCCGGAACCGGTGGGCACGAGGTAGCGCAGGTAGTGGCCCGGTCGGAAATACGACAGATGACGGGCCGCGACGAACGCGAGCGCCTGGGCCGGTCCTCCAGCGAGGGCGGCTGCGCCGAGCCCGATTCGAGGCGGGTCGGTGAACAGGAACGACAGTCCGCCTGGGTCCGAAGGCCTGTAGTGGACCGGCGGAAGCGGGATCTGCAGCACGGCGGCCGCGAAGTGGAGCATCCGCGCCATGGCGGCCTCGTCGCGCTCGGCATCGACGGGAGTCGGATGCACCCCGAAGCTCTCCAGGCGCTGGGCGCGCGAGGCGATGACGGCCGGCGTGATCACCGCGAACAGGCCCGTGAGCAGGGGGTCCTGGTCGGGATGCAACAAGTTGTCGAACCACATCGACTCGTCGACGAACTCCTGCGGCGCGGCGGGCTGACGCGTGCGGTGCCGGCGGTACAGGTCCTCCTCGTCGGGCTCCGCCATGTTCAGGCAGTGCAGGGCCTGGCACAGGCACCAGGTTTCATCGGTCCGACCGAGCTCCGCGTACAGGCGGCGCAGTGCCTGGTAGCTCTCGGTGCGATAGGGACTGCGGCGCAACAACGAGGCGTGCGTGGCGACGGCGCGGTGGAACCAACGTCGTGGGTCGGAATCGTAGATTTCCGCAAGGATCTCGAGCCGATGGCGGCTGTCGGGGTCGAGCTCGGCGGCGCGCTCGTAGGCCTCGGCGGCCTCGGCGGGTCGCTGCAGACGCGTGCGGACCAGTTCGCCGAGGGCGTCCCACAGGGCCGCGCGTCGGCTGGCGGGTGCACGCTCGCCCATGCGGCGAAGCTGGGCGCGGTAGGCCTCGGCGAGCGCCGTCCACTCGCGCTTCTGCGTGAGGCACTCGACCAGACCCTCGAACGCTCCCTCGAGCTCCGGGTCCGCGTCCAGTGCCCGGCCGTAGTAATCGGCGGCCTCGTCGAGCCGTCCGAGCTCGCGATGACTGATGGCCGCCGCGGTGTTGTAGTACTTGCCCAGCTGCCGCGGGTCGCTGACGAGGTCGGCGATGCGGAGAATGACCTCCACGAGCCGCGACCAGTCTTTGCTCTCCGAGTAGACCCCCATCAGTTTCGTGAGCACATTGCGGTCGTCGGGGCGGATCTCGAGGGCCGCGACCCAGGTGCGCGCGGCTTTCTGCCGATCACCCATCTTGCCGAACAACACGTCGCCTGCGTCCACGAGCAGTTCGAAGCGCTCGGCGTCGTCGGCGTGATCCATGCGGCGGCGCAGCACCTCGACGACGCGCGGCCAGTCACCCCGCGCGGCGTGCGCCTGCCGAAGCGCCGCGAGGGGCTCGGGCGACTCGGGCATGTGCTCGGCGGCTCGTTCGAGGAAACCCACCGCGTCGTCGAGCTGTCCGGATCGGCGCAGCGCTTCGCCGATTCGATACAGGATTCGACCGCGCTCTCCGGCGTGCAGCTGCGCGTCGAACCGCTCGAGCAGGTCGCGGTACATCGAGGCGGCTTCCTCGGGCTCGCCCGTCTCGAACGTCAACTCCGCGAGGCGCTCGAGCACTTCGCGATCGTCGGGCGCGAATCCGCGCGCGTTCAGATAGGCACGCTGCGCCCGCTCGTTCTCGCCGAGCCGGCGCAACGCGTCGCCGCACCGCACGCACAGCGTGCGTGCCTGCTCGCGGGGCAGCTCGCCCGCCCGCGCGAGCAGCGGCTCCAGGTGCCTGGCTGCCTCCGCCCACTGCTCGCGCTCCCACGCCATCTCGCCCAGGCCACGGGCCGCCGGCGTGCACGTCGGGTCCAGCTCGAGCGCCTTGCGAAAGGCGATGCGTGCGCGTTCCGGGTCGTTCAACCGCTCGCGGTACAGCGCGCCCTGCTCGGCGTAGAGGCGCGCCTTGCTGATGGCGCCCTCGACCGTGGCGATCTCGAGCTGCAGCAGCTCGACGGCGCCGTGCGCGTCGCCACGGGCGGCGTAGATCGCGCGTAGCGCCGAGATGGCCTCGACGCACGCCGGGTGGGCGTCCAGCGCCTTGCGGTAGCGCTCGACGGCTCCGTCGCGGTCGCCACGCTCCTCGAGGAGGCGACCGGCCCGCACGTACAGGTCCGCCTTGCGACGGCCGTCCGTTTCGGCCTCGGCGAGTCGCTCGGTGGCTTCGACCGCCGCGGCCGCATCTCCGGTCTGCGCGCGCAGGCGCGCGAGCAGCTCGAGGCCCTGCGCGTGCCGTGGGTCGACCGCCAGCAGGCGCTCGCAAACCCGCAGGGCGCGATCAGGCGCGCCGACGTCCTCGGCGAGGACCCGCGCGCATTGCAGGAGCAGCTCCGCCTTGCGCAACGGCTCGGATGCCGCCCGCGCGTGCCGGTCGAGGGTTTCGGCGAGCGCGTCGAAGCGCTGGAGGCGACGGTACAGACGCGCGAGCGCGACGTTGGCTGCTTCGTGTCCTGGCTCGATCGCGACAATGGCCTCGAAGGCCTCGACCGCCTTCTCGATGTCGACGAATTCTTCCTCTTCGAGCGCGCCGATCCGCTCGAGCAGTGCGATCTTTTGACGCGGGGTCGGCGCGAGGGCGAGCTGGCGTCGCAGATTGGCCAGCAACTCCCGGTGTCGGCTCGCGCGCGCCAGGATGCGTTCGAGGCCCTTGAGCGCATCGAGATTGTCGGCGTCGTGCGCGAGGACGGCCTCGTACTGGATCGCAGCGCGGTCGGCATCGTCGAGCCGGTCCTCGTACAGCTCGGCGAGGCGAAGCAGCGCCGCGACGCGGTCGGCGCCGCGCGTCGCGTGCGAGCGGGCCTCGAGCAGGCGCGCGAGCGCCGCCCAGTCCTTGCGCTCGGCGTGGAGCACCTCGAGGGCGTCGCCCGCGCGCGGATGCGCGGGGTCGGCCTCGAGCACCTGCTGGTACAGGCCGATGGCCTGGGCGACGTCCCCGAGGTAGCGATGGGCGACGTCGGCCGCCTCGACCCGCAGATCGCGCGCGCGCGCGGGGTTGGGCTCGACCTCGGCGCGCCTCAAATACAGCGTCACCAGCTCCCGCCAGCTCTGCGCGCGTCGGTACAGCTCGGCGATCGCCTCGTAGGCCTCGTTCGACGTGGGCTCCAGTTGCAGGGCCCGCCCCAGGCATTGCAGCGCGAAATCGGGTCGCTTCAGATGCACCGCGTACGTCGTGCCGAGCAGCACCCAAAGCGCGGCCGCTCGGGACGGTTCCTGCGCTTCGTTGGCGGCGTTCGAGAGCGTCTGGACGGCTTCGCTCCATCGGGTGGGGTCCTCGCCCGCGAGCCGCTCGAGGGCGGCTCGCGCCCGGGCGTCGTGCGGGTCGTCGGTCAGCGACTGCACCCAGACGACGAACGCGTGGGCCGGGTCGTTGAGCCGCTCCTCGTACAGCACGGCCACTTCGCGCAGGATGGAGGCTCGCTCCGCCGGTAGTTGCTCCCGCTCTGCCTTCGACAGCAGCAGGTCGACGAGATCCTCGGGCTTGCCTCGTGCGCGTTTGATCTCCTCGAGACCGACCTGGGCGATCTCGTCCTCGGGGTCGATCTCGAGCACGCGCAGGTAGGCGGCCTCCGCCCCGTCGTGCGATTCGAGCTCGGATTCCTGGATGCGCGCGATGCGGAAAAGCAGCGCCTTTTTCGCTTCCGTGCTCGTCGCGGCCTCGACGGCGCGCTGGAGCGCCTCGACGGCACGCGCCCAGGCACCGGCGGGCTCGACGACGCGTTCGATCGCGAGCGCGCGCTCCTCCTCGTCGGGGTTCTGCATCAGCGCGTCGACGGCGATCGCCAGCGCCGTCTCGTCGAGCGCGGCGCGGGGCCGTTCCCCCGCCGACTTGCGCTCGCGCCCGATGGACTCGAGCGCCTCGAGCAGCTCGGCGGCGCTGCGGTACCGGTCGGCCGGATCGCGGGCGATGGCGCGCAGCACGATCGCGTCCACTTCCCGGCTGACCCAGCCGCGCGGCGCGACGGAGCTCGGCTCCGGTGCCTGGGCCGTCAGGTGCTGTCCGACGATGTCCCAGGCGCTCGGTCCCGAGAACGGTGGCTTGCCCGTCAGCGCCTCGTACAGGGTGATGCCCGCCGCATACACGTCGGATTGAGGCGAGAGCGGGGCTCCGCGCGCCAGCTCCGGGCTACAGATCTTGGCCGACCCGAACAGCGGCAAGACGCCGGCATCGAATCCGCCGCGTGCGAGCAGGCGATCGGTTCCGCCGTCGACGAGCACCCCGGTCGCCTCGCTCCGGCCGTCCGGACCCGGCGCGCTGCGCACCAGGAAGACGTTCTCGGCCTTGACGTCACCGTGCACGAGGCCGCGTCGGTGCAGCGCTTCGAGAGCTTCGAGCACCGTACGCATCACGGGTCGCACCTCGTTGATGTGCATCGGCCCGACGCGGGCGATGCGTGCGGCGAGCGTGGGTCCGTCGATGAAGCGCGTGGCCACCCAGGGGCGGCCGTCCTCGAGCACTCCGACGCCGAGCACGGGCGCCATGCCCGGCGCGCCACTTCGCGCGAGCGCCCTGCAGATGGTGGTGTACCGGCGTACCGCGGCGCGGTCCCGCGCGAGCCGGCGCCGCACGACCTTGAGCGCGACGCGCTCGGTGCCCCCTGCCCCGTCGGCGCGCTCGGCCTGGTAGACGACGCCGATGCTTCCTTCGCCGATCCGCTTGACGATGCGGAAACCCGAAACGTCCGTTCCGGGCCGCAGTTCCTCGCCGACGATGTCCTCGAAGACGACGCGCAGGCGCTCGCGCGCTTCGCGCCCGCCGCCTCCCAGCACGATGGCGTCGGAGAGCGCCTCGAGGCCGTCGTGCGTCGCGCACCAGTCCACCAGCGCGCGCGAGAAGGCCGCCTTGCTCGAGGTGCCTCCCACCGCTTCCGGATCGGTCGCCAGCAACTCGACCGCCAGCCGCTTCATGTCCTCGAGCTCGAAGTGCCGCTCGAGCTCGCCTCGCAACACGTCTCGAGGTGCCGTCATCGAAGTCCTTCCGGGCCGTGGCGCCGCGCGAACGGGCGCGCGGCAAGGGGCGCATCCTACAGCCCGGCTCCGTTCGATCGCAACGCAGCACGAAGGCCATCTCGCGTCGGTGATCGCGGTGGCCGCTGCCGACGAGGGGCGTTTGCGGGGCCGCACGGAAGTCGGAGGCCGAGCCCGAATTCGACCCGGAGTCCGGGTTGGAGTCCGACCCTCGGCTCAGGCCCGAGACCGAAAGCGAGATTGAATCCGAGCCCGGGTTCGAACCCGACTGCGAGCCAGTCCCGTCGTCAGCCCGGCTCGCCGCCGCCGACGATGCGCTCGATGGTGTGCCGCGCCCGCGCGTCGACGAGCCGCTCGAGAAGCTCGCGCACGCGCGGGTAGTCGTCGAGGATGCGCTGGATCCGATGCTGGGCGAAGGCGACGCAGTCGACGTCGGTGAGCGCGACGACGGTCGCGGTGCGCTCGGTGCCGGTCAGCACGGCGACTTCGCCGATGCACGCGCCGCGGCCGAGCTCCGCGAGCTGGACGGTGCCCGTCGACGTTCGAGTTTCGACGCGTACCCGGCCCTCGAGCACGAGGTACATCGTGAAGCCGGCCTCGTCCTGCTGGATGATCGTCGTGCCCGCCGGAAAGCTGCACACGTAACCCGAGGCCAGCAGTCGCTCTCGGCCCGGCGCGTCGAGCGAGCGAAACAGGTGGCTTTGGTCGACGATGCGCTCCATTTCGGCCTGCAGAGCTCGCCGCTCCTCCTCGCCGAGCGGCCGGCCGCCGCTGGGTAGCGTCGAGGGTCCGCGCGTCACGTCCGTAGGCTAGCACCGCGCGATGCCCGGCACAGCCGCGCCGCAACGGTCGTCACGCTCGACCCGTTGCGACGGTGCGTGGAGTGCGACGTGGTTTCGGGCCCCCTCTCGGACTCAGACTCTGTCTTGATCTCGGACTAGGGGTCTGGCTCCGTCTCGGGCTCGGACTCGGGCTCGGAGTCGGACACGCAACCTCGATCCGTGCCATCAACCAACCTGATCGGCGCGATCAGTTGCCCTGCATCGTCCGCTCAATGAAGGCCCGATCCGGCGCGTCCGGAGCCAGTTCCAGGTAGCGCCGGTAGGCCTGCCGCCCCCGGTCGGCGTCGCCAGCTCGCATGTACGCGCGTCCCAGTTGTTTGTGTACCTCGGCATTGCGCGGAGCGAGGCGGGCCGCGTGCTCGAAGGCCTCGATCGCCGCGCGCACGTCTCCGGCCACGAGCGATTGTCTCCCGCGCGTGAGCGCTTGCTGGACGGGGTCGGGGCTCGACGGGGCTTCGGGCGGGCTGGTCGAGGGGTGTGGGGGACTCGGTTCCGGATCGTCCGAGCCGCCTCCGGGAACGGGGCCACTCGATGCTTCGTCGGTACGCTGCGTGGTCGTGCGTTCGTTGCGGTCCCCTGCATGGGCGGGACGGCGCGTCGCGGGGCGTTCTTCGCGCCGTGGTCGCCGATCGGACGTCGCTGCCGCGTTCTCGGGCCGTTCGAGCTCCCCGACGGGCTGCGGCGTGGCGGCATCGAGCGCTGTCGCGATGGTTTCGGGCATCCGTCGTGCCTCGCGTGACGGGCTCGAGACGGTCTGCGCCCCGTCGGGCACCGGTGTCTGCTCCTGCGACGCGGACCGGGATGCACTTTGCGGGCCCGGGCCCGCGGCGATCGACCCGCCCGAGCCCGCGCGCAGGCCCACGACGAGAAGCCCGGCGGCCGCGGCGGCGGCGAGCGCCCCGATCCACCAGCGCCGCCCGCGCGACACGGGAAGGCGCACTTCGCTCGAGGCCGCCACGGCCGACCTGCCAGCGCTCGAACGCGCGCGGGTCGTGCGTCGCGCCGGAATCGTGCCGGCCGCGCGTCCGAGCGGCTCGTCGGCGCGAGCGCCCAGGGCTTCGACGGCGCGATCGATGGCCTCGGCCATCGCGGGCGCGTCGGCGAAGCGGTCCTCGCGCCGTTTCGCCATCGCGCGCAGGGTGACGCGCTCGAGCGATTCGGGGATGTTCCACTCGGGGCGGCGTCGGCGCGGTGGGACGGGCTGCTCGGTCAGGTGCTTGGTGATGACGCCGAGCGCGCTCTCGGCGACGAAGGGCATCTCGCCCGTCAGGAGCTGGTAGAGCAGGCAACCGGCCGCGTAGATGTCCGCGCGGCGGTCGAGCTCCTCGCCGCGCGCCTGCTCGGGGGCCATGAACTCGGGCGTCCCGCACACAAATCCACGGACGGTGATCGCGCTGCCCCCTTCCTGCTCCTGGATCTTCGCGATGCCGAAATCGCAGACCTTGACGATCTCCTCCGCGCCGCGTCGGACGACGATCACGTTCTCCGGCTTGAGATCGCGGTGGATGATTCCGGCCTCGTGGGCCGCGTGCAGCGCCGAGAGGATCTGATCGCAGATGTTGCGGATGCGCGCCGGGGTCAGCGGCGACTCGCGCTCGACGATCTCGAGCAGGTTGCAGCCGTCGAGCAGCTCCATCGCGATGTACAGGATGCCGTCCTCGGCCTCGCCGAAGTCGAGAATCTGGAGAGAATGAGGGTGCGAGAGCCGCGCCGCCGCCCTCGCCTCGCGGTGGAAGCGACGCGCCACCTTCGGGTCGGTGGCCAGATGGCGGTGGAGCACCTTGATCGCCACGAGCTTGTCGAGCGCGAGCTGCCGGGCGCGGTAGACGCGACCCATGGCGCCCTCACCGATGGGCTCGAGGATGTGGTACTTGCCGGCGAGCGTGGCCCCGATCAACGGATCCGGGGTCTCGTCCGCTTCGGCGACGTCCCGACCGCAGCCCGGGCATACGTCCTGATCGGGCAGCAGGTGGGTCGAGCAGTGCGGGCAATGGGCCATCGGATGACGAAGCCGCCCGAGCGCAGCATAGAGGAAGGGACCGTGGAGCGAAACGCGCGCTTGACCGGGCAGATAGCGGTTGCCTATTCTGCCGGGCGCCGTCGCACGCGTCGCGGGCACGGCCGCCTCGGCGTTGCGCACCCGACGGGAGGGACTCCGTGATCATCTGTCCGCGGTGCAACAGGGAGAACCAGGACCATTACAAGTTCTGCCTCGGCTGCGGCGCGGAGCTGCCCCGAGACACCGCGCATGCGCCGAAGAACTTCCGGCCACCGACGCCGCCGTCGGGATTCGCTCGGGCGGGGTCGCCGGCGGCGGGTGCGAGCCCCGTCGCGCCCACTGCCGTCGCTCCTGCGTCTCCCGCCGCGGTTCCGTCGTTCGGCGGCGCGCCGGTCGTCGGCGGCCCTGCTCCGGCCCCGGCTCCGTCCACGCCGGCGGCCCCGCGGGGCTCGCCGCGAGCCGTCCCCGCGGTCGGTACCGGGCAGCCCGCGCCGGCTCCGGTTGCGGCGGCCGCGGGCGCCGATCGCGTCGACTGTCCTCAGTGCGGCACCAGCAACCCGCGGGCGTTCAAGTTCTGCGGTTCGTGCGGCTTCAATCTCCAGGAGTGGCTCGCTTCGAGCACCGCCGTCACCGGTCCGCCCGCAGCCGTCGTCGCCACGGCGCCCACTCCTCCTGCACAGCCAGCCGCTGCGGCCGCGGCGGCCGGCTCGCTCGTGCACATCCGCCCCGACGGGACCGAGGGCGAGTCGTACCCGCTTGGTTCCGCGGAAACGGTCATCGGACGCGAGTCCGGCCGCATGTTCGCCGCCGACAGTTACCTCTCGCCGCGTCACGCCACGTTCCGCTTCGTGGGGCAGGAGCTCGTCGTGCGCGACGAGAACAGCCTCAATGGCATTTACTACAAGATCGCCCCGCAGACGCCGCACGAGCTGGTCGACGGCACGGTCTTCCGCATCGGTCAGGAGATCATCCGCTTCGAGCGGCTCGCCGAGCCGACGGTCGCGCCCGATGGCACCGAGACGATGGGTAGCCCGCATCCAGGCTACGTCGGACGCATCGCGCTCGTGATCGGTCGCGAGACGACGGCGAACGCCTACTGCGTGCCTCCAGATGGGTTGTACCTCGGTCGCGAGCGGGGGGACATCCTCTTCCCCGACGACGGCTACGTTTCGGGCCTGCACTGCCGGATCCACGTCGAGGGCGGACGCGTCGTGCTCACCGACGTGGGCTCGAGCAACGGAACGTTCGTGCGCGTCCGCGGTCAGGCGACCGTGCGCAGCGGGACGTTGTTGCTCATGGGGCAGCAGTTGTTCCGTGTCGAGTACTGAGGGGTACCGATCGCGTCGCGCCGAGCGCGCGATGGGCCTCTCGAGCCCGGATCCGACGCCGGGGCCGAACTGCGCGGCGGCGGCACGTGGGATCGTGTCGTCGTGAGCGGATCCATCGCGCTTCGTCCTGCCCGCGAGGAGGACCGCGAGCGCGTCTTTCGCTGGGCCAACGATCCCGTTTCGCGTGCTGCGTCGTTCACGCCGGAGCCCATCGCGTGGGAGACGCACGTCGCGTGGTACGCGCGCGCGCTGGAGGGACGCGCGCGGCGGCTGTTCGTCGTCGAGCACGAGGGCGAGCCGGTCGGTGTCGTTCGCTTCGAGCTGTCCGACGAGACGTCCGCCGAAGCCGAAATCGGCATCAACCTCGCCCCCGAGGCGCGCGGGCGGGGCATCGGCACCGCCGCCTTGCGCGAGGCGGTTCGAATCGCTCGGGGCCTGGGCCTGCAGAGGCTCGTCGCGTGCATCCGTCCCGACAACACGGCATCGCTGAAGCTGTTTGCGCGGGCGGGATACGTCTCCGCTCCCGATCGCGTCGTGCGTGGCGTCCTCGCGCGCGTGTGCGTGCTCGACGTCGGGTCGCTCACCTGACCGAGGCGATCGGCCGGCGGATGCTCAGGGGTCGCTCCAGAGCACGACGCAGCGGCCTTCGACGCAGCCGGCCATCGCTTCGCCCGGATAGGCCGGCGCACAGCGGGGGCACGCGGTGGCCGCGCCTTCGTCGCAGGCGAGTCGGGCGTAGTCGGCTTCACGGTCGGCGCGGATTGCGATCAGCGAACCGCGGCTCGTCTCGCCGCCGCATTCGCAGCAGTCTTTCGTGCGAATGCGGCATTCCTCGGCGCGGCTGCACTCCGTCAGCGGAAGCGCCTGCAGATCGACGACCTCGCATCGGCTCGCTTCACACGTCGCGCGCAGCGTCGGGTCGGGCGACGCGATGCAGGGCGGACAGCCGGCGATTCCCGCGCACGCCTCGCGCCGGTTCGCCTCGACGTGATCGCGATGCAGCGCAAGGGCGTCGCCGCGTCGTGGCTCGCCGCAGTCCCCGCAGCACGTCCGCGGTACGAGCACGCACTCGCTGACCCGCGTGCACGAAGCGACGTCGGGACCCGTGTCCGGGTCGTGACTGGACGCGCAACCCGCGGCGCCGAGCGCGCCGATCAGGACGATCAGGACGAATTGCATCGACGGTCTTCGCTCCATTCTAGCGACCGTACGGCGAGACGGCACCCGATATCTCGGACCCTCTTGCGCGTCGCGACGCCGCGAGACCCACGTCGTGGATCGTGCCCTCAGCCACGGCTGTCCGTTGGCGGCTGCGTCGTGAAACCCGCGAGCGTAAGAAGGGTACGGGAAAGCGCGTCGAGTCCCTCCCGACGCTCGGCGCTCGTGGGGACGAACGGGTGCTCGTCCCGTAGTTCGCGACGCATCCGTTCGAGCGTCGGATGCCGCTCGGCCGCGCGGAGCGTGTCGGTCTTGGTTGCCACGACGAGGGCGGGCCGCCCGAGCGTGCGCAGATATTCCAGCAGTTGCCGGTCTTCGTCGCGCAGGCCCCGGCGCACGTCGACGAGCACGGCGACGGCCGATAAGGAGGGGCGGCGTTCGAGGAATCCCTCCACGAGCGTTTTCCAGCCCGCGCGCTCGGCGTGCGACCGCGCCGCGTGTCCGTAGCCGGGCAGATCGACCAGATCGAGCGTCGCGGGGGGATGGACGAACTCGACGCGGTAGAAGAAAAGTCCACGCGTCCGTCCCGGCGTGGCGGAGGTGTGGGCGAGGTTGCGCCGACCGACCCAGGCATTGATGAGGCTCGATTTGCCGACGTTGCTCCGCCCCGCGAAGGCGATCTCGGGAAACTGGGGCGGGGGTAGGTGTTCGAGCCGGTACACGGCGCGTAGCAGCCGTGCGTCACGCACGTGCATGGGAGCATGCCGAAGGTAGCTTCAGCCCGCTTCGTGTGCGCACGGCCGCGGGCCTGCGTCCGTCACGTCTCGAGATGCTTCGAGAACTTGACCGGTTTGCGCGCGCGGGCTACCCGGTGCGGGTCGTGGGCGAGCCCGAACGAAAGCGCACGCTGCGACGCGCGATCGTAATCGCGATCAAGCTCGCGTTCACGGTCACCGTCCTCGTGCTCATCTACCGCAGCGTGCTCGGTCGCGAGGGGGCCGCGGCGCTGCTCGAACGGCTCGGGTCCATTCGCTGGCCGTGGCTCGTCGCGGCCGTCGGCATCCAGCTGTTGGGCGTCGGATTCTCGCTCGTCCGGTGGCAACGGCTGCTCGTCGGCCAGGGCATCCACGCGCCGTGGCGCTTCCTGGCGGGCTCGATTCTCATCGCGCGCTTCTGGGGTGCGTTCACGCCCGGTGGTTTCACCGGATTCGGCGGCTGGCGCATCTATGACGTCGCCCGGCACACCGGCAAGACCGCGCGCGCGGCCGTCGTCATCGGCGTCGAGACGATTCTCGGGCAGCTCGCCTTCGGACTGTGCGTGATGATCGGCTCGCTGTGGGGCCTGTCGACGATCGGCTGGAGCGGCGTGCTGCTGCTCAACGGACTGTTCGCGCTCGCCGTCACCGTGGGCCTGCTCCTGCTCGTGCGGCCCGGCTTGATCCGGCGCATCGCCGGGGCCCTTCCGCCGGCCGTCTCCACCCGCTTGCGTACGGCCGTCGACGCGGTCTGCGCGTATCAGGGGCGCGGCAAGCTGCTCGTGCAGGCCGCGCTGCTCGGCGTGGGCACGCACAGCTGTCACTTCGGCGTGTACGTCGCGGCGGCGCACGCGTTGGGCGCGGATCTCGGCGTCGGTCAGGTCTTCTTCGCCTCGGCCCTGCAGGTGCTCGCGGCCCTGGTGCCGGCGTCGATCAACGGGATCGGGCTGCGCGAGGCCGCGGCCGTCGCGATTTACGAGCGGCTCGGGGTGCCCGGCACCATCGCGCTGCTCATTCCGACGCTCGGATTCGCCTGCGAAATGGTGGTTAGCGCGCTCGGCGGTCCGATTTTCCTCGCGCGGCGCGCGGGCTACCGGCCCTCGATCCGCGTCGACGATCCGGATCGGGAACGGCTCGCCCACGCCGCGATCGAGCGCGTCCCGCCCGCGCAGCGGCCTCGCCTCGTCCGCGCGACGGTGCTCGCCGCATGCGGCGGGCTGCTCGGCGGCCTGCTCGTGGGCGTGGCGGAAGGGGCGGTCGTGCTGGCGGCGGATGCCGGCAGCCCGCGCTTGTGGGTGCTCGGCTACGGAGCGATCGTGTACGGCATCTTCGGAGCGCTCGCGGCGGGGGTCGGAGGCCTGGTGCTCGCGGCCGTCGGCCGGTGGATGGGTCGGCGCGCGGTGCCGGAGGCGCGAGCCTATGCGCGCTGGGCCGCGGGTACCTTCGCATTGCTGGCGTTCGCGCTCGGTGCGTTCCGGATCCGGCGCGACGCGTTCGACGAAATGCTCGTCTGGAAGAGTGCGATGGGCCTGGGCGTGCTCGCGGTCTGTGCGCTTTGCGCGGTGCTGCTGTACGCGGGCCTGGCCGCGGCGCTGCGCGTGCTGCTCGAACGGCGCCCCTTCGGCTGGATGCTCCGTGCATGGGGCTCGCCCGCCTTCGGGGCGTTCGTGGTTGCGTCGGCCGCCGTGGGCAGTGCGTTCGTCGGCAGCGACGCCGAGGCTCGTCCGGCCCTTCGCGAGCGACCGGCCGCCCCGCCGCAAGCCCGCAACGTGTTGTTCATCGTCGTCGACACGCTGCGCGCGGACCATCTGCCCGTATACGGCTACGCCCGCGGACGCACGCCGCACCTCGATGCGTTCGCGCGCGACGCGGTGCGCTTCGAGCAGTTCTTCGTCAACGCGTCCTGGACGCGGCCCAGCTTTGCCTCGCTACTGACGGGTCGGCTGCCGACCAACCACGCCGTGATGGACAAGGCCGACGCGCTGCCCGCGGAGGTGGTCACGCTCGCCGAGGCGATGGGCGAGGCGGGCTGGTACACGGCCGGCTTCGTGACCAACTACAACGTCGCGCCGTTCTTCGCCTTCGATCAGGGCTTCGACGAGTACCACTACCTCGAGCCCGATTTCGTGCTCGGCGCCGACGATCACGCGGCCAAGCTGCTGCTCGTGCAGGCGCTGCGGCAGCGCATCGAGTCGATGCTGGCGGCGCGACCGGGGCGCGCGTACCAGGACGCGGAGACCGTCAACCGCGAGCTCTTCGCCTGGCTCGATCGCGCGCCCCGCGATCGGCCGTGGCTGCTGTTCGTCGGTTACATGGACCCGCACGATCCGTACTTCGTCCATCCCTACAACGGCGAGGGCTACTCGCGCGCGGCCAACCCGCGCCCACGCCCCGAGGAGGCCCCGCGGCTGCGCGCGCTGTACGACGGCGAGATCACCTACTGGGACGAGCACTTCGGGCGTCTGCTCTCCGAACTGCGCCGGCGCGGCCTGTACGACGAGACGCTCGTCGTCGTCACGAGCGACCACGGCGAAGAGTTCATGGACCACGGCGGCTACTGGCACGGCACGACCCTGTACGACGAACAGCTGCGCGTGCCCCTGCTCGTCAAGTTGCCGGGCAACGAGCGCGGAGGAACCGTCGTCCGCGACTGGCGGCAATCGATCGACGTGATGCCGACGCTGCTCGCGCGCATGGGGATCGCGATTCCCGAGGGCGTGCAGGGCCGCGATCTCTTCGCGCCGGGGCCCGGGCCCGACGTGTACGCGTACGAACGGCACGAGGGCAACGAGATCGAGAGCCTCCGGACGCGTCGCGGCTCGAGCGAGCTGAAAATCATCGTCGCCAACCCGGGCAATCCACGCGGGCTGCCGCCGGCGGAGCTGTTCCGCGTGGACCAAGATCCCGGGGAACGCGTCGACCTGCTGGCGGAGCAACCGGAGGTGACCGAGCTCGTCACCGAGCGGCTCGCGACGGCGGGGCGGGTCGCGCGCAGCGGCGCGGCGACGGCGACGCAGGTGGACGTCGGCGAGGCGGACGCCGAGCGACTGCGAGCGCTCGGGTACGCGAACTGAAGGCGCCGAGGGCATTCGCACGGGTGCACGCGGGAGCGCTCGGATCCGAGTCCGCGCCCGAGCCCGGGCCCGTGGTGGAGGGAGATCGCGGGCTCGCGGCGAGGATCGCGCGACGCGCCCACCGAACGAACCGTGCCAGGCGGCGAGCCGCGGTTCGCGATCAGTGCGCCAACGGCGAGCCGTCGTGCAGCGCCGCGCGAATGCGCCCGGGCTCGTCGGTGATGATGCCGTCGACGCCGAGCGAGGCGAGCCGACTTGCCTCGTCCGGATCGTCGACCGTCCAGGTCACGACGAATCGTCCCGCGCGGTGCCATCGTCGCAGATCGCGCGCGCGCACGAGGGGCGCACGCGGATGGACGCCCTCGGTCCGGAGCGGCACGTCGAGCCATCGGCCGACGCGGGGGATGGGATGCGCTTCGTCGAACAGCAGCGCGCAGGGCGGCTCGGGCAGCGCGCGTCGCAGGGCGACGCACAGAATCGGGTCGAACGTGGACAGCCAGCACCGGTCGCGCGCGCGCGGTTCGAGCCGTTCCCAGAGGCGACGCAGCGCGCGCACGAGCTCGAGACGGGAGGGTACGTCGGCCTTGACTTCCACGTTCAGCAACGCGTCGCGTGCGGCGACCAGGGACATCGCATCCTCGAGGAGCGCAACGCGTTCGCCCCCGCCCAGATCGACGCGTCGCAGGACCGACCACGGCGTCTCGTGCACCGCACGCGGCAGGCCCGCGACGCGCCACAGGTCGGGATCGTGTGCGAGAACCAGCTCCCCGCTTCCGCACGGGCGCACGTCGATCTCGACTCCGTCGGCGCTCTCGTCGAGCGCGATTTCGATGGCGCGCAGCGTGTTTTCCGGAGCCTTGCGGCATGCGCCGCGGTGTGCGTACACCCTCGGGGGCTCGCCGGCCCGTCGGCGAAGTCGTTCGAGGAGGACGGCACGCATCGGCGCGGCAGGCTAGCCCACGGCGCGGCGGCGGTCCTCTCCGGCCCGCAGGCACGACGCCCGGCCCGGATCGGCGTGCTACAAGCGGCGTCGGTGCACAAGATTTACGTTCTCGACACCAACGTCCTGCTTCACGATCCGCGCGCGTTCGACAAGTTCGAGGACAACGACGTCGTCGTCCCCATTCACGTCATCGAAGAAATCGATCAGTTCAAGAAGGAGTCGAGCGAGCTCGGACGCAACGCGCGACACGTGGCGCGGCAGCTCGACGAGCTGCGCGATCGGGCGGGCGGATCGCTGCGCACCGGCGTCCGGCTCGACGGCGGTGGCCTGTTGCGGGTGGCCGTGCCCGACGACCCGCGGCGGCTTCGCCGCCTCGATCACGCCGCGATGGATCACGCGATCCTGCAAACGGCGCTCGAGATCCGCGACCGGCACCGGGACACGCCCGTCGTGTTCGTGACGATGGACAGCAACCTGCGGATCCGCGCTGACGCGCTCGGGCTACGCGCGGAGAACTACGAGAACCCGAGCATCCCGCTCGACGAGCTGTACAGCGGAATCGTCGAAATGGACGTGCCCGGCGAGATCGTCGACCGCGTCGCGCGACGCGAGGAGGTGCCGCTCGAGGAGCTCGGCGTGCCGGTGCCCTTCCCGAACGCCTGCCTCGTGCTGCGCGATGCCGAGCAGCCCCGGCGCACCGCGCTCGGCCGGGCGGAGCGACGACGGGGGCTGGTCCAGCCGCTGCGTGGGGGACGGGAGGGCGCTTGGGGTGTGCGGCCGCGCAACCTCGAGCAGCACTTCGCGCTCGATCTGCTGCTCGACCCGGCCGTGCGCCTGGTCACGCTCGTCGGCAAGGCGGGGACGGGCAAGACGCTGCTCGCGCTGGCCGCCGCGCTGCGGTGTGTCGTCGACGAAGGGACGCACGCGCGTCTGCTCGTTTCCCGGCCCATTTTCCCGCTCGGGCGCGACGTGGGTTACCTGCCGGGCACGATCGAGGAGAAACTCAACCCATGGATGCGGCCCATCTTCGACAATCTCGAGTACATCTTCACGGTGGGCCGCGCGCGCGGCGCGCAGGGCCGCAGCTACCAGGAGCTCGTGGCCGCCGGGATCATCGAGGTCGAGCCGCTCACCTACATTCGCGGCCGTTCGCTGCCCAACCAGTATCTGGTCGTCGATGAGGCGCAGAACCTGACGCCCCACGAGGTCAAGACGATCATCACGCGCTGTGGAAGCGAGACGAAGATCGTGCTGACCGGCGACCCCTATCAGATCGACAATCCCTACGTCGACGCCGCGCGAAACGGGCTGACCACCGTCGCCGAACGCTTCAAGCAGGAGCCCCTGGCGGGGCACGTCACGCTCACCAAGGGCGAGCGCAGCGAGCTCGCCGAACGGGCCACCGAGCTGCTGTGAGCACGACGGGGCCCCGCGCGACCATCGACGTGCGCCGAGGCGCCGAGCTCGACGCGTCCCTGACCGCTCTCGGCCGCGAGACCCGTCCCCTGCTCGCACTGACGGGCGACGACGTGGTGCGCGAGCGCGCCCGCCTCGCGCGCGCGTTGCGTCGCGGCGAACGGCTCGAGCCACGGCTGTCTCCGGTGCAAGTCGCGCTTCGGCCGGACCTCGACGCTCGCCTCGACGACGCTGCGCGCCGTGCCACGGATGCGGGTCCGGCCGCCGCGCTGTACGCGGCGCGCATCGACGAGATGCGCGCGGACGCCGAGATCCTGCGCGCCGTCGGACGCCCCGAGCGGCTCCGCCCGCTGTG
Source organism: Myxococcota bacterium (assembly GCA_025054695.1). GTDB lineage: Bacteria > Myxococcota_A > Polyangia > Polyangiales > JANWZI01 > JANWZI01. The sequence goes on along the minus strand of JANWZI010000015.1, from coordinate 1,525 downwards.
TCGCGCACGTTTCGGCTGTGGCAGGGTCCTGGTTCGTTGGGGGGGCGCCACGGTCGATCTCGCCGCGTTCGCGCGTGCCATCGTTTCCGCCGTCGCGCCGACGCGCGAGCCCCGACGCCTCGCGGCGCGTGCGCCGGCGGATCGTCCGTGCGTCGAGGCGCTCGCCCGTCGTCTCGTGCGTCGTGTGGGGCTCGATGTTTCGATCCGCGTCGAGCCGAGATTGACGGCGTCGGCGGCGTCCGGGGACCGCACGCTGCTGCTCGCGGACCGTGCCTTCGGCGTACGCGAGGCGCTCCGCGTGCTCGTCCACGAGGTGCTCGGCCACCTCACGGTGGCCGCCAACGGCCGCGCCCAGCCGCTCGGCCTTTGTGCGATCGGCACCGCAGGGAGCCTCGTCGACCAGGAGGGACTGGCGGTGCTGCTCGAGGAGCGCAGCGGTCTGCTCGACGCGGCGCGCCTGCGCATGCTCGCGGGTCGGGTGCTGGCTGTCGATTCGGTGCACCAAGGCGCGAGCTTCACGGAGACGGCGCGTGCGCTGGTGCGCGAGCACGGCTTCGACCCGTCCGACGCGGTGGTGCTTGCCGAGCGCGTGCATCGCGGAGGTGGCCTCGCGCGCGACGCGATTTACCTGCGGGGCTGGTTGCGCGTGCGGGAGGCGGTGGCGCGCGACGAGTCCGCGCTCGAGGCGCTGTGGCGCGGTCGTGTCGGCCTGGACGACCGATGCGCGCTCGATGCGCTCGTCCGGCTCGGGCTCGTGCGCCGCGCGCGGGTGCAGCCGGACCCGGCTCAGCTCGTGCCGGAGCTGGCGAGCTTTGCGGCGAGTCGGCGTGCGACGGCCGGCGGAACCAGCGCCCGCACGTCTCCGCCGAGTCGGGCGACCTCCTTCACCAGGCTCGAGCTAACGTAGAAGAACGCGTCGTGCGCCATGATGAAGCACGTCTCGACTTCGGGGTACAGATGGCGGTTCATGTTCGCCATCTGCAGCTCGTACTCGAAGTCGGCGACGGCGCGCAGCCCGCGCAAGACGACGCGCACGCCCTTGCGGCGACAGTAATCCATGAGCAGCCCGTCGAAGGCGTCGACCTCGACGCGGGGATCGTCGCCGATCGACTCGCGGATCATCGCGACGCGCTCCTCCGAGCTGAACAGCCCCTGTTTGCGCGGGTTCGAGACGACGGCCACCACGATCCGTTCGAACGCCACGAGCCCGCTTCGCAGGATCTCGAGATGGCCGTTGGTCAGCGGATCGAACGATCCCGGATAGATGGCGACGGTCATCGCTGCGGCTCCGGCGCGAGCAACGTCACGGCGGTGTCACCATAGCGATACCGGGCTTCGGACTGAAGCGCTTCGGGCCATTGCGGTGAGGTCCGGCTCGGGTGTTCGACCACGATCCGCGCACGTTCGGAAAGCAGACGGGCCTCGAGCAGCGCGGCGAGCACGGCGCTCACGGCGGCCAGGCGATTCCATGGCGGGTCGGCAAGCACGAGGTCGAACGGCGCGTGGGGCCGCAGCGCCCGGATCC
>JANWZI010000159.1 GCA_025054695.1 Myxococcota bacterium | reverse complement strand
ACAAGCTAGTACCGCGACCCAGGCGCTTCCAGCGATCCCGTGCCGCCCAACGCACAACCGATACCGGGTCGGAGCCCGAGGCCGAGACCGAGTCTTACGACGGAGGTCACGTTGCTGGAAGCTGCCGAGCGGTGTCGCGAGACCGAGTCGGAGCCCGAATCCGAGTCCAAGGCCGACTCCGAGTCCGAGTGTCCGAGTCCGAATCGCGATCGAGCAAGCCGAGCGCCTCCGTCCGCCAACGACGGTCGTCAAAGCAGCACGGCGTCGTCGACGTCCACGGCCTGCTGGGCGACCACGCTGCGTGTCTCCTCCTCGCGCCGCGTCGCCAGATCGTACAGCTCCGCGAGCAGCGCCGGGTGGGCACGAATGACCGCGTGAAACGCCTCGCGCTCGAGCGTGAGCGCGATCGTCGGATGCCGCGCGACCACGTCGGCGGTCGCGGGCCGCCGGAGCACGAGCGAGATCTCGCCGACGACGTCGCCCGGCCCGAGCGTCGCGAGCAGCAGCGTATCGCCGTCGGCGTCGCGGCCCACCACGTCGACGCTCCCGGACGCCACGAGGAACAGCCGGCTCGACTCGCGGCCTCTCTCGAGTAGCCGCTCGCCCGGATCGAAGGAACATGCCTTGAACTGACCGACGAGCTGCGCCCGCTCGGCCGGCCCGATGACCTGCAGGACTCTGCTCGTACGCAGCAAGTTCGCGATCATCCGCCGGTGGCAGAAATCCCCGAGCTCCTTGCCGATGGCGGGCTCGCGCGCCGCAAGCGCCTCGAGCGCTCTGCGGCCCGTCACCAGGAGCTGGGACGGCTCGATCGCGACGACGCTGGCCGCCCGGGGCGCATCGGAGAGGAGCGCCATCTCCCCGAAGATGGCGCCGGGCCCGAGCACCGCGAGCACCGTCGCCTCCCCTTCGCCCGGCTCGTTGGCGCGCGTCACCCGAAGCAAGCCCCGCGCGACGACGAACGCCTCGTGCCCCTCGGAGCCCTGCTCGACCACGGTCCGTCCGGCGTCGACCTCGCGCACCTCGAACGTTTCGAGCAAGTGCGCGAGCGCCGGGGGCTCGAGCGCGCCGAACAGGGGCAAGCGCGGCAGCCGTGAATCGGCGGCGACCGGATCCTCGGCCGCAAGAAATGCCGTGAGCGCTCGCTCGGCACGCTGGTGCAGGGCGTGACCGGACAGTCGCGCCAGGCCGGGTCGCGGCTCGAGCGGTGCCGGCAGAGGCGGAGGCGCGGGAGGCACGTCCGAGAGGCGTGAGCTTCCCTTGCCGAAGGCCTCTGCGATCCGCCCGAGTGCGGCGGCGCGGTCCTCCCCGAGCTCGGCTGCCATCGACGCGGCGACGACGGCCGCGGGCAGGTCGCCGCGACGCACGTAGGCATCGACCAATCGCAACGCCACTTCCCCGCCGACGGGGCCCGCGGCCTCGGCGTCGATCAGGCAGCGGAGTGCGAGCGACGCGGCGCCGACGTGCGCCGGCTCACGTTCGAGCATCGCGACGCAGACGCGGAGCGCCGCGTCACGCTGCCCGCGAAGGCGATGGCCGTGCGCCTCGTCCAGTACGGAGTGGCCCGTCCGATCCGCCCCGGCGTCGCGCACGGCGTGTCCGCTCACGGACGCGGGGGCTCCATCATGCCCCCCGCCACGCCGACGATGCGGGCCGAGACGGCCGTGAACGGCAGCGCCGTCGAATATCCGTCCTCGAAGCGGGGGTCGGCGACGCACTCGCGTCCCTCGACGCGCGTCCCGTCCCCGTCGATGCAGGCGGTGATCACCGCCTGACACCCCATCCCGCGGGCGACCTCGAACGTCTCCAGACCGTCGCGATCGAGATCCACGTCCGGACCGACACCGCCGATGCGGATGCCGAACACCTCGGCGCCCCCGACGAGCACGTCGGCCATGTTGGCAGGCACGCTGGGATCCGCGCAGGGCGGGTCGCTCATGCCCATGCCGAACATGTCGAGCGGATTGGGCAACAGCGCGAAGAGCGAGACGGGGACCGCGCCGCACAGCATTCCGTCATCGAGTCCCGCCAGTTGCCCCCCCATTGCGCGGGTCGTGGCCGACAGGCGGCTCTGGCGCACGTCGAGCGGAATGAACATCACCGGAATGACCACGTCCTCCGGCCCCCCTTGCAGCCGTCGCATCGCCAGGCGACTCGCGAAGGCCGTTGCAGGAACGCCGCGCTCGTCGAACGCGCCGCGCGAGACGCGGAACTGTCCCATGCCGCCGAGATTGTTGCGCGGGTCCGAATCAGCATCCTCGCCCTGCATCCACGCGACCGTGAGCGAGGCGTCCTCGACGCCCGCCGGATCGTCCAGATCGAGCATCGAGAGCAGGATGATGACGTCGCCGTCGCGGATGGCACCGCCGAGGAACATGTCGTTGATCAGCTCGACGCCCACGCCGAGCGCTCGCGCCAGCGCGTGATCGGGCCGGCCGTCGCCGGAGAAATCGCAGCCCATGTCCCGGCCGGCGATCCGCAACGAGTCGACGACGAAGGCCACTTCCTTGCGGCAATCGGCGCCGCACCCGTCCCACGGCTGCAGGCCGCCGTCGTCACACTCTTCGCCCGGATCCATCGTGCCGTTGCCGCACCCCTCCAGGCTTGTGCAGTCGGCGGCGCATCCGTCGCCACCCACGCGGTTGCCGTCGTCGCACCGCTCCCCGACGGCCACGTCGCGCACCCCATTGCCGCACGTCTCGTCCGAACGGCAGTCGGCCCTGCACCCGTCCCCCGAGCGGTTGTTGCCGTCGTCGCAGACCTCCTCCATCTCCCGGCGGCCGTTGCCGCAGTACGCCTCGCGGAAGCAGCGGTCGGAGCACCCGTCGCCGCTTGTGCGGTTGCCGTCGTCGCACATCTCGCCGCGATCGAGCACGCCGTCCCCGCACCGCGGCACCCGCGCGTCCGCACCCCCCTCCGGCACCGTCGTTCCGTCGGCCGTCGCGTCGGGAAGCGGCGCGTCGAACGTGATGTCCGCGTCGCGCCAGCCGCCGGGGCTGTGCGAGGAGCCACAACCGAACGCCGATGGGAGCAGCGCGAGGATCGAACCGCATGCGAGACGAAGCGCCATGGCGAACCTCCCGGCCGGCGCGCAGCGTAGCGAACGGTGTGCGGCGAGGGAAGCCAACGGCCTGGGTGCTCCCGACCGCGTGGGCGCGTGCGCCGCGCTACATTGTTTCCGACGTGGAGCGCATCGGCCGTTACCGGATCGTCCGGCGGCTGGCCACGGGCGGCATGGCCGAGGTGCTCCTCGCCCGCGAGCAGGGCTTCGACGGCCTCGAGCGGACGGTGGTCCTCAAGCGCATCCTGCCCGTGTACGCCGGCAACGAGGAGTTCGTGACGATGTTCCTCGACGAGGCGCGACTGATGGCCGCGCTCTCGCACCCGAACATCGCCCACGTGCTCGATTTTGGGTCCATCGACGATACGCACTTCCTCGTCATGGAGTACGTACGGGGACCGACGCTCAGCGATCTGCTCCAGGCCGGCGCCGAGCGCGGCACGCCGGCCCTCCCGGAGAGCATCGCGCTGCCCATCGGGCTCGCGATCGCCGAGGCGCTCGCCTACGTCCACACGCTGCGCGACGAGCACGGCCGGCCCCTGCGCGTCGTGCACCGCGACCTGAACCCGGCCAACGTCATGGTGAGCTACGAGGGAGCGGTCAAGCTCATCGATTTCGGGATCGCCAAGGCCGCGACGAAGGTCTACGAGACGCGCACGGGCGTCATCAAGGGAACCTACGGCTACATCGCGCCCGAGCAGCTCTCTCGCACGGCCCCCGTCGACCATCGCGCCGATCTGTTCGCGCTCGGCGTGCTGCTCTACGAGATGTGCGTCGGTCAGCATCCGTACGACACCTCGGACGAGCCCGATCCGCTCCACCGCGTGCTCTCGGCGCGCTACCAGCGCCCTCGCCGGATCGCACCCAGCTTCCCCCGCGACCTCGATCGGCTGATCGCTAGTTGCCTCGCCCCCCACCCCGACGGTCGGCCTGCCGACATGCACGCCGTCATCGAGGCCTTGGTCGAGGCCATGGCGTCGCGCCGAATCGTCCCCACGATGAGCGCGATCGCGCGCTTCGTGGCCGAATGGGTTCCCGATCGCGAGGGTGCCGCACCCCTGCCGGTCCTGCCTCACCATGCGCCCGCCGGGCCCTTCGAGATCGATCCGGCACGGCTCGAGGCGCTGCCGCGCGCCTTGCCCGACGTCGAAGACCCATCCGTCGAGCCGCGGCGCGACGACCCCGACGGCTCCGGCTCTCCGACCCAGCGGCGCGATGCTGTGGATGGTCAGGTGCTGGCCGCAATCCGGCCTATCCTGCCGCCGCCATCCTCACGAAACCGCGCGTGGCGAACCGCCGCTTCGGCCCTCGCGCTGCTCGTCGCCGCGGTGGGCGGCTGGGCGGTGGTCCGGGCGCTCGGAAGCGAACGCGCGCCGTTCGCCCCCAATCCGGGTCCCAGCGTGCAGCCCTCGGGTCGAGAGGCGCCCGGACGCACCGCACGGGAATCGATCGGAACCGACGCGTCGAGCGCCACGCACACCGATGCGCCGGTATCGACCACCCTGCACGTCCTGTCCGAGCCGAGCGGCGCGCGCGTGTACGTCGACGGCGAGGAAACGGGGGCGGTCACGCCCGTCACCCTGAACCTTCCAAACCGACCCGAGCGCGTCCTGCTGCGACTGGTGCTCGAAGGCCACCATCCGCAGCAACGCGAGGTGCTCGTCACCGCCGGCGAGGCCCGCTTCGTTCTCGTCCCGGTCGCGCACGACGCGGGGCTCGACGCGATGACCGAACCTGCGGACGCCGGCCCGCTCGCCGGGCCCCGCCGACGCGGCCCGCGGATACGCAGACGCTGACGGAGCTCGAGTCGGAGGGCGAGGGCGAGGCCGAGGCGACGCCCGAGACCGAGTCCGAGTCCGAA
>JANWZI010000158.1 GCA_025054695.1 Myxococcota bacterium | reverse complement strand
CGAGACCGAGCCCGAGACCGAGTCCGAGTCCGAGGCCGAGTCCGAGACCGAGTCCGAGTCGGAGTCCGAGACCGAGTCCGGGACCGAGGCCGAGCCCGAGTCCGAACCACCATCCATCGACCTGACCGCCGCTGTCAGTCCACGAAGCGGCGCGCGTTGAAGAACAGCCGCATCCAGGGGCTCCACGGCCCACGCAGCTCGGGGGGCCGCCAGGACATCTGCACGGCGCGGAACGTCCGTTCCGGGTGCGGCATCATGATCGTGACGCGGCCGTCGGCGTTGCACACCGCGGCGATGCCGCCCGGTGATCCGTTGGGGTTGTACGGGTAACGCTCGGTCGGCCTTCCATGACCGTCGACGTAGCGCATCGCCACCATCCCCTGCCGCTCGAGCGCTTCGAGAGAACGGCCGGGGCGGGGGCTCGCGCGTCCCTCGCCGTGCGCGACGACCACGGGCAGAACCGAGCCCTGCATGTCGCGCAGGAGCACCGAAGGACTGGGCTCGACGCGCACGCCCACCACCCGCGCCTCGTACTGTTCGCTGCGGTTGCGCTCGAACGTCGGCCACGGATCGGCGCCGGGAACGAGCTCGGAGGCCGCGGCAAGCATCTGGCAACCGTTGCAGACGCCGAGCCCGAACGTGTCCGTGCGTGCGAAGAACGACTCGATGGCGCTGCGTGCCCGCTCGTTCCATGCGAGCGAGCACGCCCAGCCCCGTCCCGCGCCCAGCACGTCCCCGAAGGAGAAACCGCCGCAGGCGACGAGCCCCTTCATGGCGCGCAAATCCTCGCGCCCGTCGATCAGATCGGTGGTGCAGACGTCGACGGGCTCGAACCCGGCCAGCGCGAGCGCCGCCGCCATCTCGGGATGGCCGTTAACGCCTTGCTCGCGCAGGACCGCGACGGGCGGCCGTGCGCCCCGAGCAACGTACGGAGCGACGATGTCCTGCTGGGGATCGAACGTCGGCGCGTAGCGCAGACCGGGATCGTCCTCGTCGAGCCGCAACTCGTGTTCTTCGTCCGCGCACCGCGGCTCGTCGCGTCGCCGCTGCATCTGCCACGTCGTTTCGCTCCACAGCGCGCGCAGCGCGCGCAGCGACTCGTCGTAGAGCACGCGCTCGGCGTGCACGACCCGCACACGACGATCGGGACGCAGCCGCGCAACGGGTTGCACCGCGCCGGGCAAACCGGCGCGCGCGAAGGCTTCAACGACGCGCTCGACGTGCGCCTCGCATACTTGGACCACCGCGCCCGGTTCTTCGCAGAAGAGCGCCGCGATCGGGTCGTCGCCGAGGCGCGTGACGTCGATGTCCAGGCCCACGCGCGCCGCGAAGGCCATCTCGAGCAGCGTCACGAGCAGCCCGCCGTCGCTGCGGTCGTGGTACGCGAGCAGCAGCCCGGCCTCGCGCAGCATTCGAAGCGCGTCGAACAGCGCGCGGAGCGCGCCCGGATCGTCGAGGTCGGGCGCTTCGTCGCCGAGCTGGCCGAAGACGTAGGCGAGGGCCGAGGCGCCGAGCCGCTGCTTGCCGCGCGCGAGATCGACCAGCAGCAACGAGGTCGAGCCCGCGTCCCGACGCAGCATCGGGTCGAGCGCGAGACGGACGTCGCCGACGGGCGCGAACGCCGTCACGTAGAGCGTGACCGGGGCGACGACCGCGTGCGTGCGCTCGCCGTCGGTCCAGCGGACCTGCATGGACATCGAGTCCTTGCCCACGGGGATCGCGATGCCCAGCGCGGGCGCGAGCTCTTCGCCGACGGCGCGCACCGCGTCGTACAGGCGCGCGTCCTCGCCCCGGTGGCCCGCGGCCGCCATCCAGTTGCACGAAAGGCGCACGTCGGACAGGCGCGCGACGGGCGCGGCGGCGATGTTCGTCAGCGCCTCGGCAACGGCGAGCCGCACGCTGCGGGCCGGATCGAGCAGCGCCACCGGCGCGCGCTCGCCGATCGCGACGGCCTCGCCACACTCCGAGCGGAAGCCGACCGTCGTGATGCCGCAATCGGCCACGGGCACCTGCCACGGCCCGACCATCGGATCGCGGCTGACCAGCCCGCCGACCGTGCGGTCCGCGATGGTGACGAGGAACGTCTTGTCCCCGACGGTCGGCAGCCGCAGCACGCGCGCGATGGCTTCGTCGAGCGTGATGCCCGTCCGGTCGAGAGGACGACGCTCGAGGGGTTCGCGCCGCGCATTCCGCACCATGCGCGGTGGACGACCCAACACGAGATCGACGGGCACGTCCACCGTGCGCTCGCCGTGCCGTTCGTCCTCGACCACGAGCCTGCCGTCGTCGGTCACCTCGCCGATGCAAGCCCACGGCGCCCGTTCGCGCGCGCACAGCGCCGCGAAACGTTCGAGCGAGCCGGGCTCGAGCGCGAGCACGAACCGCTCCTGCGCCTCGTTGCACCACAACTCCATCGGGCTCATCGAGGGCTCGTCGTTCGGGATGGCCCGCAGGCGGATGCGCGCCCCGCGGCCGTCGGCGTGGACGAGCTCGGGAATCGCGTTGGACAGCCCGCCGGCACCGACGTCGTGAATGGAGAGGATGGGCGAGGCGTCCCCGAGCGCCGCGCACCGATCGATGACCTCGAGCGCACGGCGCTGCATTTCCGCGTTGTCGCGCTGCACCGAAGCGAAGTCGAGCTCCGCGTCCTGGCTCCCGGTCGCCACGCTCGAGGCCGCCCCGCCGCCGAGGCCGATGCGCATCGCAGGCCCGCCGAGCACCACGATGGGTGCGCCGGGAGGCAGCGGGCGCTTGTGCACGTGCATCGGCCGGACGTTGCCGATGCCGCCGGCGAGCATCACCGGTTTGTCGTAGCCGCGCCACTCCGTCGAGCCGTCGGCCGTCGGCACGGCCATCTCGAAGGTTCGGAACGATCCGACGATGCAGGGCCGGCCCACCTCGTTGTTGTACGCAGCGGCGCCGAGGGGACCGTCGGTCATGATCTCGAGCGCGCTCGCGATGCGCGAAGACCGGGGCCGTTCTCGCTCCCAAGGACGCGGGCAGTGGGGAATGCACAGATCGCTCACGGAGAACGCCGTCAACCCCGCCTTGGCGCGCGCCCCCCGACCCGTGGCCGCCTCGTCGCGGATTTCGCCTCCGGCACCGGTCGCCGCGCCCGGCCATGGACTGACCGCCGTCGGGTGGTTGTGCGTTTCGACCTTCGCGAGCAGGTGAACGGGCTCTTCGACGAACTGCCAGCGCCGGCTGTTCGGATGCAGCTGCCAGCGCTCGGCCACCGGTCCCTGCACCACGGCCGCGTTGTCACGATACGCGGAGAGAACTCCTTCGGGGCTCGCCTCGGTGCTGCGCCGGATCATGGCGAACAGGGAGCGCGCGGCGGGAACCTCGTCGAGGATCCACCGGGCGTTGAAGATCTTGTGGCGGCAGTGCTCGCTGTTGGCCTGCGCGAACATCAGCAGCTCGGCATCGGTCGGATCGCGACCGAGGGCACGGTACGCATCGAGCAGGTAGTCGATCTCGTCGTCGCTGAGCGCGAGTCCGAGCCGCCCGTTGGTCTCCTCGAGCGCCGCGCGTCCTCGCGCGAGAACGGCGACGCGGCCGGACGGTGGCGGAGGCGGACCCGCCTCGAAGACGCGCACCGCCTCGTCGAGACCGTCGAGCACCGATTCGGTCATCCGGTCGTGCAGCAGCGCGTCGAGTCGTCCGAGTCGCGCGCCGGCGCCGCGCACGGTCCACAAGACTCCGCGCTCGAGCCGTCGCACGGCGTGCAGGCCGACGATCCGCGCCACCTCGGTGGCCTTCGACGACCAGGGCGAGCGCGTACCGAGTCGCGGCACCACGAGCCGGCGCGCCTCGTCGGGCGCGGGCGGAGGCGGCTCGGGCTCGGCGCGCACGAGCGCCCGGAGCTTCTCGAAGGCGGGGGGGTCGAGGGGTTCCGAGGTGTCGACCAGATAGACGAGATCCGCGCGCATCGCCTCGACGGGGATGGCCGAGTCCGCAGCCCGGCGAACGAGCGCATCGATGCGGAACGTCGATCGCGCCGGGCCGCCGTACAGGACGAGCACGCGCGGCGTTTGTGCCCGTTTCGACGGCTTGATGCAACGTGCGCCGCGGATCCGAGGCACGGGTGGGCGCGCGCGGCTTTGCGTTCGCGCTTGCTCGAGACGCGATCGGGCTCGAGGCGTTCGCGGAAGGATTTCCACGAGGGTTGCCGAAGGTCCCCTCGAGTCCCCGACCGAGTCGGAGCTCGAGTCCGGGCGCCGCGCTACGGCGGTGCCCGGAGAGCGGGCCGAGTCGCCGCGAAGTATTCGACGATGCCCAAGGCAATGCCCCGCGCGAGCGCGTCGCGGTACGACTCGGTCGCCAGCGCGCGGTGCTCGTCGGGCTGATTGAGGAAGCTGGCTTCCAAAAGGACCGCCGGCATGCGCGCGCCGACGAGCACGTAGAACATCGCGGCGCGCACGCCGCGATCGGGCAGCGACGGCAACAGCCGCCGGCCGGCCTCGAGCGTACGACGGTGGACGTGCTCGGCCAGGCGTCGCGAACCCTCGGCCTGCTCGCGTTGTTGCAGCGCGGCGAGCATTCGCTCCAGCGAGCCCACCTCGGACGTACGGGTTCCGTTCTCGCGCGCCGCGAGCCGCAACGCCGCCTCGTCGGTCGAGACGTCGAGCACGAACGTGGTGACGCCCCCGCGCCGCACCGGTTCCCAGTCGGCGTTGAGGTGAATGGAGACGAAGGCGTCGGCCTCGAGCGCGTTGGCGTGGGCGACGCGCTCCTCGAGCGAAAGCTGCACGTCCTGCCGTCGGGTCAACACGACCCGAATCGACGGCGCGATACGTCCGAGGTGACGCTCGACGCGCAACGCGAGGTCGAGGACCAGGTCCTTCTCGACGAGGCCCTCGTGACGTGCGCCGCGATCGAACCCTCCATGGCCGGGATCGAGTACGACGAGCGGCCCCGCCGCCTCGTCGGGCTCGCTCCGTGCGGGCTCAACGTCGATCACGACGCGGAACGGGCCAGGCAACGCGAACCAGCGCGCGCGCGCCGCCGGCTCGAGGCGCACCCGCAGTCGTGTGGAGCCGATACGTTCGACGTCGACACCCGCCAA
>JANWZI010000157.1 GCA_025054695.1 Myxococcota bacterium | reverse complement strand
GACGACGGCCAGGGCGAGCACGAAGAGCATCCGGCCCGCCTGCACCTTGCGCAGGTAGAGCGCGAGCGCGCCGCCGAGCAGCAGGCCCGCGAGGATCGAACCGCCGAGCTCCCAGGCGAGAGTCTTCATCGCGAGCGCCACGTCGCCCTGGCCGCCCAGAAGCATGCGGGCGACCGTCGAGGCGACCGCGAACAGCATGATCACGACGAGATCGGCGATGACCACCGTCGCGAGCGCGCTCGTGGCGACCAGGCCGCTGGCTCCGGTCTCGTTCTTGACCGCGACCACGACGGCGGGAGACTGCGCGCTGACGGCCACGGCCGTCACGAGCGCCGCGCCGAGCGCCCCGGCCATTCCGAGCCCCTCCATGAACGGCAACAGCGGGCGGATGAGCAGCAGCACGCCGACGAGCAGGACGGAGGTGCCGACGATGGCGATGAGGGTGATCGCCGACAGCAGGCGCGCCATCGGCCGCAGCGAGCGCAGGTCGATCTCGGCGCCGGCGCCCAGCGCGATGAGGGCGACCGCGACGCCGTTGACGAGCTTGAGGTCCGCGAGCATCGCCTCGTTGACGAGGCCGAGCGCGCCCGGTCCGGCGAGGATGCCGGCGGCGAGGTATCCGGTCAGGCGGGGCAGCCCGAAGCCGGCGAAGATGCGGCCGACGAAGAAGGCTGCGACGAGCACGAAGCCGGCGCCGAGCACGACGCCGGCCGGCTGCGAACGGCCCGCGGCGGCGGGATCGAAGGATCGGACGGCGTGCGTGAGGAACCCGACGGCGAGCACGATCGCGAGGCGGACGAGCTGCTCCATCGGCGCCTCGCTCAGCCCCGGCTCGTGCGCTGCGCGACCGATGTCGGCGCGAGCGCACGCCGAGGCATGGTTCGTCGCGGGCGCATCGCGCGAGGCCACACGACGCGTCGGTCGCGCGAGTTCCCGGCGGGCCGCACGTTCGCGGGATCGCGGAGCGTCACCGAGCGCCTCCCGTCGGAGAACCGTCGGGCAGCGTCGTCTCGGCGCCGCCGGCGAGCACGGCCCCCGACGAAGGAGTCGGAGGCCCTTCGTGACCCGAGCGAGGCACGAGCCACTGCGCGAGCAACTCCGTGACGAAGGCGCCGCCGATGACGGCGGTGACGAGCAGCGGCATCGCCTCGCTCCGGTACAGGCTCTGCGCGTTGACCACGACGGCGACGGAGAACGCGCCGAGCGGCGCGGCGACGAGCGCATTGCGCGCCGACCACAGCGTCGAGGCGGCCGTGTGCGTGTGCTCGGCACGCGCCGCCGCGACGAGCCCGAGCCAGCGGCCGGCGAGGCGAGCGAGGACGAAGCAAGGCAGCAGCAGCCATCCGCGCCAGTCGCTCACGTCCCACAGCGCGCCCGCCACGAGCAACAGGAGCAGATACGTGGGGCGCTCGAGCCGCTCGAGGCTCTGGCCGAGGCGCTCTCGGTTCTCGCCGGGCAGGTTGCCCAGCACGAGCCCGACGATGAAGCCGACCACGATCGGTGAGAAGTCGAGGTAGGCGGCCATGCCCGCGGCGAGCGCGACGATGCCGAGCAGCATCGCGACCTCTTCGGCGCCGGCACGCACGCGCGCGAGGGCGAACCAGCCGAGCGCGCCGACGGCGACGCCCATTCCGAGCGTCACGAACAGCCAGATCGTGCCCGGAAGATTCCAGCCCGGGTCGGCGCCCGCCGGCCGGTAATAGGCGCCGAGCAGTCCGAGCGCGGCCACCGCGGCGATGGCGTCGGTGAACGTGACGCTGCGCACCAGGTGAAGCGCGCGGGCCGACAGGTTGGCGCGTTCGAGCAGGTGCATCGCGGCCGGCTCGGCGAGCGCGCCGGCGATGCCGATGGTGAGCGCGTCTCGCAGCAGCGCCTGCGGCCCGGTCGAGACCCCCACGAGCCAGAAGAGCGCTGCGGCGACGAGGCCGACGACCAGCAGCGGTGCGGTCGTCACGAGCGTCACGACGCGCGCCGAACCCTCGGCCATCTGGTCGGCCATCCGCAGGTCGAACCGGAACCCCGTCCACGTTCCGATCCAGCCGAGCGCGAAGTACAGCAGCGGGGTCAGGTGCTCGAGCACCTCGTCGGTGAGGAATCCGACGCTCGGGTTGCGGCCGAGGAGCCCGAGCAGGACGAACGGGAAGCCCGCGGTGACCACCTGCGCGATGCCCAGCCGTTCCTCGAACCGGCGGACGCGCGGGTGCGTCGCGATCCATGCGAGCACCACCGCCGCGAGCAGACCGAGAATCGCGCGAATGACGAGTCCCGTGCGCTGCCCGGCCGTCGCCTCGGCCGGGCGGCTGGGCTCGGAAGCCCGCGTGGGTGCCGTCGTGCTCGCGTCGCTGCTCGCGACCCCGCCGTCCGCGCCCGCCGGTGTCGTCGCGCTCTCGACCGTAGCGTCGGTGACGGCCCCGGCGTCCACCGCGGGCACGGCGCTCGATGCGTCGGCCGCTCGAGGAGTCGCGGTGGGCGCGCGCGCGTCGGTCGCCGTCTGGGCGTGTGACGCATCGGCATCCGTGGCGCTCGCGGAATCCGTCGGTGGCTGGGCAGCGGCCGGCGTGGCCACCAGAGCGAGCGCGACCGCCCACGTCCGACACGACGTCCCACGCATGCCCGCACCCTACCTCACGACGGCGTGCCGATACGTGCCCGCTCTCGGGCACGATTCGAGCTTCGGTCTCGGCCCTACAGTGGCGGTCACGTTGCTTGACGTGGCCGAGGAGTGTTGCGAGTCCGAGTCCGAGTAGAAGGCGCGATCCACCAACCTGGTCGGCGCGAACAGGCTCCGGCTCGCGCCTCAGGCTCCGAAGCGCGATTCTTCGCGGCCGCGGAGCACCGAGGCTCGCTCGTGCCCATCGATCCGCGTCACCGAGAGCATCAACCCCCGCCGTCGAACACCGACGCCTCGGCGAGATCCGCGTCGGCATCGGCCCCGGTCGCATCGTGGGACGCGTCGGGCATCGGTCCCGCATCGGCGTCGTCCGAGAGGCAGCGGAGCGGTACGCAGGCCCGCCCCCGCGCGTCGCCGGTGCAGCGCGCCATCGAACCGCACTGCGTGTCGTCGGTGCACAGGCGCGTGCAGAACCACTGCTGCTCTGCGGGCGCGAGCTCCGCGAGACAAAGCGGGGCCGCGCCGCGACACTGGCCTCCTCCCGGTGAGCAGAAGCGGCCGATGCCGCGTTCGTCGCCCTCGTCGCCCGGACGTACGCACGAGGCGTCGGGCACGACGGGCGCGTCCGTTCCGCTCTCCGAGGCGCTCGCCGCGTCCGATGCACCGGCATCGTCGTCGCCTCCACAGGCTCCGGTCACGGTCAGGGACGCGGCGAGCACGGCGACGCGAGCCGCGGTCAAAGGACGAACTCCTCGCCGGTGTCGTCGCAGACGTGCAGCGCCCCCGTCTCCGACGGATGGAAAACCAGAAACGTCGCGCACATCTCGGTGGGGAACAGCAGTGGTTCGTCGAGCGTGTTGTGCCAGGTGCAGCGCGTGCGCAGCACGTCGTCGCGCCCGACGAGCATGTCGCCGAGATCGACGATCGGGAAGTGGTCCCGGAAGGCCGCCTCCCACTCGCCCTCCCACAACACGAGCGTCTCTCCGCTCGCGCGCCGTAGCTCGACGCGCTTGTGCACGCCCCATTCGTGCATGTGCGGCAACAGCCAGGGCACGCGCATCCCGTCGAGGGGCATCCGGCACTCCATCTGGCGCGTCGTTTCCCTCCGCGGGGGAAGCTCGAGGTGCAGGTCGACCTGCGCGAAGGCCCCCGCGAACGCGGTCACCCGCTCGCGTTGCACGAGCTCCAGGTTGATCGCATCCCGCGCCACGAGCGGCTGTGTGCCGGCGTTGATGTAGTGCGACTGCGCGATGACGCGGACCCCGGCAGGGACTCGGAACGCGACGCCTTCGGGCAACGCGATGCCGCTGCCCGCCGACGAACCGACGCCCAGGATTCGCAATCCGCCGCGACCCATGTCCTCGCCACGGCAATCTCGCGGCTCGGGAATGCGCGGCTCCGACTCGGTCGTGTAGAACGCGAGCAGGTGGTGGCCGCCGCGGCTCTGATGGACTCGGCTCGCGCGCACGTAGATGTCGCGGTCGAGCGAGACCGGAATCTCCATGCAGATGAACTTTTCGCTGCCCGGGGGAATGGAGAACTCGGGCGAGACGATCTGCATGCCACCCGGCGGCGGCGGCGGCGGTTCGAACGTGTCCGCCGGTGGTGCGGAATCGGAACCACACGCGGCCAGGAGCCACGCGACCATCACACCCATCGAGAGTCCGGCTCGCACCACGATTCCTCGCTCGGAAGACGCAGCCGGGCCATGTAGCAAGCCTTGCGGGGAGCTCCAAGTCCCCGGCCGTACCGATTCGTCGGTTGCGCCTCTAGCACGCCCTCGCGCGGCGGCCGGCGGCGTGCAGCGCCCGTCACGCGCACGGGCTCGGACTTGGTCTCACAGCCCCGGCTGGTGTGGTTGATCGCGCCTTCTACTCGGCCTCGAACTCGGGCTCGGGCTCGGACTCGGAGTCGGGCTCGGACTCGGTCTCGGTCGCGGACTCGGACTCGGACTCAGGCTCAGGCTCGGCCTCGGCTTCGGTCTCGGACTCGGACTCAGGCTCAAGCTCGGTCTCGGCCTCGGGCTCTGTTTCGGACTCGGACTCTGTCTCGCGAAATCGGTTCGCAACATTCAACCAACCGGATCGGCGCTGACAGAGTCGGGTCTGGGTCAGGCCCCGTCGTGAACGGACATCCCTCCGTACCGGTCAGGACGAGTGGCCCTCGTCGCCAAGCGGCCGGAACAGCCGCTTCCACGATTCGGGCAACTGGCCGCCGAGATACGCGGTGGCTTTCTCCTCGTCGACGAGCATGTATCGAACGCGCGCCATCGCGGCCGTGCGACCGTGCTGCCGCAGCGAGACGTGCAGCGTCACGACGGACTCGGCGCGCGAGGCGAGCTTGGCGCGCGCCTCGATCTCGTGGCCCAGCTGGACGGGCCGGACGTAGCGGATCTCGAGCGACGTGGTGATGCCCATGCGCCCGAGCAGTCCGACGAGCGCCCAACCGGCCACCTCGTCCGCGATCGTCGCCTGCAATCCGCCGTGCAGCACACGCGGGGGGCCGTCGAAGCCCGGCGGCGGCGTCCAGCGCGTCACGACCTCGTCGTCTTCACGCTCGAAACGCAATCGCAGGCCCGACGGATTGTGCGGTCCACAACCGAAACAGGTCTGATCGGCACCGAACGTGTACGGATC
>JANWZI010000156.1 GCA_025054695.1 Myxococcota bacterium | reverse complement strand
ACGTCCGCGAGGGCACCCTCCGGCTCGACGTCGAAAGCGCGCGACAGCTCCTCAGCGAGCTCCGCGGCACTGCGCCCTTGCTGCTGCATCGCCTTCCAAAGGTGCACCGCCGTCGCATTCAGAGCGAAATAAAACTTCGAATCGAGGTCCAGCAGCACCCCCGTACCATCCGGCAGCTCGCTGAGGATGACCCGGGAGCTCGCCTTCAGTCGCGGGGCCGGCTCAGTCACGTTCGCTCCGTGGCCATCGAAACGTCGCCGCCCAGCGGGGTGGCGGCTCCAGCAGCGGACGACCCTCGTGCTCCACCCCGGCGTGCGCCGCGACCTCCGGCGCGCTTCGACCGATGGCGATCGCGAAACGCACGTCGTGGCCGGTCGCCCGCAACAGCGCGAAGCGCGCGAGCGCACGGTAAAGGCAGCTTTCGGGACGCAATCGCAGCCGGCGGGCCATCGTCTCGGCGCGCGCGATGTCCTCCACGACTTCGTCGAACGGGGCCAGGGGCGCACCTGCGGCGCCGCGGTCGTCCAGATGCTCGAGCAGCCGGTCGAGCGGCATTCGGTCGAACCAGCCCCTCAGCGCGGCCCGCACCGCGAGATAGGCGCCGCGGCGGCCCAGGCGCGTCCGGAGCAAAGGTCGCAGCCACGCGAGCACCGCCGGCCGTACCTGGTCGCTCACGAGGTCCCCCGGCGCAACCAGGCGACGTGCGGGAAGCCCGACGTCGTGCCCCATTCCGTACGGCGACCGACCGAACGTCCGAGCCGTTCGATCTCATCGACCTCGAGCGCCGCGGCGAAGCCGATGCCCGGCATCATCTCGGTCGATGCGAGAACGGTCGAAAGCGCCTCCTCGTTCCCGTCATCGTGGCGACCGGAAAGCCGCCGGCCGATGGCTCGGCCCAGCGCGCGCGCGCGTCCTGCACGGGGTGCGGCTCCCGAATGCCGCACAAAGAAACTCGCGAGCAGCGGTCCCGACGGGCAGAGCACGGCGGCGGCCCGCACGGCGCGCATGCGATCCCCCGGACGCAACAAGTGCGACAGGCTCGTCCATCCGAAGACGAACGCAGCGTAGGGACCCGAACGGCAGACCGCGGCGAGCGGCCCGTCCGCGCCGTCGAGCGCACTCGCAGCCAGATCCTCGTACCCGCCCAAAAACGATTCGCACCGCGAGCAGGCTGCGTCGCCCGCGGCCGCCCGGACGGCAGGATCGAAGGCGACCACGTCGTAACCCCTCGCGCACAGCGCCGCGCACTCCCGCCCCCAGCCGGCGCCGCCGACGAGCAATCGCGCGGGCGGCGGCGGCAGCCAGCGGGCGAACATCGCGCGCTCCCAAGGAAAGAGTCCACGCTCGCGCGCGAACGGTCGCCGGTTGCGTCGATACACGGCACGCGTGATCCGGGCGGGCAGCTCGCTGCCACCCGCCGTGACGACGAGCGCGCCGATGGCTTGACGCGATGCGTCGAGACCCCGGCGCACGAATCGATCCATCCGCTCGTAACCCAGGGCGAGCGCGACGAGCGCCTCATCGACGAGCCGTCGGGCCATGCTCCCGATACCATCGGTAGGTCTGCTCGATGCCGTCGCGCAGACCGATGCGTGGGGTCCACCCCAGGGCCCGGATGCGAGAGACGTCGAGCAACTTGCGCGGCGCCCCGTCGGGCTTCGACGCGTCGAACTCGATTCGCCCCGTGTATCCCACGACGTCCGCGACGAGGTGCGCGAGCTCCGCGATCGAGACGTCCTCGCCGCAGCCCACGTTGATGTGTCCCTGCCCGTCGTAGTGGCGCGCGAGGAATACGAGCGCGTCGGCCAGGTCGTCGACGTGGAGCAATTCACGGCGTGGCGTGCCGGTACCCCACAGGGTGACCGTGGAGGCTCCGGACAGCCGTGCCTCGTGGAAACGACGCACCATGGCGGGCACGACGTGACTCGACTCGAGGTCGAAGTTGTCGTTCGGACCGTAGAGATTCGTCGGCATGACGCCGAAAAAGTCGCAGCCGTATTGCCGGCGGTAGGCATCGCACATCTTAACCCCGGCGATCTTGGCGACGGCGTACGCTTCGTTGGTCGGCTCGAGCGGTCCCGTCAGGAGCGCATCCTCCGACATCGGCTGCGGCGCGAGCCGCGGGTAGATGCACGAAGAACCGAGAAAGACGAGCCGCTCGACGCCGGCGCGTCGAGCGCCCTCGATGACCGACAGCGCGATGGCGAGGTTGTCGTGGAGAAACTCGGCGGGGCGCGTAGCGTTGGCCCAAATCCCCCCGACGCGCGCCGCCGCGACGAACACGAGGTCGGGCCGCGCACCGAGCATCCAGGCCGCGACGCGATCGGCGTGACGCAAATCGAGCTCCTCGCGCTCGACGGTCAGCACGGCGCATCGCTCTCGCGCGAGTCGCCGCACCAGCGCGGAGCCCACCATGCCGCGATGGCCGGCGACCCACACGCGCCGTCCCTCCAGCTCGAACCGCGTCGCGCGTGCCGTCACCGCCTCTCCTGCCGACGCAGCTCGTCCAGGTCCGACTGCACCATCTCGCGGATCATGTCCTCGAAGCGCACCGTCGGACGCCACCCGAGCTTCTCGCGGGCCCTGGACGCATCGCCGACCAGATGATCGACCTCCGTGGGCCGGTAGTAGCGCGGATCGATACGGACGAGGACCTGGCCGGTGCGCGCGTCCCGCCCCACCTCGTCGGCACCCTTGCCGCTCCACTGCACCTCGCGGCCGACGCAACGAAAGGCCAGCTCGACGAGCTCGCGGACCGAATGCGACTCGCCGGTGGCCAGCACGAAATCGTCGGGCTCGTCCGCCTGCAGGATCCGCCACATGCCTTCGACGTAATCGCGCGCGTGCCCCCAGTCGCGCCGCGCATCGAGGTTGCCGAGGTACAGGGTCTTCTGACGGCCGAGCTCGATGGCCGCGACCGCGCGCGTCACCTTCCGCGTGACGAACGTCTCGCCCCGCGTCGGGCCCTCGTGGTTGAAGAGGATGCCGTTGGAGGCGAACAGACCATACGCCTCGCGGTAGTTCACGGTGATCCAGTACGCGTACAGCTTCGCGACGGCGTACGGAGACCGTGGCCGGAACGGCGTGCTCTCGCGCTGAGGGCGCTCCGGCGCGTTGCCGAACAGCTCGGAGGTCGAGGCCTGATAAAATCGTGTTTTCCGTTCTAGGCCGAGGATGCGGATCGCCTCGAGCAGCCGCAGCGTGCCCAGGGCATCGGCGTTCGCCGTGTACTCGGGCGTCTCGAAGCTGACGGCGACGTGGCTCTGCGCGGCGAGGTTGTAGATCTCGTCGGGCTGGCACTCTTGCACCAGCCGGATGAGATTCGTCGCATCCGTCAGATCGCCGTGATGCAGAAAGAACCGCACGCCGGGCTCGTGCGGATCCCGATACAGGTGGTCGACGCGCCTCGTGTTGAACGTCGAGGCGCGTCGCTTGACGCCGTGCACGACGTATCCCTTCGAAAGCAGCAGATCGGCGAGCAGCGCCCCGTCCTGCCCCGTCACCCCCGTGATGAGCGCGGTTCGCGTCACGCTTCCGCTCCTGCTTCGAGGCCCCGCGGCCCGCACGACTCCTCGGCGCGCACGGCCGCGGCGTCGTGATGGTGTCGTCCCGTCGGGCGCGTAGTCACTGCGACCTCAAAATACCCGCTCGGGGACGAAGACGAGATCCCCGGCCTGCAGCGGCACGTCCTGCGCCCTCCCCTCGGTGACGCGATCCGCATCGACGCGGAAGCGGACGGTCCGCATTCCGTTCCGGCGCGTCAGCACGACCTGGGATCGCGCCGCCAGCGGCGTGAATCCCCCCGCCTGGCTGATGAGCTGGACGAGCGTCAGACCCGGCGTCAGCGGGAAGGTGCCCGGCCGATCGACCGCGCCGACAACGCTCACGCGCTTGGAGTTGTACTCCCGGACGAAGACGGACACCTGGGGCGAGACCAGGTACTGCGCCTCGCGCAGGCGCCCCGCGATGAGGTCGGCTACGGCGGGCGGCTCGAGCCCCGCCACGGCGAGGCGGCCGACGAACGGAAAGTCGATGGTTCCGTCGTTGGCGACGCGAAAGGTGCCAGACAGGTCCTGCTCGCCGTGGACCCGCACGTCGAATACGTCGCCCGCGCCGAGGCTCGTATCGTCCACCGCCGGAGCGGGGGGCGGTGGCAACGGACGCGACCCGCCGCACGCGCCCGCCGTTCCCATCGCACATGCGATGGCCATCACCCCAATCGTACGCACGACGCTCACACCCCGTGCCGGGTGCTCCGTTGCGCCGGACGCGCGGCGCCGTTCAGTAGAAAACGCGCGCTCCGGCCCACGCCTCGAACTTCTGGTACGCGCCCGGGTCCGGCGGGACACCGGCGATCCTCAGCTCGTAGTCGGTGAAGTCTCCGACGTAGCCGAGCGATGCGTTGAGCGCGAACCAGTCCGCGACCCGATACTCGGCGAACAGCGCCCCCTCCACACGAACGTCCGACCGCTCTCCGCCGATGGGCGTACCGCCGCCATCGACGATGGTTCCGAAGGCGTACAGGCCCGCCGACCCTTCGACGCCGAGCAGGAAGCTGCCGCCCATCAGCAGCTCGCCGCGCGCATAGCCGCGGTCACGACGATGGAAATTGCCGAGCAACGAACGGAAGAAGTCCCGGTCGTAGCCAAACGCGAAACGCATGCCGGGTGTCGGATTCCAGCGCATTTCGACCTGGCCCACGATGCCGTCGTACTCGTCGCCGCCCGCGTAGAAGCCAGCCGCGTAGCCCGCGAGGACCATGAACGAAACCCGATACGTGAGCGCGCCGTTGACGCCCACGCGGCTTCGCAGGCGCACGTTGTCGAACCGACCGACGGGCGCGGGGGCCTCGTTTGTATAGTCGTGCAGATAGAGATCGAAATCGTAGACGAGCGCCGTCTGGGGGTAGAAGCGCCACGACGTGCCCGCATCGACGTGGTGGGCGAGACTCCGGGCGAACCGGAAGGACTCCCCCTCGAAATGATCGAGGTCCAACGAATAACCCAGACGGCCGCGGAACAGCCGACCACGGGTCGCCGCCTCCAGACTCGCGCCCGCGGTGTTCTGGATGCGCGCGTAGTCGCCGTCGATGGCCCCCGGCTCCGTGAACGGTCGAATCGTGCGACCGAACGTCTCGAAGAGGGTGAACTGGAAGGGCCGCTCCGGGTTGAATACGACGCGCAGGTCGAGATCGCCCTCGAGCTTCGTCTTCTGGTTGGTCTGGAAGTAGTGATAGAGACTGCCCGACAGCCCTCCGCGGAAGGACACGGCGGGCGGAGGCGCGTTGCGATCCGTTCCCTCGCGGCGCCGCTGCGGTCCCAGCGTCGAAACGAACAGATGCGGCGAAATCCGCGCGATCAGACTCGACTCCGGCGTATCCGACTGGAGAAAGACGTTCGAATCGTACCCGACCTCGGCGCC
>JANWZI010000155.1 GCA_025054695.1 Myxococcota bacterium | reverse complement strand
AGTCTGAGACCGAGCCCGAGTCCGAGTCGGAGACCGAGCCTGAGCCTGAGCCCGAGTCCGAGCCCGAGTCCGAGCCTGAGTCGGAGTCCGAGACCGAGCCCGAGTCCGAGTCGGAGACTGCGTCCGAGGCCGAGTCCGACGACTCCGCCCCGCGCCCGACGGGACCTCGCTCAACGCTCGACGCGGTAGTTGGGCGCTTCTTCGGTGATGATCACGTCGTGCACGTGGCTCTCGCGCAAACCCTGCGGGCTCTGGCGAATGAACCGCGCGCGGGTGCGCAGTTCCTCGAGCGTTCGACAACCGGTGTAGCCCATCCCGGCGCGCAGACCACCGACGAGCTGATAGACGACCGACGAAAGCGGCCCGCGGTACGGGACGCGCCCTTCGATGCCCTCCGGAACGAGCTTGTCGGGTTCCTCGACTCCCCCCTGCCCGTAGCGGTCACCGCTGCCGCGCCGCATCGCGCCGAGCGAGCCCATGCCGCGGTACGACTTGTACGTGCGCCCCTGATACAGCACGAGCTCTCCGGGCGCCTCGTCGGTGCCCGCGAACAGCGACCCGATCATCACGCTGTGCGCTCCGGCGGCGAGCGCCTTGACGACGTCGCCCGAGTACTTGATGCCGCCGTCGGCGATCACGGGCACGCCGTGTCGCGCCGCCGCCCGCGCGCACTCGACGATGGCCGTGAACTGCGGCACGCCGACGCCGGCCACGACGCGCGTCGTGCAGATCGAGCCGGGACCGATGCCGACCTTGACGGCGTCGGCGCCCGCCTCGCACAGCGCCTCGACCCCTTCGGCGGTGGCGACGTTGCCCGCCACGACGTCCACGTCGGGATGTTCGCGGCGCGTCGCGCGTACCGCCTCGATCACGTTGCGACTGTGCCCGTGCGCCGTGTCGACGACGAGCACGTCGACGCCGGCCTCCACGAGCAGCCGCGCGCGCTCCTCGCGGTCGGGGCCCGGCCCGATCGCGGCGCCGACCCGCAACCGACCGAGCGCGTCCTTGTTGGCGTGCGGATGGCGCTCGGCCCGCAGCAGGTCCTTGATCGTGATGAGCCCGACGAGCTCGCCCTGCTCCGAGACCACGAGCAGCTTCTCGATCCGGTGCTCGTGCAGCAGCTCGCGGGCGCGCTCCTGCGTGACGCCCGCAGTCACCGTGACGAGCTCACGCGTCATCAGGTTGGCGACCGGCTGCGAGAGATTTTTCTCGAAGCGCAGATCGCGGCTCGTCAGAATGCCCACCGGGCGGCGCCCCTCGACCACCGGCAGACCCGAGATGTCGTGCTGTCGCATCAGCGCGACCGCTTCGTGCAGGCTCTGATCGGGACGGATGGTGACCGGATCGAGCACCATGCCGGACTCGGCGCGCTTGACCCTCAGGACCTCGCGTGCCTGCGCCTGGGGCGGGAGGTTACGGTGAATGACTCCGAGGCCGCCCTCGCGCGCCATCGTAATGGCCGTGCGGTGCTCGGTCACCGTGTCCATCGCGCTCGAGACGAGCGGGACGTTCAGCTCGATGCGGCGCGAGAAGCGCGTGCGCACGTCCGCCTCGCGCGGCAGCAAGTCGGCGTAACCCGGCAGCAACAGAACGTCGTCGAACGTGAGGGCCTCGGGCAAGGGCGTCTGGACCACGGCGGCCTCCGCGAAAGGGGGCGCAGTATAGCCGGACGGTCGCGCGGCGCAGGTGGACGCATCGCGATGCGTAGGGGATGCGATTCACGCGTCGCAGCGCTGCCGAGGTGCACTTCGGGTCCAGACGAGGGCTCGACGCGAGCGCGGGCTCGGATGCGACACCGGTCCGGGCGCGGCGCCGGACTCGGTCTCAGTGTCGGTATCCGACTTGGATTCGGTCTCGCAACACTCCTTGGCCACCTGGAGCAACGTGACCGCCTCCGTCACTTCGAGTCGGTCTCGCCGTTCATCGAGTCGATCGCGGTGGTTGGGGGGTCGAAGGCGAGAACCTTCACGGTTGCGGCGTGCGCAGCGGCGTGCGTCCCACTCATCGCGTCCCGTCGGCCGCGGCGGGTACCGGCGACGGCACGCCGCCCGTTCGGCGGCGCCCCCGGACGACGGGAAGGCGCAGGCCCACCACCGCGCCTCCGTCGGGTGCGTTGCGCGCGAAGGGCTCGCCCCCGTGTCCGCGCGCCACGTGCGCCACGATGGACAGGCCGATGCCGCTGCCGCGAGTGCCGGGTGCGCGCCGCGAGCGGTAGAAGCGCTCGAAGACGCGGTCGAGATCGTCGCGCGGAATGCCGGGGCCGTGGTCGCGAACGGCGATCTCCACGCTGCCGCCACGTGGCTCGACGCTCACCTCGACGGGCGTGCGGCCGCCGTGCTTGACGGCGTTGTCGAGCAGGTTCACGAGCGCCATCAGCAGCGCCTGCTCGTCGAGACGCACGGTGGGCAAGCCGGTCGCGAGGCGCACCGAGACGGCGACGCCTTCCCGCTCGAGCCGCGGCCGATACGTCTCGACGGCCTGCTCGACGACGCGCCCGATGTCTCCGTCGACCAGCTCGTAGCGTCGCCTTCCGCTCTCGAGCGCGGCGAAGTCCAGCACGTTCTCGACGAGCGCCGAAAGCCGCTCGCCCTCCCTGCAAATCGTCTCCAGATACTGGCGGCGCCTGGACTCGTCGCGCACGCGCTCCTCGAGCAGCATCTCGGCGAACATCCGCACGACCGACAGCGGCGTCTTCAGTTCGTGCGAGACGTTGGCGACGAACTCGGCCTTGAGGGCATTGAGACGTCGCTCCTTTTCGGCCGCCCACAGCACGAACCCGACCCCGAGCACGACGATGGCGAAGGCCGTCGCGACGAGGGCGATCTCGACGCGGGCCCGCGAGGCGGCCTGCGCACCGAGCTCCGGCGCCCCCTTGGGCGCCACCTGCAGCCGCCAGCCGTAGAGGGTCGTCGGAAAGCGCCGGCCGACGAGGTAGTCCCCCGCACCCGCGAGGTTGGGCCCGTAGACGCGGCGGTTCTGGTCGTCGACGACGTTGAAGCGCTGCTTGGCCTCCTCCGTCGCGAACAGACGGGGAAAGACCTCGCGGACCAGGTACGCCGTGTCGTGGACGAGCACCGTGTAGACGCGCCGACCGCGGTGCAATCGGGCGAGGGTCGTCAGCAAGTGGCTCGTCTCGCCGTAGCTCTGGTGCAGGTGCGCGAGCCGGCCGAGCGGCTGCTCGGGGAGCGCGAGATCCGGCAGAATGCGTTCGAGGAGAAGCTTCGTCAGCTCGCGCGTCGCGCCTTCGTCCTCGCGCGAGGCGACGGCGAGCACGTCGCCCGCGTCGTCCAGCAGGACGACCGCACGCACCGAGGGCGAGATCTCCGCGGCGCGCGGCAGCCAAGCCCGGGCCGGCGATTCGGGATCGGCCGGGTCGACGAGCGCCAGGACGGCGTTGTCGGCGTCGATGATGACCCGCTCGACCTGCTGGACCTTTTCGTTGACGACGAGCAGGGTGGACTCGAGCACCGCCTGCTCGCCGAGCCGCGTGTAGGCGCCGGCCGTCTGGTACGCGAAGTATCCGAGAATGCCCGCGGCGACGGCGATTGCCGGAACGAGCAACACGACGAGCCGTGGACGCAGAAGCGCCGACCGCCATACCCATCGCATCGTCGCCGCCGGCCCCAGAATGGGCCTGAGCGGTCGCGCCGTCCAATCCGCCGGGGCCCGGTCGTGCCGTGCTCGACGGCCGCGGCTATGCTGCACGGCGTGATTCGAGCCGCGTGCACGCTCGCCGCGCTCGGGTGCGCCGCGTGCTACCGGAGCCATGCGGTCGCCCCCGACGCCTCGTTGGCCGATGAATCCGGTCTGCGAGACGTCGTGCTCGCCTTCGACGGACCTGGTCCGGACACGATGACGTTCGACGCGGATTCGATCGAGGCAGGTGCGCTCGACGGAGGGCGGCGCGACGGCGGGCGGCGTGACGCGAGCCCCGGGGAGGACGGCGGACGCGTCTCGATCGCGCTGCGGTTCGAGCCGACGACGTGGATGTCCGTGGCCGATGGCCCTTCGCTCGACCTCGTGCGCGAGCTGACCCTCGAGGCGTGGTTGCGCGTGCGCGCGGGCGCATCGGGCCTGCTCGCGTACAAGGGCGACGCACGGGGCGGCCGTGTGCACTACTACGTCGAGCTGCGCGACGGGTCGGAGATCGCGATGGGTTTTGTGACCCCCGCCGGACCGCGCCTGCTGCGCGCGGCGCTCGTGCCCGAACGCTGGACGCACGTCGCGTGGACGTACCGCGATCGGGGCGACGGCCGAGCCGAGGCGCTGCTGCTCGTCGACGGATCGCTCGTCCATGCGGAGCCGGTCGCAGCGGATCTGCTCGACGCGACCAACGATCAGCCGCTCGTCGTGGGCCGCACCGCCGCCGATTTGGACGAGATCCGCATCTGGGACGTCGCGCGTGACCCGGGCTCGATCGCGGCGAGCGCGCGCACGCGGATCGCGCCCGGCACCCCGGGCCTGCTCGCATACTGGCCGCTCGAAGAAAGGGGCCAGGTCGCGCTCGACCGCACGCTGCGCGGACACGACGCGGTGCTCGGCGCGCTGACGGGCGAGGACGCATCGGACCCGATGTGGATCGACGACGGGGCGCTCTGAATGGCGGAGAACGGAACCATTCTCGTCATCGAGGACGACGAGGCGCTCGCCATGGGCCTGACCGACGCGCTCGAGTTCGAGGGCTATCGCGTCGTCGCGGTGCGCACGGGCGCCGAGGGCGTGCTGCGCGCCACGCGGGAAGCACCCGACTGCGTCATCCTCGATCTGATGCTGCCCGACCGCAACGGCTTCGACGTGTGCGCGGACATCCGGCGCACCCATCCCCTCGTACCCATCCTCATGCTGACGGCGCGCAGTGCGGAGAGCGACAAGGTGCGCGGCCTGGACGCCGGCGCCGACGACTACGTGACCAAGCCATTCGGCGTCGGCGAGCTGGTCGCGCGAATCCGCGCGATCCTGCGACGCGCGCGACGCGGGGGCGTGACGGCGAGCTCCTTCCGCATCGGCGACGCGGTCGTCGAGCCTGCTTCGCACACCGTGCGCCGGGGCAGGCAGACCCACGCGCTCACGTTTTACGAGATCGAACTGCTCAAGCTGCTGCACGAGCGCGCGGGCCAGGTCGTCTCCCGCGACGAGATGCTCGAGCGGATCTGGGGCGTGCCCGCCAGCCCCACGAACCGCTCGGTGGACAACTTCGTCGTGCGGCTGCGACGCAAGATCGAGCCGCAACCCGATCGGCCGCGACACATCGTCACCGTCCACGGGGTCGGCTACAAGCTCGTGCCCTGACGCTCCCGCGGGGCGTCCGAGCCCGAGACCGAGTCCGAGCCCGAGTCCGAGCCCGAGTCCGCCTCACCGCCGCAGCAGGCCCCACGTCATCGCCGCAACGCGGTCCAGCGCGCGCTCCGCCTCCGCGACGTCGTCGACGTAGCCCCACGCCACCGCCACGCGCAGCCCCACCCG
>JANWZI010000154.1:275-5541 GCA_025054695.1 Myxococcota bacterium | reverse complement strand
ACGCTTTGCCCCGTGCCGGCGACGGCCTGTTGCAGGCACGCGCCGAGCAGCCATGCGATCGGAAACGTCGACGAGCCGACGAGCAGCACGTAGCGCAATCCCGGCAGGGCCGGCGGCCATCTTGGGGCCAGTCGATCGAGCGCGTGCAGCACGAGCCGTGCGAGCAGCGCCGAGACCGGCAGCAGGACGCCGAAGACCATGACGGTGCCGAGAAGCGGCAGGGCGAGCGCGGTCACCGGCCGAGCTCCCTGCGTCGCAGCGCGATGAGCCGTTCGAGCTCGTCGAGCTCCGCGTGATCCGCCTCGCGCACCCGTTCCGCGAGCAGCGCCATGGCGTGGGCCGGGCTCGTTTGGTCGAGCCCATCGATCAGCCGCCGCGCGAGCGCCTGCAACCACTGCGCGCGCCCCAGCCGCGCCTTGTACAGGTAACGCTTCCCATCGCGCCGTCGGTCGAGCAGACCCTTGGCGTGCAAGCGCGCGACGGTCGTCATCACGGTCGTGTACGCGATCGAGCGGCGCTGCTCGAGGACGCGCAACACGTCGGCGACCGAAAACCATTCCCAGCGCCGCGACCAGACGACGTTCATGATTTGGTTCTCGAGCTCGTGCAGAGGCGTCTGCACGGCCAGCCTGCTGCGGTGCGAACCCGTGCGCATCGCTTCGTCTACTACCGATGATAGTAGAACCTGACAAGAGGTTTCGTCGCCGGGACGTCGGTCGCCGAGCGACTCCGGGTCCGAGTCCGAGTCCGAGCCGGAGTCCGAGTCACAGGCCGAGACCGAGCCCGAGTCGGAGTCCGAGTCCAAGTCGGAGTCCGGACCCGAGCCCGAGCCCGAGCCCGAGCGTCGTAGCTCAGCTCGGGCGTGGGCCGAGCACGACGATGGCCATGCCGGCGATGGCGACGGCCGAGCCGACGAGGTCCCAGATCGTCGGGCGCACCCCTTCGACGAGCCACAGCCAGACGATCGCGACCGCGACGTAGACGCCCCCGTAGGCGGCGTAGGTGCGACCGGCCGCCGTCGGATGCAGCGTCAGCAGCCACGCGAAGGCGGCGAGGCAGATCGCGGCCGGCCCGAGGAGCCACGGGCTGCCGTCGCGACGCAGCCACAGGTAAGGCAGGTAGCAGCCGGCGATCTCGGCGAGCGCGGTCAAAACGAAGAGCGCGGCGGTCGATGCGAGCGTCATGGCTTCCCCGTCCGTGCGTGATTGCGGCACCGCGACCGTGCACGTGCCGCGCACGGTGCGCGAAAGATGGACGCGCCACCGCACGGGCGGCGACCGAAGCGTGCACATTGCAAACCGCGTCTCATGGCGCGCGAGCATGCCACGAGACGGGTCGCCCTCAGCAGCGCCGGTACCCGTACAACCAGCGCGAGGTGCCGCGCCCGACGTTGCGGACCGTGTGCGGTGCGCGCGCCGGAATGAACAGCTCCTCACCGACGGCCGGGCGGTGCACGACGCCGTCGATCTCGAATTCGACCTCTCCCTCGACGACCATCACGAGCTCGTCCACGTCGTGCACGTAGTCCGCCCAGACCTGGCCCGGCGGGTCCACCCACACGTCGCACGAAAAGCCTCGTTGCCTCCAGTCGCGCTCGACCGCGCCGACGTCCACGGGCGACCGCCGATCCCGGTTTTCGCTCATGGTCGATCGGTCACAAGCATCGCACGGACATCACGGCCACGCGATCCCCTCCTCGCTCGTTCCCTGTCGTGCTCCTGGCGCCCGAGACGCAGCTTGCATCCCGCCGACGAAGTCGGAGCCTGGCTCCAGCGACCTGTGGTACGAGGCGAGTACCCGACACAGCACCATGGAGCGGTTCGACGACGCGACGCTGCAATCCTTACGCGCCGCCCTCCACTGGCCCTCGGCGTCCGCAGCTCGCTTCTCGGGCTCGCTGCCGGTCGTCGTCGTGCCGGTTGAGTGGTTTCCCTATTCGCCGGACGTCGGCTACGCGTTCGAGACGGCCTGCATGGAACACGTGGCGTCTGGCGAATGCATTTTGTTCATTCGCATCGACGCATGGGATCCGATCGCGCGCGCCCAGGGATCGATGGGGCGCATCGACTACGTGATCCCCGTCCGCGCGACTGCGAGTCCGGAAATGCCGAACGACGTACGACGGCGAATCCCCTTCGGGGGTCAGTGGAGCGACGCACGACCGGTCGCGCTGCTCGCGTTCGACGCATCGTGGACCGCGTTCATGGTGCGGGTCGCCGACCGCCTCGCGTTCGCCAATCCCGGGTCGCCGACGGCGGCGTGCATGATCCTCGAGCCGCGGCATCGACGGGACCTCGACCGGTTCGTGGGTCGAGCGATGGCGACCGAATGACGTCAGAGATGGTCCGCGTCGAGACCACTCGGCCGTCGTTGGAGCTCGAACACGCGTCTGGACGCGGGCCCGACTCCGAGCTCGAGTCGGAGTCCGAGCCCGAGCTCGAAATCGAGTGCCTGCGGGAGCCGGCGACGGCGGTCGAGCCAGCGACCCGGCTCGATATGGCGATCTTTCATCGCTCCGGACGCGCTGCCCCGAGCAGGTCGACCAACCTCCCGCTGTCGAAATGCCACCGACGCCTTCGCGGGCCGCTTCGAAGGCCGCTTCCGACGCGCCGGGCTCGTCGCGCGCATCGAACGGGCCGCAGGAGCGATCGGCTCTTTTCGTCGCGCCTCCGCCAAAGCTCGGTGCGGAGCTATCCCTCCTCGTCGGATTGCCCGAGGCACGCCGAGACGCGCTGCCAGAACGACTCGACCTCCGGGTCGTGGATTCCGAGCGCGACGAGGGCCTCGTGCGCCCGTTCGACGTAATCGCGGCAGCGGCCATTACGGCCCACGGCGCGCGCCGCGAAGCGTGCGTAACGTTCAAGCGTTTCGTGGTCCGCGACGGGTGGCTCTTCGCGCGGACGGGCGACGTAGGCCATGACGGTGGGGCCCGCATCGAGCGTGACGGGGTGAGGTTCGATGCAGAAGTGCGCTCCCTCGCGGTCTCGAAGGGAACGAACGATGCGCTCGTGTTCGGTGTCGGGAAACTCGAACGCGAGCCCGACGCACCGGCCTCCAGAGCGCAGGCTGAGCGTCGGACAGGGCGCGTCGGACGATCCCCAGTTGTGGACCGAGAGGTGGCCGAAGCAACGCGAAAAGCCGTTCAGCACGGCTTTTTCGCGACGCAGACAGCCGTGCGCGCTTTCCCATCCGTCCCACATCAAAGATCCATAGCCGAAAACCCACATGGGTCGTATCTCCCCACAGTGCTTGGTTCTCGCGCGTCGCCTTCTCGCCGCCCGACGAAGTCGTGCGGCGCGCGGCCAGCGCATTGCTTAGGGCGGGCTCTCGATGCGGCTCTCCACGGTCATGCCCTGCATCCAGGGGTACGCGAGGTCCGCGAATGAACGCCCCGCGATGGTCCACGAAGTCATGGGCGGCACGCACCCCGGCATGCCGAAGAAGCGACAGTCGTCGTCGATGATGGTGTGGCCCCGCTTGTAGGGACTGAATACGGTCAGGTCGGTCGGGAGCGCGATCGCGGTGCTCAGGGCGTCGCGCACCTGACGCGCGAGCGTCGGATCGCAGACGGTCGAATCGCTCCGTCCTCCCGTCCGGCACCCAGGGGACATCATCAAAGCTGGTTCGTCGTTTTGCGGCACGTGGAGCAGGGTGCGTGTCGTCACGTGCGGCGCCAGCGTCGGGCCGGTGTGGCACGCGAGGATGCCGTGGCCTGCGGCGACGCACGACTCGTCCGCGAACATGTGGAACAACTCGACCACGCCCGAGCCGCCGGCGCCGGTGGACGCTTGCGCCCAACCCGCGTCGGCGAGCGCCATGTAGGCGGCGCGGATGCCCCGGCGGGCGAGCCAGTCGCCGATGAAGTCGGCATTGGTGAGCACACCGTGCGCGCCCGCGGACGTTCCTGCCAGAACGATCCGCGTGGCGCCCGCGAGCCCGTGGCGTCGGTGCAGATCCTCGAACAGCGCGGCGAGAATGCGATGCCCCCGGAAATGGAACCAGCCCGTTGCCTCGGACGCGGCGCGGTCGCCCGACCACAGATCGGAGCTACAGTAGTGCACGTACACGCGGGTGGCGTCGACGAAAGGATTTCGCGCGGGGTCGTCGCTCCACCAGCCCCCGTGCAGTTCTACATCGGGATCGAGGTGCAGGTCGCACGTGGAGACGGCGGGGTGCCGCCCCTCGGCGTTGGGTCGCGCTCGGCGCATGCATGACGGCACGTCCGTACACGCTCCACCCCCGTCCAGCTCGATGAGAAACGTGCTCGCCATGGCCCCGATGCCGGGTCGTATTGCGTACACGGGCGGCGAGCCGTCGTTGCACACCGCGAGCGGGTCGGACTCGACGGCAAAGACGACGCGACCGTCGACGACGGGCGGCGAGTCGCAGCCCAGTCCCATCGCGGTCCAGTACGGATGAGGCGGAGGACGGCTGGCGCCGTCCGTGCTCGGAGCGCCGTCGTCGGGTGCGTGCGCGTCCGGCGGGCCGCTCTCGCGCGCTCCGTCCCGCGTCGCGTCGAGCGCGGGGACGTCGATCGGCGTGCCGTCGGGCGCGGACCCATCGCTCGCATCGACTGCGAAGCCATCGAGGCCACCGTCGTCGAGGGCCGGCTCGGCGCTCGCATCCGCGGCGTCGGGAACGGCGGCCGCGTCGCGTTCTGCATTGCGCGCTGTGCAGCCGGCCGCCATTGTCACGACGAGGGCGACTGCGCAAAGCGCCACGGCCGGCGTGGTCGTGCGTGGCCCGGGCTTCCGCGCGGGCATCGCCCTCACTCCGGAAACACGGGAGGTACAGGACCCGACGCCATCACCGCGTCGAGCCAGGCCTGTCGCGCACGCATGCAGTCGCTGCCGCCTCCGCCGTGCCCCCCGGAGCCGATGCAGACGCCGAGCGGGGGGCTTCCCGGCGGGGCGCTCGCGACGGCGGCCTGGAGCGCGCCGTAGACCCACCGACAGTTGTTCGTATAACCGGCGGCCGCGGCGCTCGGCAGCGCGGCCCGCATCCCGCAGCAGAAGGGATCGCTTTCCCCCGTCGAGAAAAAGAACGGCACGACGTATTCGGAGCCGAACGAGTTTTCCGCGAGCAGCGACGGATCGGTGGCCCAGATGCCGAGCTTCTCTCTCGCCGCGCCGTCGAGGCCCCCTAGTTCGCCTCCGGCGCCGGCGCATTCGGCGAGCAACGTCGGATGCCGCGAGGTGATCATGTAGGCCGCCGCGGAAATGCCATTGACCCGGATGCCCCGGCGCGCGAGCGCGGCGCCAGGTGG
>JANWZI010000154.1:0-265 GCA_025054695.1 Myxococcota bacterium | reverse complement strand
GACGTGATACGCGCCGACGCCGCCGGCGGACGAGCCGCTCAGGAACACCAGGCTCGTCGGATAACCCGGATGCCGCCCATTGCCTCGGGCGACGAAATGAATGGCCGCCATCGAAGCGAGCGCTCCGTCGACCGTGTCGGTCCCGCCCCAGTGCGGATTGTAGGGGTAGGGTTGGCCGAGCCCGCCGTACAGATCGTGATCGCACATCGAGACGAACATGTGGCGTGCGCTCGGGTCGAACTGCGTGGGCGCGAGCGCATCGAAC
>JANWZI010000153.1 GCA_025054695.1 Myxococcota bacterium | reverse complement strand
TCACGGGGTGGTTGGGGGCCCCGGTTATTAGCCCCCCTCCGGGCTGCACACCCCCCGAGGCGACGAGGCCCAGCGATGCGCGAGCATCCGCGCCCTGCGACTCGGAGCCCGACCCCGAGGCCGAGTTCGAGTCCGAATCCGAGCCCGACCCCGAGGCCGCGCCCGAGGCCGAGCCCGAGCCCGAGGCCGAGCCAGAGCCCGAGTCCGAATCCGAGCCCGAGTCCGAATCCGAGCCCGAGCCCGAGGCCGAGCCCGAGTCCGAGGCCGAGCCAGAGCCCGAGTCCGAGCCCGAGCCCGAGCCCGAGGCCGAGTCCGCGACCGAGCCGAGGCCCGCACCTCGATCCCTGCGCACCCGCCGATGCGCCACCCCTCCGTGCGTCCGCTCCGGCCTTCCCCAGCGCCGCGGAGCGCCGCTAGCCTGCGCCCATGACGCCGTCGACCCCGCCCAACCCCCTGCGCGAGGAACTCGAGGACGACCGGCTGCCGCCTCCCTGTACGATGGTGATCTTCGGGGCGTCGGGCGACCTGACCGCACGCAAGCTCGTCCCGGCTCTGTACACGCTTTGGAAGGAGCGCTGGCTGCCGCCGGCCTTCGCCATCGTCGGCGTCGCGCGTCGCGACGAGTCGGACGACGCCTTTCGCGCGCGCATGCGCGAAGCCTGCACGCGCTTTGCGCGCGCTCGTCCGGTCGACACCGCCGACTGGGACGCGTTCGCCGCCGCTCTCTTTTATCACGCCGCGGACTTCGACGACCCCCGCGGCTACGTCTCGCTCGCGGCGCGACTCGACCGGATCGAGCGGGCACGCGGCACCGGCGGCGATCGCATCTACTACCTTTCCACCGCCCCGGCCTACTTCGCGACGATCGTCGAACGGCTCGCGGCCGCCGGCCTGCTCGACCGCGATCGCCACGAACCCGCCCGCCGCGTGATCGTCGAGAAGCCCTTCGGCGTCGATCTGGAAAGCGCCCGTGCGCTCAACACCCGCCTGCTCGCGTGCGCGCGCGAGGACCAGATCTACCGCATCGATCATTACCTCGGCAAAGAGACCGTCCAAAATCTGCTCGTCTTCCGCCTCGCCAACGGCATCTTCGAGCCCCTGTGGAACGCGCGCTACGTCGACCACGTGCAGATCACGTCGGCCGAGGCGATCGGCATCGAGGGCCGCGGCGGCTACTTCGACGCGGCGGGCATTGTGCGCGACATGGTCCAAAATCACCTCTTCCAGGTTCTGTGCCTGACGGCCATGGAGCCGCCCGCCTCGCTCGACGCCGACGATTTGCGGGACGAGAAGGTGAAGGTGCTCCGGGCGCTGCGCGTTCCGTCCGAGGCCGACCTGCGCGACGGCGTGGTGCGCGGCCAGTACACGGCGGGCTCGGTCCACGGCCGCCCGCTGCCCGCCTACGTCGAGGAACGCGGCGTCGCACCGGACAGCGCGACCGAAACGTACGTCGCGCTGCGCTTGCTGATCGACAATTGGCGCTGGGCCGGCGTTCCCTTTTACCTGCGTGCGGGCAAGGCATTGCCCAAAAAGGTCACCGAAGTCGCGCTGGTGTTCAAAGCGCCGCCGCCCGTGCTGTTCTCGGTCCGCCACCGCGCCGCGCGCGAGCCCAACGTGCTCGCCATCCGCATCCAGCCCGACGAGGGCATCAGCCTGCGCTTCGGCGCCAAGGTGCCCGGACCGAGCACCGAGATCCATCCGGTGACGATGGAGTTCCGCTACGGTTCGAGCTTCGGCCGCGAGCCGCCGGAGGCCTACGAGCGGTTGCTGCTCGATTGCATGCTCGGCGACGGCTCGCTTTTCACGCGCGGCGACGAGGTCGAGGCGAGCTGGGCGTGGATCGGCCACCTGCACCGGCACTGGGCGAGCGGCGAGGCGCCCCCGGTGGCGCCCTACGCGGCCGGCTCGTGGGGACCGACCGAGGCGGACCGCATGATGGAGCGCTTCGGCGTTCGCTGGAGGCGGCCATGAGGCCCAGCACACGCGTCGAGCGCTTCGCCTCGGGCGACGGGGTCCAGGTCGAACTGGGCGCCATCGAGCGCGATCTGGCCTCGCTGTGGCGCGCCGCGAGCGAGCGCGGCCACGCCGTCACCCGCGCGTGTCTGTGGAACCTCGTCTGGCTCGTCGAGGACGAGGTCGATCTGGAGAACGCGCGTGCGCTCGTCGACGCGCTCGTCGGGACGGTCCCGGCCCGGGTGCTGCTCGTTTCGCGTCCGCTCTCCATCGGAGGCGACGCCGAGCTGCAGGCGTGGGTGAGCGCACGCTGTCAACCCGCCGCCGCGGGTGGCAAGTTGCTCTGCTCCGAGGAAATCACCATCGCGGCCGACGCGACCGGACGCGCGCGTCTGCCGCCGCTCGTCCGCGCCCTGCTCGTGCCCGACGTCCCCGCCGCGCTGCTGACGCGGCGGTTGCCCGCCTCGCTCGACGATCTGATCGCGCACCTGGGGGACGTCGACCGCGTCGTGGTCGACAGCGGACGGCCCGCTTCGCCGGGCCTCGATGCCGCAATGCAGCTCGGCGAGTTGCACCGTCGGGCACGCGCACGCGCCGACCTCGTCGACCTGGGCTGGCTACGGGCCGGCCCCTTCCGCGCGCTGTTCGCGAGCTTCTTCGACCCGCCCATCGGTCCGTCGCCCCTTCGACGCGCGGCGCGCGTGCTGGTCGAACACGACGAGAAGGGCGCGATCGCCGGCTTGCTGCTCTTCGGCTGGCTCGCGATCCGACTGCATTGGAGCAGCCCCCGGCGTACCGGCCGTAGCGCGTGGGCCCTGCGACGGCCCGACGGCGAGCACGTCGAGCTCGTGCTCGAACCGCGTCCCTCCGACGCCGGCAGCGACGGCATCCACCTGCTCGCGCTCGAAACCCTCGAGGGCGAGCGGTTCGCCATCCGCGACGTCGACCCGCACACCATCGAATGGGCCGGGACGGGCCTCGAGCCCCGCCGCATGCCCTCGCCCGAGTGGACCGACGAGGCCCTGCTCGTCGAGGCGCTCGGCGCCCGGGGACTCGACCGGACGTTCGAGCTCGCGCTGCGGCTCGCGCTCGATCTGCTCGACGCATGAGCGCGTCCGTGCGCCGTGTGTTTGCAAACCTCGAAGCGCTCGCGGCGGCGGCAGCCGATCACTTTGCAAACGACATGCGCCGCGCCGTCGGCGAACGTGGCCGCTATGCAATCGCGTTGACCGGCTCGAGCGTCGTCCCGCCCGTCTACCGCGCCCTCGCCGCGCGTCGCGACCTTCCCTGGCCATCGCTCGAGGTGTTTTGGGGCGACGAGCGCGCCGTCCCGCCCCATCATCCCGATTCGAATCAGCGCATGGCGCGCGAGACCCTGCTCGACGCCGTCTCGATTCCCTCCTCCCGCATCCATCCCATGATCGGGGACGCCGACGAAGATCTGGAGCATGCCGCACGCCGCTACGAATCCACCCTCCGCGCCACCCTGGGCGATCCTCCCCTCCTCGACTGCGTCCACCTCGGCGTCGGCCCCGACGGCCACATCTGCTCTCTGTTCCCCTCGCACCCCGCCTCGGCCGAACGGCGGCGGCTCGTCGTGCCCGTCTTCGACGCGCCCAAAGCCCCGCCGCGCCGGCTCACGTTCACGATGTCCGTGCTCGAGCACGCCCGCAGCCTCTGGTTCTTCGTCACCGGCGAGTCCAAGGCCGCCGTCGTGCGCGCCGCGCTCGAAGATCCGGCAAGCGCGCTGCCGGTGGCCGTCGCGGCACGCCGAGCCCGCGCTGCCCTGTGGTACCTCGACGAAGCGGCCGCCTCGCTGCTCTAACCCTTTGCGTCGGCACCAAGGCCCTCGCAACATGAGGTCGCATTCCTCAGCGCCGCGGCGACTCGTCGCACGAGGTCCTCGAGGAAAACGACACCCACCCCGCGCCCATCCGCCGCCCATGTCGTCGCTTCTGCATCTCGCTCCGACCTGCCGTCTCGACGCTGCTCATGCGACCCTGCGGTGCGCCTCCGCCGCCCGCGCGCGTGCGCTGCTTTCCCGTGCCGCGCTGGCCACTTTTCTTTCAGGCTGCTCGGGCTCGGTGCGAGGCACCGAGGCCCCGCAAGCCGACTCGGGCGCCGATGCCTTCGCCGCGTCCGACGGCTGCCCCATGGGGGATCCCGCGGATTGCGGCCTGGGCGACGCCACCCGACCGGACTCACCGCCGACCGACGCCCCTCACGACGGCCCCTCGGACGCGTTCTCGCCCTCCGACGCGCACGCCGATGCCATGGAAAGGGATGCCGCCCCCTCGTACGAGTCCGAGCTGTATCAGCGCTTGCCCGGCGACCCGGACCCCTGCGCGCCCACCGGTGCCGACTACGTATCGGGCTCGACCACGACGCGCCGTCCGTATGGCGATCCCGCCGCATACCCCGGAACCAACTTTTTGCGGTACGGCCTCGATCCCGACGCCGTCCGCCCCGAGCTCGTGCGCTACGAAGGCCCGCGCGACCCGGCCGTCCCGCAGCTCCACACGCTCTGGTCCGACGATCGCGGCGGCGGTCTGCGCGATGCGTATCTCATCCTCGATTGGGACACCGGGCGCCCGATCCTCGATGCGCCCTGGCCCGCGACCGCGGCGGGCCTGACGAGCGCGCCGGCCGAGATCGTGGAGGTCCCCGACAGCCACTACGACATCGGCGGTGGCTTCGACGCGATCGTCTTGTACGCCACCACGGAAACCATCACCCTCCATTACGGGCGCGAGGACGATCCGGTCACGGGCTACACCATTCACATTCGCGGCGTTTGCGTCGATCCGCGTTTGCGCGCCCTCTACGACGCGAATCACGCGGCCGGGCGCACGGAGTTGCCCACCGTGCGCGGCCACCAGCCCATCGGGCGTGCGCACGGCCGCCGTCTGATCGTCGCCATTCGAGACACGGGACAGTTCCTCGACGCGCGCGACGAGCAGTTGTACGGCCGTTGAAGCCGTCGGGCGCCCTCGCGTCCGCGCAATACGCCGACTGCACTCGGGCCGGCGGCCTTGCAGCCCTCCGATTCGAATGCGCCCGACCGACGGACTTCAAACCGCCCGCAACAGACGGACCACTTCCTGCGCCTCGTCGCGCAGCCGGCCCAACGCCTCGATGCGCTCGCGCACCGCCCGCTCGACCGCGCGCTGCTCGGCCCACTGCGCCTGATGGACGCGCAGCCGCCCGACGATCACCCGCGCAATCTCCGCAAGCAGCGTCTGACCCATCTGCTCGAGCCCGCGCCGCACGCCGTCGCGGAGCGTTATCTCGAGGTAGTTCTGCATCGCCCGAAGCTGCTCTTGCTCGCGCTGCATCTCTTCCCGTGCGCGGCGTGCGGCCTCCTTGAGTTCCTCCTCTCGATCATCTCCGAAGATCCGCACCAACAATTCGATGGCAATCGGCACGAACGCCAACAACGGTGCTGCCTTGCCGAGCACCTTGGACGCCATCGCTACGAACCCCGCTTGGGCACACACGCTCATTAGCGTGCTCGACGCTCCCGTCTCGACGGCGCTTGGGGCCGCCAGAGCCCCAGAACGATCCGATCCCGCGAGGGCCCGCTGAATCGCAGCGGCGCCGACGCTCTGAACCGAGTCGAATCCCGGC
>JANWZI010000152.1 GCA_025054695.1 Myxococcota bacterium | reverse complement strand
ACGGCGTGCGACGGGCCCACAACGCCGCCCCGTGACGTTCTTGCTCCTCCGGGCTCGCTCCATCACCGCTCGCGTCACGCTCTGGGCCGCGCTCGTTTCCGCCTCCCACACGACCGACGTGGACGACGCACGCGCGCAGACGCCCGCTGCGGACGAGGATCATCTCGACCCGCTCGCCCTGCATTCCGCGGGTGGATGGACCGTCGAAGACGTCATCCGGCGCGCGCAGGCGCGCGCACCGATGCTGCGCCGCGCCCTCGCATCGCTCCAGACGGCACGCGCGGGCGAGCGGCAGGCATGGCTCGCGTTGTGGCCGCGGCTGGAGCTGTCCGCACGCTACACCAGGCTGTCCGACATCGATCCGCCCTCGTTGATCGATCCCGTCGATCCGTCGCTGCTCGAAGCCGCGCGCGGACTGTTGCCGGGTGTCGACGACCCCGAGGCGCGGCTGCTGCTCGGCGGACTGCTCGACGCGAGCGGGTCGCTTTCCGGCCTCACGTTTCCCGTGATCCTCGACCAGTTTTCGTTGCGCGCGCAGCTCGTCGTGCCCGCGACCGCGGTCCTGCTCCGCGTGTTGCCCTCGCTCGAGGCTGCCGGCCAGATGCGTCGAGCCGCACAGCTGCGTGTCGAGGCCGAACGTGCCTCGATCGCCCTGCGCGCGCGCGAGGCCTATTTCGAGCACGTTCGCGCGCGCGGTGCCCTGGCGGTGGCGCTGGCGACCGAGCGGGCGCTCCAGGCGCGTCGCGCGCAACTCGACGCGATGGTCGAGGCGGGGCTCGTGCCGAGGGTCGAGTCGACACGTCTCGAGGCCCAGCTCGCCTCGACGCGGCTCGACGTGGAACGGGCGCGCGGCGCCGTCGAGCTGACCGCGCGCGCGCTGCGCTTGCTCGTCGGCGACGAAGGTCGCGGGCCGATACCCCTGGGCGAACCTCTCGAACGCCTTCCGGAGCCGTGCGAGCTCGACGAAGAACGAATCGTCCGCGACGCCCTCGTGGCCCGGCCCGAGGCCCAGGCGTTGCGCGCGCTGCTCGAGGGCCGCGCACAGCAACGGCGTTCGACGGGAGCGGCGCGCTGGCCGGAGGTCGTGTTCGCGGCCGCCGCCTCCCTCGACAACCCGAGCCCGCGCCTTTTTCCGCAGGAGCGACGCTGGACGGGAAACTGGGAGCTGTCCGCGGTGCTCTCGTGGTCGCCCAACGATGCCCTCGACGCCGAAGCCCGCCTCGATGCCGACCGGGCCAGTCTCGAGGAGAGCCGCGCGGATCTCGACGCGCTGCTCGAGGCCATTCGGCTCGAAGTGCACGCCGCACGGAGCGCCGAGCGATCGGCGCGCGGCTCCATCGAGGTCGCGCGGGCCGGGCTCGCAGCCGCGGAGGAAGCGCTTCGCGTGCGCGCGGAGCGGCTGCGAGCGGGAACCGAGACGCCGAGCGACGTGCTGCAGGCGGAGACGGAGCGGGCGGCAGCGCGCATGGCTCTGCTCGACGCCCACGTCCAGGTTCAGCTCGCGCGCGCGCGTCTGCTGCACGCGGTCGGTGGCCGACTCGCTTGCCGATAGAATCGACGGACCGTGAGGGACGTCCACAGACGCGTGCGCGGGCTCGGGGCCGGGGGATTCGCGGGATTCCTTGCGAGCGCGTCTCTGGCTCTTCCCTGGCGAGTCGCCGGGCAGAGCGTCGAGCCGACGACCAGGGCCACCGAGGGGCCCGCGTCGTCCCCGAGCTCTCCCGCAACGGGGTCCACGAGCCTTGCGCCCGATTCCCCACCCGACTCGTTCGTGCCGCCCCCGCCCACGCCCGACGAGGTGCGTGGGCTGCCGCCATGTCCTCCAGGTCGGCGTGTCGGTCCCGGCGAGCAGTACGACTGCAGGCCGCCGACGGAACCTCCGGGGCCACACTGGCAGTTCCCGCTCGAGCTCGCCTGGGGTGGAATGTACGCCGGCACACCGCTGGGGCACGGCGCGATCGCGTTTTCGACGGGAATCGACGTCGGTGTCGGTCGTGCGCTGTTGCTCGGCGCGCAGTGGAGATTCCTCGGCGGCGGGGAGCGCCAGGGAGACGGCGTGCAGACGGGCTACTATTCGTCTCATCTGTTCGGCGCGGCCGCCCGCCTGCGGCTGTGGACGGACGAGACGGCGCGCGAAGCCTGGGCGTTCGAGGCCGAAGGCGGCTACGGTCTCGTCCCGAGCCACCGGCATCTGTCGGGGCCTTACGTCGGGGTGGGCTTCGGTCGGCAGGTCGGGACGTTCTACGGGCCGACCGCGAGCGCGCAGATTGCATTGCTGCTGCGCTATCTGAAGGGATTCGGCGAGGCGTCCGATCTGCACGCCGTGCTGCTCGGCGTGCGGCTCATGCTCGAGTCGGGCATCCCGCTGCCCGCGGACATCAACGAGCTGCCGCGCGCCGCGCCGTTCGCCTGGACGTTCGGCATCGAGCACGCGCCGGGCGGGATCCGGTTCGGCGGAGATCGACGGATCACGTCCCTGTCCCCGATGCTCGGGCTTTCCGTGGGCTTCCCCGTCGCGCGGGCCCTCGAGCCACGGCTGCGTCTCGACATGAGCTACTTCGTGCAGGCCGGCGATCGCGACGCGCGCGCACCGCTCGGATACACGGGCGCGGCGGGCCTGCGTCTTCGTCTGGCGCCCATCGTCCCGTTGTTCGTCGAGCTGCTCGGCGGCTGGCAACTCGTCACCGGTCACCGGCCCCGCGATCACGAAAGCGGCGCGGTGCTCGACGTCGCCTTCGGCGCGATGCACGCCGGATGCGGCGTCGGATTCGGCGTCGGCCTGCGCGCACGCGCGGGGCTGCTCGAGCGCAACGAGCGCTTCCGCGCCATCACGTTCTTCGTCGAGCTCTCGCTCGGCAATCGCACCGCGGCGCTCGCCGAGGCTCCGTGGCCCACCGAGCCGTCCGACCACGGCTGGTCGTGCGCGGGGCCGTACGAGCCGGGATCCGTCCCGCGGCCCGAGGTTCCCCCGCCGCCGCCGCCGGCGCGCGAGCCCGTCTCGGTGCCGACGCCTCCCGCGGTGGGGGGCCGGGTCGAAGTCGACGCGTCACTGCCCACGGCCGGCGCCCGGGTCGAGGTCGAGGTCGAGCCGGTTCGCATCGAAGTGTCGCTCGGAATGGCCCTGTTCGGTGGACTCGTGCAGATCCGCATCGCACCCGACGCGCTCCCGCTCGAGCAACTGCGCCACGCCGGCTTCGTCACCGTCGAGATCGTCGGCCCCCCCGGCGCGCTGCCTCGCGCCGAGGCCGAGCTTCGCGCCGCGCTCGGACCCGACGGAGCGCGTATCGAGGGCTGGAGTCGGATCGAGTCGTCTCGATCGGACGTGCGCGCCATCTTCACCATCTGGCCGCCCGGCACGCGTCCGCAACGCTGAGTAATCCGCCGAAGTCGGCCCAGCCGTCGTCCGATCCCATCGCGACGCGACCTCGGACTCTGTCGCGGATTTGGACCCGGTCTCGGACTCGGTCTCGGTCTCGGACTCCGACTCGGTCTCGGTCTCGGATTCGGGGCCCGGCTTCGCACTCGAACGACCGGTGCGCGACGGCCCGCAACCTCGATTGGCGTGGTCAACCCGATCCGCTGGAACTCGCCATGCGCCGCTGCAGAAGCAGCGCGTCGGCGAGCACGAGGGCGACCATGGCCTCCGCGACGGGCACGACTCTCGGCAACAAACACGGATCGTGCCGCCCGCGCACGCGCAGCTCGGTCTCGGTTCGATCCCGTCGCAGTGTGCGCTGCGCTCGCGCGATGCTGCTCGGCGGTTTGACCGCGAGGCGCACGACGATGGGCATGCCTGTCGAGATGCCACCGAGCACGCCGCCGTGGTGGTTGGTGGCGGTGCGCACCGTTCCCGTGCCGTCACGAACGAACGGATCGTTGTGCTCACTTCCGCGCATCCGGGCGGCCGCGAACCCACTCCCCTTTTCGACACCCACGACCGCGGGAATCGAGAACAAGGCGTGGGCCAGACGCGCGTCGAGCCCGTCGAAGACCGGTTCGCCGAGCCCCGCCGGAACGGGCTGCGCGCACACCACGGCCACACCGCCGATCGAATCGCCCTGCTTGCGCATCCGCTCGATGAGCGCCTCCATACGGCTCGCCGCGGCCGGATCGGGACAGCGCGTGGCCGTGCGCTCGACGTCGTCGCGCTCGACACGCGTCGGATCGGTCAGCTCGGCGACGACGTCGCCCACACGCTCGACCCATCCCACGATCCGCGTACCGCAGGCCTGGGCGAGCAGATTGCGCGCGAGCACGCCGGCCGCCACGCGGGTCAGCGTCTCGCGTCCCGAAGCGCGGCCGCCGCCCCGGACGTCGCGCACGCCGTACTTGGCCTCGTACGAGAAATCGGCGTGCCCCGGGCGATACACGTCGACCAGCTCGTCGTAGTCGCGTGGGCGCGCATCCACGTTCCGCACCAGGATGGCGACCGGCGTGCCCGTCGTGTGGCCGTCGACGACTCCCGAGAGGATCTCGGGCTCGTCGGGCTCGTCCCGCCGCGACACGAGGCGCGACTGACCCGGGCGCCGTCGACGCAGCTCCGCGCGCAACTGCTCCACGTCGAGCGGAACGCCCGGCGGGCAGCCGTCGACGACGACGACGTAGCCCAGCCCGTGCGACTCGCCCGCACTCGTGACGACGAACGCCTTGCCGAAGCTCGATCCGGACATCGGTGCGCGCGTCGATTGCCGT
Source organism: Myxococcota bacterium (assembly GCA_025054695.1). GTDB lineage: Bacteria > Myxococcota_A > Polyangia > Polyangiales > JANWZI01 > JANWZI01. The sequence continues at coordinate 1,165 of JANWZI010000152.1, read as the reverse complement.
CCGCTCGACAGACCTTTCTGCGTCCGCTCAAACGACTGCGCTCCGCGCTTCTTCGCGTCCCCGAAGCCGCGCGCCGCAATAGCCACAAAAAGTCGCGTCCGCCGGCCACAACGTGACGCACGGACCACAGAACCACATCCGATCCGTGGGGTCGACCTCGACGCGCTCCGACCCTTCCGTGACCTGAAGGATCGACTCCACCTCACCCGCGTCGACGCCGAGGTACGCACCCACGCGCGCGATGAACGCGCGCTCCTCGGCGCCGATGACCCGATCCGCCGCCGCCACGTGGGCGAGGACGCCGATGAACGCCGAGCCCATGGGCCCCTCGAGCGAAGGGCGCAGCGCATCCAGTGCGCCCCGGACCGCCGCCGACAAGCTGTCCCCTTGCTGGCCTTCGACCTGGCGATCGTCCGCACCCCCTCTCGAAGCTTCGTCGAGAACCTCCACGAGAATCCCTTTACGTTCGTACTCGCTCAGAAAACGTCCAATCTGGACCCGCTGGATTCCCCCTTCGATCCGCCGGCGCTCTTCGTCCGTCACCGCCCCATCCTCGAGCGCCAGCGCGACGCACACCACGAAATACGCGTGCAGCTGTCGGCGTTCGCGGTCCTCCACGGCGCCGGCCACTGCAAACAGCTCCTTGAGAAAGCCGCTCGCGGTCGGGTACGCCGCCCGCAGTCGCTCGTCCGCCTCGTACCGCTCCAACGATTCCGCGATCTCGTCGAGTCTCCTCGCCACGATGGCGTGCGCCACCTCCTCGATTCGCCCGGCCACCTCGTTCCAACGCGCGCCCCCTTCCTCTCCATACCGCACGAGCTCCCACGCCGCCCCCCCTTCGCTCAGAAGTCGAACGATTTGCTCCCAATCCTCCGCGCGCATCGCCCCCCGCCGTGCGAGCTCCTCTCCCCAGCCGACCCGCACCGTTTCGACTTCCTCCGCCGACGTCCCTAAGGCCGCCGCCAGACTCCGCATGGCCTCCTCGACGAGCCCCCACGTCTCCGCAAAGACAGGCACCACCCGCTCCCCCCCCTCGCGCGGCCGAACGCAAAGCTCGCCCGCGAGTGATCGCTGCTCGATCACGAACCCACGCGCGATCAGCCAACGCACCCACGCAGCCACCTCCCGCTCCCAGCTGCGCGCTTCGCGGACTCCCCGTTCGCTC
>JANWZI010000151.1 GCA_025054695.1 Myxococcota bacterium | reverse complement strand
AGCGACTCCTGCGTCGATGGCCGGTGCCGGCGCGAGCCGCGCGTCGGGATGTCCTGCGACGACGGCGCATTCTGCACGGTGATGGATGCGTGCAATGCGATGGGCATGTGCGTGGGCATGGCACGCGATTGCTCCGACGAGCTCGCCTGCACGACGGACCGGTGCAACGAGGCGGCCAACCGGTGCGAACACACAGTGACCGACGGGTGCCTCATCGACGGCGCCTGTGTGGCCGAGGGCGCGCTCGATGCGAGCAACCCCTGCCGCGCGTGCTTGCCCGCCATGTCGCGGACCGCCTACAGCGACCGACCCAATGGCACCTCGTGCGATGACGGCGTCGCGTGCACGAACGACGACCGCTGCATGGGCGGCACGTGCGCGGGAATGGATGCGTGCGCGCCCCAGACGTGCAATCGGTCGACCGGAACCTGCATGTAAGGGGCCGTCGACGCCGGCTCGCGGGTGTCTCGCCTCGGCTGGCGGAACCTCGTCGCGCCGCGCTTCGCCACGAGCCGCCCGAGGATGTGGAAACGCATTTCCCGCGGTTCGGTCGTGTCGGAGCTGCCCTCTCGCCGCGGGCTCGAGATGAGAGGTAGGATTGACTCCATCGGGAGGGGTTCGTCTTTCTCGGCATTCTCGAGAATTCCGACCGGGGCCGAAGGCGTCGCATCCACGCTGGTCTGGATATGTGTCTGCGGCTGGGCCGCCAGCGCACGCGCGCAGCAAGAGCCTCCGGGCGCCGCCGTCGCGCCGCTCGGCGCCTTCACGCGGGCCGAGCGGGCGTTGCTCGCCCCGCACTTCGAGCGCGGTGCGGTCATCCTCGTCGAGTTCAGCGATGACGTCGCGCTGCCGGGCATCGTGATGGGGTTGCCCGTGCGCGCCGCGGCCGCCGACCTGGCCGCATTGCTCGCCGAGCCGACCGGCTATCCCCGTTTCATGCCCGCGCTCGACACCGTGCAGCCCATCGACCGGCGCGGATCGCTGCTCGCGTATCGCTGGACCTGGCGCACGGCTCTTTTCACGTTGCGCGGCAATGCCCTGGTGACGCGCTGGCCGCCACCGGGCACTCGCGCCGACCGACCGCATCGCGTCGACGTGCGCGCCACGGGTGGCGATCTGGGCACGGGGCGGCTCGTCTGGCGCGTCTATCCGTGGGGACCGGAGCGCTCGTTGCTCGTGCTCTCCGCGCGACTCGACGTGCGCGGCGCCAACTGGATCACGCGCCAGATCCAGGACGGGATCCGCTCCGTCAATCGAAGCTTCAACATCGCGCTCGGTCTGACGATGCTCCTGTCGACGCGCCGTGAGGCCGAGCAGCGCGCCGGAATGCGGGGGCTGCACGCGGTGGTCGAGGAACCGCTGCCGGAGCCGCGGCGGCCGGACGTCGACGTGGTCGCGCTGGCCCCCACGCTCGCGCGCGGCGATCTGATCCTGCTCGAATTGCACGGCGAGCGGCTGGCGCAAGCCTCCGTGATCGGACGGTGCTGGAACGAGCCCGGTGCGGTGCGCGCGGTCATGCACGACCCGAGGGCCTTCGCTCCGGCCCTCATCGCCGGGAGCTGGGCCCACGTGCTCGCCGAGCGCGACGAGGTGCTGGACGTCGCCTGGGGCGTGCGTATGCCGTTGCTCGGCACGGAAGGACGGCTTCGCGTGCAGCGCGCGCCAGGCCTCGTCGAGATGCACGCCGTCGAGGGGGCGCTGCGGGGGGGCTACTGGCGCTTCGAGCAGGGGCTGCTGCCGTGGGGGGAGGCGCACCTCGTCGGCTGGACGCGGTTCGATCCGCGTACGGCCAACTGGCTGCTGCGGATGCTCGTCGACGGCACTCCCGACTTCGGCCTCGGCATCGTCGCGGGCGCGCAGGTCATGGTGCTGCGAGCGCTGCGCACGCGCGCCTGGGAGTGGCACGAGGAGCGGGCGCGCGCGCGCACGTCACCGCCGACGCCCTGACGGCGCTCCGATTCGACTGACGTCGACCGTCACGTTGGACCACGTTGCCGAAGCGGTGTCGCGAGACCGAGTCGGAGTCCGAGACCGAGCTCTCAACCAACCTGGCCGCTGCGGTGAGGCCCCCCCGCCGCCGATCAGCGTGGCCGGTTGTAGCTCATGTGCGTGTGATGGTGGTGGAACGCCCAGCCGCCCTCCTCGCCGTAGCCGAGGCGTAGCGCGCGGTCGTGCTGCGCGCGGCTGATGCGTCCCTCGGAGAGCAGGCGGCCGAGCTCGCGCCGGAAATCGTCGGGCAGGGTGCGATCGATGCCGAAGACGCGTACGAGCGGCGTCGACGCGAGCATGGCGAACCAGTACGCCTGACGCGGCCAGTCGACGATGTTCTCCTCGGTCGTGCAGAAATATCCATCGTTGTAGCGGCCGCGCACGCCGTTGGGGTTCGTGTCGCTGCCGTCGCCGCAGACGATGTCGCCGTCGTTCGTTCCGTCCGTCACGTAATACGCGAGGTCCATGTCGTCGCCCCGGTGCGTCCCGTCCGGGTGCCGCAGCCGGCCGACATCGGCGCCGGGCGTGCGGCCATCGGCCTGCGACAGATCGAGCAGCGCGATCGGCTGCGTGCCGGGGAACGCGCGCGCCACCTCGCAGGCCGCGTACTGGATCAACATCGTGAGATCGCGCCGCAAGTACCGGTAGCGCGGACTTGCGATGTAGTAACCGGCCAGGCGCGCTTCGGGACTGCGCGGGTCGGTCGAGCCGGGCATTTCGATGAGGTCCGTGCAGCGGCTCGTGCACTCCCACGTCGGGCAACCGCTCATGGGCACGCAACGGCCGCCCATGCACGTCGCCCCTGATGGGCACCAGCCCGCCGGCGCGGAGGACGAGCATTCCTCGACGCAGGCCCCGCCCACGCACGCCTGTCCGTCTGGGCAATATCCGTCGGGAGTGTCCGGGCCACACGGGGCCTCGCCGCAGACGCTTCCGCAGCTCGGATCGCACGAGCCATCGGGCCGGGGCGCGCACGAATCATCGGCGTCACACGTTCCGGCGCACGCGTACGTCGCGCAGTCCGGCCAGCACAAGGCGATGTCCGCGCCCGCGATGCCCCAGCAGCGCGAGCCCGCGCCGCACTCCGCGCTCGAGCCGGCGGCACTGCACGCACGGCTCGCGCGCGTCATGCACACACCGAACACGCAGACACCCGGGCGCGGCCCGTCGGCAGCGCAATCGGAGTCACACGTGCAGGCCGACCCTGGCGGCCGGGCCGAACCCGAGCCTCCGCCTCCGTCTCGCGTGGGACCCGTTCCGGTTCCGCCATCGCGAAACGCGCCAGCATCCTCCGCTTCGCCAGGGGGCGGACTGGACGCGTCTTGCTCGGATCCGGTGCCGTCGTCGTCTGAGGGCATCATCGCTGCGTCGGGATCGATGGATCCGCCGTCTGAACGGGATCCCCCGCCGCTACGTCCTCCCCGGCTCTGCATGCAACCGGCGCCGAGAACGAGAACGAGAACCACCACCCACCACGAGCCACGCATCGAACAGCCTCCATCGACCGCCGTACGTCGCGCGTCGGTTCACGCGTTCGACGCGAGCGGCGAGGCGCGCGTCTAGCACGCGCTCGTCCGACGCCAAGGAACTGTGCGAACGGTGCACAGGTCTCGACGCCGGTCTCGGGCTAGGTTTCGGACTCAGGCTCGGACTCGGACTCGGCCTCGGACTCGGACTCGGTCTCCGACTCGGGCTCGGTCTCGGACTCGGCCTCGGGCTCGGTCTCGGATTCTGTCTCGGACTCGGCCTCGGATTCGGACCGGGGGCTCGGGCGTTTCAGACGGCGGAGCTCGGTCCCCACAGTACGGCCTCGATCACGTCCAGGCTCGAGGCGAGCGCGTGATCGTCGTCGACCTCGACGAGGCGGACGTTGGGGCGGCCGTCGGCGTAGCGCCGCGACGACTCGATGGGCACGACGTCGTCGCGGCGTCCGTGCACGATGACTGTGGGCTGGCTTACATCAGGCCACTGGGGCAGGCGGGAGCACTCCTCAAACAGTGCGTAGTGGACGGGGACGAGTGTTCCCCGTGCGTCCGCGATGGGTCGAGCGCCCTCGCGGCGCCACGCTTCCATGGCCGCTTCGCCGAGCCAGCGGGGCCAGCGCTCCCCGATTGCGAACGCCGGACAGAGCAGCACGAGGCGTTCGACCCGATCGGGACGGCGTGACGCCCAGAGCGCCGCGAGCCAGCCACCGAAGGAACTGCCGACGAGACACCATCGCTCCTCGGTGCGCTCGGCGCCGCCCATCGCGTCGAGCGCGTCGAGCGCGGCGATCGGGCTGAGGCGCGCGAACGACGGAACGTTGAGGTCGGGCCGCCGCAACGCGGGCAAGCCTCGTGCGCGTGCACGCGCGGCCAGAGTCGCGCCCTTGTGGCTGTCCGGACCCGAGCCCAGGCCGTGAAGGTAGGCGAAGCGCGTCATGGCGCCGATCATGACGCAACCGGGCCATCGGCGCCGGGCCTCGGGGGGAGGTGGCGCCGCCCGGTGCGCGCGCTCGGCGCGGCCGCCTTCTGGAACCGCGCGGTGGGCCGGGCTACAAGGCCGGTCGATGCCGCTTCGCCTCCACGACACGATGCGGGGCGCGGTCGTCCCATTCGAGCCCGCCGACCCGACGCACGTGCGCGTCTACGTCTGCGGTCCGACGCCGTACGACCACGCGCACCTGGGACACGTGCGCTGCTACGTCGTCTACGACGTGCTCGTGCGCCATCTGCGCGCGCACTACCCGCGCGTCACGTACGTGCGCAACGTGACCGACATCGACGACAAGATCGTCGCGCGCGCGCGCGCGCGCGGAATCGAGCCGCTACGGCTGGCCGCCGAATACTACGAGGCGTTCCGGCAGGACATGGCGCGCGTGGGCAACCTGCCGCCGGATCTCGAACCGCGCGTCAGCGATCACCTCGCGGACATCGAGCGCATCGTGCAGGGGCTCGTCGAGCGCGGCCACGCCTACGTCGTCGACGGCGACGTCTATTTCGACGTGACCTCGTATCCCGCGTACGGAAGGCTCAGCGGGCGGCGTCTGCAAGACCTCGTCGCGGGCGCCAGCGGCCGGATCGACGACGCGGAGGCCGCCCGCAAACGCCATCCGGCCGACTTCGCGCTATGGAAAGCGGCCACGGACGGCGAGCCCGGCTGGCCCAGCCGGTGGGGGCGCGGACGGCCGGGGTGGCACATCGAGTGCTCGGCGATGAGCCTCGCGCACCTGGGCGCCGAGTTCGATCTGCACGGCGGGGGGCTCGACCTCGTCTTTCCGCACCACGAGAACGAGATCGCGCAAACCGAGTGCTATACGGGACGTCCATGCGCGCGGCACTGGGTGCACAATGGATTCGTCGAGGTGCAACGCGAGAAGATGAGCAAGAGCCTCGGCAACTTCTTCACCGCGCGCGAGCTGTTCGAGCGGGTCGAGCCCGAGGCCATCCGCTGGCTCGTGCTCGGCCAGCACTATCGCTCGCCGTTGCAATTCGATGGCACGGTCGACGACGAAGGCCGCGTCACGGGCTTTCCCCAGCTCGAGGAAGCCGAGCGTCGCGTCGAGTACCTCTACGAGACGCGTGCGCGCTTGCAGTCGATTGGTGCCGAGCGGCAGAGCGACGGCGGGACGGTGCCCGATCCGATCGCGGCGTACGGCAGTCGTCTCGACGCGGCGCTCGACGACGACCTGCACCTGCCGCAGGCGCTGGCGGTGACGAACGAGCTGCTCGCGGCCGTCAACGAGCTGTGCGACCGGTCGCGTGCGCGCAAGGCCACCGTCCCGGCGGCCGCGGTGCGCGCCGCGCGAGACGCGCTCGGGCTGCTCGGCTCACGCCTGGGCCTCGGGACCAACGAGCCCACCGCGCTGCTCGCGTCGATCCGTGCCCGCCGTGCCCGGCTGCGCGGCATCGACGTCGCGCTGGTCGAGCGCTACATGGCGGAGCGCGACGCGGCACGCGCGGCGCGCGACTTCACGCGCGCCGACGCCGTGCGTGGCCAACTGCAGGCGCTGGGCGTCGAGGTCCTCGACGGCCCCGACGGCAGCCGCTGGCGGGTGGCCTGACCGCGGCGGCCCGGGTGCGCGATGGGGGGGCTCGGACTCGGGCTCGAAGTCGGACTCGGTGTCGGACTCAAACCATCCCGCGACGGCATCCCTCAAATCTGATGAGTGCCG
>JANWZI010000150.1 GCA_025054695.1 Myxococcota bacterium | reverse complement strand
GCAGGCACCGACGCCGATCGTGGCGAGGTACGCGATGATGACGAATCGATCCGACATGACGGCGGCGCGCGTAGCACCCGGGCCCCTTGGTGTCCAGTGGCGACATGGTTCCGCACGGGAACCGGGTGCACGCCCACGATCACTCCCGACGGCGGTGCAAGCGCCCGGATCGGACCGCGTGCTCGGACTCGCGTGCGGGAACCGACTCGGATCGGACTCAGGCTCGGGCTCGCACGAACGGCGCCGGGCAGGTTGGTTCATCGCGCCTTCTGGTCGGACGCGGGTTCGGGCTCGGTCTCGGACACGGACACGGACACGGGCTCGGCCTCGGTCTCGAGCTCGGACTCCGAGTCGGTCTCGGTCCCGGGCTCCCAACACCCCTCGGCCACGTCGACCAACGTGAGCGTCGCGGTCGGTCCCCGACCGACCGCAGGTCGGTTGCTGCGCCCCGCCGGCAGCTCGGAACGCGATCGGAAGCGTCCGTGCTCAGCTCGCAGCGCTGCTTCCGGCGGATCTCCGCTCGCTGGTCCCCTTCGGCTCGGAAGCCGCGGGTGGGGATGCCACCGTCTCGGAGCCCGACGAGGCCGCCTTTTTCGTCTCGCCCTGGTCGCCCGTCGACGAAGTACCGTCCGGCTTTGTCTCGCCGTTCCCGTTCTTTGACGCGGGACGAGACGAGTACAGGTCCGCGTACCAGCCGCCTCCTTTGAGGATGAAGTTGCCTTGTGAGATAAGCCGCCGCGCCTGGCTCGCGCCGCACAGCGGGCAGTCGCGCAGGGGCGGGTCCACGATTCGCTGCTCGCGCTCGAAGCGCCCGCCGCACGCGTCACAGCCGTACTCGTACGTCGGCATGGCGCCCCACGGATGGGTCCGCCTCCCCGTTTTGTCAAGGGCGTAGGCGGGGCACGACGCGGCTCGAGTCCGGCAGGTCCGACACCGGGGCCGAGACCGAGTCGGAGCCCGAGCCCGAGTCGGAGCCCGAGCCCGAGCCCGAGCTCGAGTCCCAATCACATGCCGAGGCGACGCAGCTTCATCGCGTCGTCAGCCGCCGCCCCCACCCGCCTCGCGCCGCTTCAGCTCTTCGAGTGCCGCCTCGAGCTCCGCCAGTTCCTCGGGACTCGGCGCTTCGGTTTCGACTCGAGCCTGGACCGGTGGCGCGGGCGCGGGCGCCGGGGCTTCCTGGATGAGCCCCATCTTGCGCTTGAGCGCCTCCAGCTCCATGTCGGCGCCCGCCGTCTGCTCGAGGCGGCGGAACTTGGAGCGCAGCACGTCTCCCGTGTACTCTTCGGCGAGCTCGGCTCCAGCCTCGGCCTCGGCCTCCATCTGCTCGATCTTGCCGGCCATCCGCTCGAACGTCTCGAACGCGCTCGTGTCCGACAGGCCGGACATCGTCTGCTGAATGCTCTTCATCGCCTCGGCACGCCTCTTGCGCGCGATGAGGACGTGCTTCTTGCGCTTGGCCTCCTCGATCTTGTCGTTGAGAGCGCGCAGCGCGACCTTGAGCTGCTCACAGGCGTGCTTCTGCTTCTGCCATTGCTCGCCGAGCTGCGCCGCGAGCGACTCGTGTTCCTTGCGGCGCATCAGGGCCTGCTTGGCGAGCTCGTCGTCGCCCGCGCGCACGGCCATCATCGCCTTGCGTTCCCACTCGGCGGCGAGCGCCAGCTCCGACTCGTGCTGCTTGTGCAGGCGCTTCTCGTCGGCGATCGCGATGGCCACCTGTTTCTTCGCCTCGACGAGCTGCGTGTTCATGTCGGCGATGACCTGATTGAGCATCTTTTCCGGATCCTCGGCGCGACTGATCAAGTCGTTGAGGTTGCTCCGGATGAGCTGCGAAAGACGGCTGAAGAAGCCCATGACGCGCTCCTCGTTCAGGCGTCGCGGAAGGCCGCGAGCGTCGCGTGATGCTGCGTGACGGCGAGGCTCATCTCGTCGAGCACGCTCTGCAATTCCTCGTAGTCCAGGGTCTCCAGGCGCAACGTCGCGGTGAGCACGACCGCGTCGCCGGCGACGCCGTAGCTGACGTGGACGAGCTCGGAGGCGTTCAGCTCGAGCAACTTCTCGAGGGCTTCCGCGCGTCGCTTGAGCGCGGAAAGGGGCATCACCTTGACCCGGACCACGACGAGGGGACCACTGAGCCGGACGACGACGTTCTCGCCGGTGGCAGGATCGCGCACCAGCCACGTCTCCTCGCCCACCTCCTCGTACGGGCGGCCCGAACGCAACAGGTACGCTTCGACGTCCTCGCGGGTTCGCATGAGCCCGCAGCCTACCCCAACCGGCCCGCGCGATCACTCCTCGTCGGTCTCGTCTTCGTCGCGGGGCAAGTCGTCGTCGTCGTCGAAGTCGTCCTCTTCCTCGGTGCGGATCGAGCGCGAGGGGCGCGTGGTCGGGGGTTCGGGCTCGGCGTCGGTGGCGGGATTGGCGAGGCGGCGCGTCCAGAGCACCGCGTCGCGCCGTGTGCCGCGGGCGAAGATGCCGCCCGCGAGCAGCCCAGTTTTGCGGAAGCCCGCGGCTGTGTACGCCGTCGCGAGCTCGACATCGTCGCTGGGGGCAAACGCGAAGGCCGAGACGATGCCGCGTTCCGTCAGCTCGTCGCACACCTGTCGCAGCGCGTGCGTCAGCGCGAGGAGCTCGCCCTCTCCTTCGGGCGCACGCAGCGCTTCGACGAGCGAATGACCGAAACAATCCTGATACTCGGCGACGAGGTAGTTCGGCTTGCCCCGGCGACCCGAGGTCCGCACGAAGTAGCGCTCGGCGTCGCGCCCGAAGTCGTCGAAGCTTCCAACTCCGACGCCACGTTTCCACGCCTGATCGCGCGCGTTCAGGGCCGCCTCTTCGTCGATGTGCTCGACACAGATGCCACGAATGTGCTCCGGCAGCTCCGCGGCGGCCTTGCGCGCGGCGTTGACGGTGCGCTCCGCGAGCCGGATGCCGTCCTCGCTCACCTCGGCCGAAGCCGTCCGCTCGCCGACGAGGCAGCCGCACAGGTGCCCGTCGCTGCGCTTGTAGAAGCCGGGAATCGTGCCCTCGCGGACGAAGCCGAGGCGCGTCCAACTGCTCACCTCGTCCTTCTCGACGAGCGTGATCACCTTCTCGATGCCCTCGCGCCGCGCGACGCCCTGGATGTAGAGCCGCTTGGCGGGCAGCGCCCCGGCTCGAAAGTCGATGACGCGGATGAACCGCGTGCGGCGGTTCACCAGCAGGCACATGAACACGCTGTCGCTCTTGTAGAGTAGCTCCTCGACGGCCGGCGTTTCGGCTTCCCTCGTTCGTGCCATGACTCGTCCGCGGCTCCCCTGCCCCGATGCACCGCGCCTCCCGCGCGAGCCGCCGTGCGGACGGGGAAGCTGCACTTTACGCAGGGTCATCGGTGCGTCAAACCGATGAGACTTCGGGATGCGCTACGGAGCGCCGAGCGCGGGCTCGTCCCGCCCCCGTGGGCCGTGGCAGTTCGCGTTGCGGCTCGCGCGCCGCTCGATGCTTCCGCCGCCGGACGCGCCGAAGTGGTTGCGTGTGGCGACCGTGGTGCTGCGCGGGGCGCGGCGGCTGCGACGCAGGCTCGAGCAGGACCGGCTCGGCGCGCGTTCTGCGGCGCTCGCATTTCACACCTTGCTCTCCGTGGTTCCGGCTGCGGCGCTGGCGCTGGCCCTGGTCGTCGCCTTCGGAGGCGTCGAGACCGTTCGCGGGCTCCTCGAGGCGGCCGTTGCGCATTACTTGCCGGGGGAGGCGCTCGCGGCCGTCGATGCGCTCGCGCCCCTGGTCGAAACGGTCGATCCGTCGCGGCTCGGTCTGGTCGGCCTGCTCGCGCTCGTGCCGCTCGCGGCCGCCATCGTGGGGCAGGTGGACGCTGCGCTCGCCGACGTCTTCCGCACGCGTCCGCCCCGGCGCTGGCTGCGCATGCCTCTGTACGCATTGCTCGTGACCGCGGTGCCCGCCGTCGCGCTCGTCGCGACGGCGTGGCGTCCGCTTTCCGCTGCGCCCGCCTCGATCGAGCGCCACCTCTTGCCCCTGCTCGTGAGCGCCGTGTTGCTGACGGGCGCGTTCCGGTTCTTCTCCTCGGGCACGATCCGCTGGTCGGCGGCCGCGGCGGGTGGGATGGCCTCGGCGGTGGCTCTCCTCGTCGCACGCGTCGGATTCGATGCGTGGGCGCGCCAGCTACTGCACGGCACACGCCTCGCGTGGGGCACGCTCGCATTCGTTCCGGTCGTGCTCCTGTGGGTCTGGCTCGCGTGGTACCTCGCGCTGCTCGGCGCCGAGCTCGCGGCGGTCGTCGAGGAGATGCGCGCCCAGCTCGCCATCGCGCGCGGCACGACGCGGCGCGCGCCGGCTCCGCGCTGGAGGCGGCGGCTACGCTGGCGGCGGTTCGCCAAATGGACAGGGGGCGGCGAGGGTTGAAACCAGCGATCGAGCCCGAAGCCGAGACCAAGTCCAAGGCCGAGTCCGATGCCGAGTCCGAGCCCGACCCCGAGACCGAGCCCGACCCCGAGTCCGAGCCCGAGACCGAGCCTGAGTCCGAGTCCGAGCCCGAGTCCGAGACCGAGCCCGAGTCCGAGACCGAGCCCGAGTCCGAGACCGAGCCCGAGTCCGCGCGACCAAGTGGCCCCGGACTGCGGATCGCTCGACGTCGGCACGCGACGTCCGCTACAGACGAGATCGGGTGTCGCTGTCGACCGAGCTGCGTGACCTCGAGCGCCTGCCGGGCGTCGTCGCCGCGAGCGCGATCCTGCGGGAGGCGTTCGGCGTCTCGCTCCTTGTCACGGGCCCGGAGGGACCGCCGGCGCATCGCAGCGGGGGGACGATCGTTCCCTCGAGCGATGTGTGTCGCGTGGCCCTTTTCCAGCCCGATTCGTTCGAGCAATGCGATCGCTTCTACGCGGCGATCGGGGCCGAATCGGGGCCAGGCTCGCGTAGCTGTCCGCTCGGGCTGGCGGCGATGCACGTGCCGGTGCTCGTCGAAGGCGAGACGATCGCGCACGTCGTCGCGTCCGGCTTTTCCGCCGACGCGCTTCGCGGCTGCGCTCCCGTCGATATGGGGCGACTGGCGGCCGATCTGGCTCGCATCGATCCGACGCTCGAAGACCCGGGGGCCGTCGCGCGCAAGCTTCCCGTCGTGCGCGGCGATCGACACACGATCGTGCGTGTGATCTTGGAGGTCGCCGCCCGGGAGATGGCCGAGCACGAGACGCGGCGTCGGCGACGCAGGCAGGTGGCGCCGAGCCCCGCGTCGACCCTCGGGGGGATGGTCGGCGCCTGCAGCCGCATGCTCGAAGTCTTCGAGCTCATCGAGCGCGTCGCGGCGTCGGATGCGCCGGTGCTCGTGCGCGGGGAGAGCGGTACCGGCAAGGAACTGGTCGCGCGCGCCATCCACGCAGCCTCTCCGCGTGCGTCGGGACCGTTCGTGGCGCAGTCGTGCGCGGCCGTGCCCGACGAGCTCCTCGAGAGCGTTCTGTTCGGGCACGTGCGGGGTGCGTTCTCCGGCGCGGTGCGCGCTTCGGAGGGGCTGTTCGGGGCTGCGCGGGGCGGCACGCTGTTCCTCGACGAGGTCGGCGAGATGAGCGCGGCGATGCAGGGCAAGCTGCTGCGCGTGCTGTCGGACGGTAGCTATCTGCCCGTGGGAGCCACGACCCCGCGACGCGCCGAGGTACGTGTGATCGCCGCGAGCCACCGCGACCTCGCGCAGGCCGTGGCCGCCGGCTCGTTCCGGCAGGACTTGTTCTTCCGGCTCGCCGTCTTGCGCATCGAGCTTCCGCCGTTGCGCGAACGTCCGGGAGACGTGCGGCTCCTGGTCGATGCGTTCCTGCGTGAGCAGTTCGAGACGCCCCCCGAGGTGGGGGCCGAAGCGTTCGAGTGCCTCGAACGATACGCCTGGCCGGGCAACGTGCGCGAGCTTCGGGCCGAGGTCCAGCGGTGGGCCGCGCTCTGGCCCGACGTCGCGCGCATCGAGCCGGAGCACCTTTCCGAGGCGGTTCGCGCGGCCGGAGGCTACGGCGCGACCGCGCCCGACGCAGCGACGCCTCGGCGCTCGTTACACGCCGAGCTCGCTGCGTACGAACGCGAGCTGCTGGCTCGGGCCTGGTCGCAGGCGCGGGGAGACTTGTCTGCTGCGGCGGCGCGGCTCGGCCTCGACCCCGCGGATCTCGAGCAGCGGCTGAGCCGCTACGGGATCGCGCGACGCGTGGGACGGTAACGCGCATC
>JANWZI010000014.1 GCA_025054695.1 Myxococcota bacterium | reverse complement strand
CGCGCACGTCGACGACGCTCGCGGGGTCGCGAACCTCGACGAGCACGATCAGATCGCCTTCGGGCAGCGCGCGCGGCGCGCCGTCGAACGCGACGAACCCCGGCACGCTCTGACCGGCGCGAACGCGCTCCGCCTGCAATCCGTGGACGGCCTCCCGAACCAGGCGTGTGCGTCCAGCGCCCGATGGGCCGATCAACTCGACCAGCCCCCCACCCGTCATCGCGGAACGGAGCGCACGCAACGCCTCGCCCCTGCCGACGAGCGGTAGCGGCGCGAGCGCGGGTGGGGGCGGGGGGGGCGGGGGCGCCACCACCACCCCCCCCCCCCCCCCCCCCGACCGGGCGGACGGGCGCCCACCCCCCCCCCCGCCCCGGCGGCGGCGGGGGCGCGCCCGGGGGGGGGTGGCGCGCGGGCGCCGCGTCGGCGCCTCCTCGACCCCGCCGCCGACGAGGTCGACCGCGACGCGCGGGTCGAGTGCGGCGAGGATGGAAGCGAGCCGTCCCGCGACGCGCGAAGCCGAAGCGGGCCGACGGGACGGATCGGGCTCGAGCAGCTCCAGACAGATCGCGCGCAGCGACTCGGGCATCTCCGGATCGATTCGTGCCTCGACCACGAACGGCGTTGCCGGAGGGACGGCGACCGCCGTATCCGTGTCCCCGCTGACCGCATCGGTGCCCTGCACGGCGGGTCGATCGCGCATCGCGTCGGCGAGCGCACAGAGCGTGCGCCCGAGGGCGTACAGGTCGGTGCCGTAGCCCCGTTCCCCGCGCCAGGCCTCGGGTGCGAGGAACGCGGGGGTCCCTTCGAGCGACGTCGTCCGGCCGGGAGGCCGCGCCAGTCCGAGGTCCACCAGGCGGGCGACCTGCGGATCGTCGCCCACGACGACGTTGGCGGGCTTGACGTCGCCGTGGAGCAATCCGCGCCCGTGCAGCGCGGCGAGCGCGCGCGAGATGGCGATCCCGACGGACGCGATCCAGGCGAAGCGGCGCTCCGGCGGTGCGTCGCGCAGTCGTGTCGCCGCCTCGGACGCGGCGCAGCCCTCGACGTGCTCCTCGACGAGGACGACCGTGCCCGCCTCGAAGTTCCAGGGGCTGGGCCACGGCTCGCGGAGCTGCAGCAGATCGTGAACGGCGGCGAGGTTGGGATGTCGGACGGAACGGAGCACCTCCAGCTCCCACACCAGACGCGACGCGTCTGTCGAGTCGACGACCTTGAGCGCGCGTAGAACACCGCCTCCTTGCAGATCGCGGGCAAGGACGACCCGTGATCGGGCCCCACGTCCGAGCTCGCCCTTCCATTCGAATCGCGCAGCGGGGCTCGTCGACGGCGTCGTCAAGTGCGAGACACCCACATTTCGTCACATCGGATGCTCAAAATCCGAACATTGCGCAACTCGGCATTGCGCAGGAGTCGAGCAGAAAGACGCTGGAGGCCTCGTAATGACGGACGAATTCTCGGGGCACGACGACTGCGTAAGGCACTTCTCGGCGAACCGCCGGAGGTGTCGCGATGCATACGCAGCTCCTTGGATGGATTCTCTCGCTGATTGCGTGCGACGGAGCGGGTCCGGTGGAGGATCGGAATCTCGCCGAGGGTCTCACGGTCTTCGAGGCCCGGAACGGCGTGCTTACGGTCGCGTTCCGCAGGGGCTCGGACATCGTCTTCCTCGAGGCGTTGCGCGGCAACCGTGCTCCGGCCGAAGTCGTCGCGGCGGACCCGCAAGCTCCGGCCTACGAGGTGGATGCACGCGCCAAGGACGCCGAGGGAATGGTCTTCTACAGTCGCAAAGGGGGCGACGAGTGGGTGGATCCGGAGTGGGAGGCGGACGCCGAGCGAGCGTGGACGCAGACACCCGGGGCGCAGGGCAACCGGTCGAGCTTCGAACTGCTCGCGGAAGCCAGCGGGGCGCTGCGCGACGGGCTCGGTGACGGTGCACACCAGGACGTCGGTCCCGAGCTCGAGGCGTTGATCTCGTTCGGAAGGCGCGCCGTGCACATCTACGACGAGGAGCTCGACCGAGCCCGGGGCCGCCAGCGCGACCCATCGAGCGCGATCGTCGACGACGGATCGGGGCGTGCCATCGTCGACTTTGGTTCCAAAGAGGGACCGGAAGACGGGGAGGTCTATTTCGGCGAGCAAGGCTACTACTACATCGCCGTCCACGAGGCCGGAATCGATGCGACGCTGGGAATCGGCCGGCACAGCGCCACCGCGAAGTACCGCTGGGCCAACAACGCGTGGCTCTTCTTCCACGAAAACTGCAATCACGGCCGTTGCGCCACGGTCATGGGGCGTTACTGCTTGCTGCAGTACTACGAGCCGATCGTCGATTTCCACGTGCCGTGGACCAATCAGAGCTGTTCGACCCCGTACAGCCTGACGAGCGACGGCGGCGGTCACAACTGCCACGACGACACGCGGCTGCAGCTCAACAACTTCGTGTACGCGCGCTATCGGCCGCGGACGGGATTCTGGTGCAACGGAGCCGACGACGCATCGGACATCAGCCACTGGACGCTCGGCGACGAGAGCGGCGCGCCCGACTGCAACGGCCGGTCGGCCAAGGGATATCACCATCCCTCGATGTGCCTGTGGAATCACAATCGTTCGTGCCCCGATTCGTGGCGCAACGACCGGGAGTGCGACTGCGGCTGCACCTTCTCGGACGGGACCGCGGCGGACCCGGACTGCGCCTGAAAGCTTCGGCGACGGTGTCCGCGGCGGGCCCGACGCGGGCCGCGTAGCGCGAACGCACCGACGAGCGCCGCGGCCCACGTCGCGGCGCTCATGGGCGCAGAGGGAACGGGGCCGCAGCCGCAGCCGGCGGACGCTGCGTCCCCTTCGATCACGACGCAGTGAAACTCGGTGCGCTCGACGCGTCGGCAGACGCGGGGCGCCGGGCACGCGTCCGGATGGCCCGGAACGCAGGGCAAGACGCAGACACCGAGATCCGTCTCGCAGTGTCCCACGGCGCAATCCTCGTCGGTGGCGCACGGTGCGTCGGGCGCGCCGGGGCTCGGTGGCGCGGGTTTGCAGTACCCGTCGTGGCACTGCGCTCGAGGGGGACATCGACGGCCCGAGGCACAGGCCGTTGCGCAGAATCGCAGCGCGGGGACGTCGATCGCGGGCGTGCAGGACCCCTGCGCGCACTGCGCGTCGTACCAGCATCGCCCCCCCACGGGGACCGAGGCGGGTGCCCACGACGCGAGCGTCGGGCGGACGAAGTCGTCGCGTTCGGCGTCGACCCGGGTCGCCTCGGCCCCGTCGGCGCAGTCGGCGGGGCCCCGACTGATGACCCCGACGAGGACCTCCCCCGATCCGGGATCCCAAAGCACGGCTCCGCCGGAGTCTCCGAGACACGGACTCGCAGGCGCGGCGCGCAGGCGCATGTGCGTGGAGTCGATGCGTTCGACCATCGACACGCCCGAGCGCCGCAGACCGCCGTCGGATGCTTCCGGTCCGCTCTGGCCCCAGCCGACGATGCGGACAGTCGCACCGACCGGGGGAGGCATAGCTGCCAGCGCGACGGGCGTGATGCCCGGAGACTCGCCGAGCAGCATCAGCGCGAGATCGTGCGTCGCCGAGCCGGAGCGATGAAGCGGGTGCCCGACGGCATGCGTAACCTCGAACCGCTCGGCGTCCGCGAGGGACGGGCCGGCCGCGACCTGCCAGCGCGACGCAGCCTCCACGACGCCGCAGTGAGCCGCAGTCAGCACGACGCGCTCGGCGACCAGCGTGGCGCTGCAGCGCAGCGAGCCATCGTCCCGCACCAGAGCCACGACCGCGTGCATGTGCGGCTCGGGTTCGCCGGCAACGATCGACACACGGCTTGGTATCGCAGTGTCGCCTCCGCTCGCGCATGCCGTCCCGCCCAAGACGAGGGCGAGCGCGCACACGAGCCGGCCCATGACGCTAGTGTATCGTTGCAGAGGGCAAGAGGGCTCGACCCTTCGACGGCTGGAAAGCGCCGACGCGTCGGACCGACGGAGTCGATGATCCGCGGGCCTGCGCGCGTCGACGGCGACCGAATGCATCGCGGACGGGGCCCCGTGCGTGGGGCAGCGGCCCCACCGCTGCATTGTGAGCCCATCACCGCCATGCGATACTTTTCTCGTGACGACGGCCAGGCTGCGGTCCGTCGAGGTCGTCACGTTGTCGGCACGGGACGTCGAAGCCAGCGCCGCCTTCTATCGGTGGCTCGGCTTCGAGCTCGCCTCTCGCAACCCACATGAGGTGGTGTTGCAACGCGGAACGCTGCTTCTGGTGTTGCAGCCAGGGGGCGATGTCGTCGAGGCCGATTCGTCGGGCGCCGGTGCCCTCGAGCTGCATGTCACGCTGGACGAGCTCGAGGCGATGGTCGGACGCATGAACGTCGAGCCAGGCGCGACGACCGCGTTGCCCGGCGTCTCGCTCCATCCGGACGGTTGGTTCGAGGCCACGCTGCAGGATCCGTCGGGGTACCCCGTCCGGCTCGTCGCGGCCTTGCCCGACGAACGATCATGAACGACGTACTCGCGCAGGAGTGGTCGTGCGCGCAGCCCGTCGCGTCGTGCCTGCGGCAGTGCGACCCCATCGGGCCGGACACGCCAGCGAGCGTGCGCCTGCGCCGCGCCGTCCTCGAGGCGCTGGCCGGCCGGTACGATCGGGCGGCGGAGGCCCTGGCAGGCCTTCCCGACACGGCGGCCTCGCGTTCCGACGCGGCGCGTGTGCGCGCCTTCGTCTGCCTCGAAGCGGGAGAAGCCCACCGCGCCCTGATGGCGCTCGCGGACGTCGAGGACGATGCGAGCGCCGCCGTCCTGGTCGCGGCGGGTCATCTCGAGCTGGGACGCCTCGACGAGGCGCGCCGCCGGCTCGAGGGCGTCGACGGCGCCGATCCCATGGCGGGCCTTCTGCGCGCGCGCCTGTGGATCGAGCAGGGCGCGCCGCTGCGTGCGATCGAGGTGCTCGAGGAGCGGACCGCAACCGGATGGCTGGAAGGTCAGCGGGCACGGTTGCGGGCCGAGGCGCGGCTCGCTCTGGGCGACGCCCCGAACGTCGAGCGCGCGCACGCGGAGCTGGGGCACGCCATCTGGTGTCTGCTGCGGCTCGGCACCCCGGCGGAGCTCGGCCGTGCGTACGTCGCGATGGCACGACTCGTGCGCGCGCGGGGTGGATCCGCGGAACAGGCGGCCCAGTGGCTCGCGCGCGCGCATCGCGTTTTCCAGCACGCCGGCACGGACGTCGATCGCGCGCGCCTGCGACAAGCGTTCCGCGCGTGCGGACGACGGCTCGTCGACCGGCTCGTCGACGAGCCGCTGGGTGCCGCGCTCGACGCCGTGCGACTCGGGCATGCGCGCGCCCGAAGCCTGACACACGAGCTGCAGGCGTGCCCCAACCTGCCCACGCTGGCGGCAGAGTCGCTCGCCGAGCTCGAGGGGCTCGTGCGCGAAGCCACCGAGCAGTGCGAGCGCGCCTTCGGGGCACTCGAGGGGCTGCTCGTCGAGCGTCAACGTCTGGTTCGCCTCACCGACGTCTGTCGGCAACTGCTCGAGGTCGACGAGGTCGATCAACTCGCACAGCGCTTACCGCACGTCGTCGTCTCGCTCGGCCACGAGAGCGCCGCGGTGCTGGACGCCGACGGTCGCGTCGTGGCGCACGCGGGTCGGTGGGAAGGAGTGGATTCGTCCGACGAATCGGCGCTGCGCCGTGCGCAGCAGGGCACCCGGCCCGTGGTCGAGGTGGCGCGCGGTCGCCGGCACATCGTCGTATCGCTGCATGGGGGCAGCCGCCCGAGGTACCTGGCGGTACGGGATGCGTGGCCGCGAAGGCCAGCGCTCGGGGTCGACGACGAGTACGTCGGCGTGCTCGCATCGGTGGCCTCGGCCGTGTTCGAGCGACTGGAGGCCGAGGCCACGGTACGCGAGGCGGCGGCGCGGGACGCGACCACCCTGGCGGTCATCCGCGACGGAATCGTGCGCGTGGACGAGCAGGGCCTCGTACGTGGGCTCAACGATGCGGCGCTCGGGCTCCTGCACGTGCGTCGGGAGCAGATCGAGAACCGCAGGCTCGGCGAGTTGCCGGCTCTCGGCGCGCTCGCGCAGGCGCTGGAACGCGACGGGGGCGAGACGACGGTGCGCCTGGGCACGACCGAAGTGCTCGTGCGCGTCCGGCGGATGCGCGATGGTGGATTCGTCGCCACGCTCCAGGAGCTCGGCCACGCGCGGCAGGCGGCCCAGCGCCTGGTGGGCTCCGAGGCGCGATTCACGTTCGCGGATTTCGTGGGACGCTCCCCCGCGCTCGTTCGGGTGCTCGAGGACGCACGTCGTTTGGCCGCGACGGACGTGCAGGTGCTCATCACGGGCGAGAGCGGCGTGGGCAAGGAGCTTCTCGCGCAGGCGATCCACAACGCCTCGCCCCGCGCGGGTGAGCCGTTCGTGGGCGTCAACGTGGCCGCGCTACCCCGCGAGCTGATCGAGAGCGAGCTGTTCGGTTACGAAGCGGGGGCTTTCACCGGAGCGCGCAGCCGCGGTCATCCGGGGCGGTTCGAGCTCGCCGGCGCCGGCACGCTGCTGCTGGACGAGATCGGGGACTTGCCCCTCGACATGCAGGCCAAGCTGCTGCGCGTCTTGCAGGAACGCACGTTCCAGCGTTTGGGCGGCAGCCGCCCGCTTCGCGTCCAGGCCCGGATCATCGCGACGACGCACCGCGATCTGGAAGCCGCCGTGCGTGACGGGATGTTCCGCCTCGACCTGTACTACCGGCTGCGCGTCGCGCACCTGCACCTTCCGCCGCTGCGCGAGCGCGCGGGCGACGTGCCGGTCCTCGTCGAGCACGTGCTGCGTCGTTTCGCCAGCAGAACCGGACGGGCACCGCTTCGCGTCGCACCGGACCTGATGGCGCGACTCGAACGTTATGCATGGCCGGGAAACGTGCGGGAGCTGGTCAATCTGCTCGAGGGCATGGCGAGCTTGCTTCCCGACGGCGTGGACGAGCTGGCCGAGGTGCCCGCTCCGCTGCGCCGCGACGGCGAGGGAGCCGACGTCACCGGCGTCATGCGCCGTGTGGTCGACACCGCGTCCGGAGCCCAGCCAACGCCCGCAGAGCCGGTGGAACCGCTGGCCGTCGTCGAGCGCCGTGCGCTGCTCGGGGCGCTGCGCGCCACGGGCGGCAACGTGGCGCGCGCCGCGCAGTTGCTCGGCGTCGCGCGCAACACGCTGTACGCGATGATCGACCGCCACGGCCTCCGCGAGCACGTGCGTCGTCGGGACGCTCCGTTCCCGCCGGGATCGGGATCGATGCGGCGTGCACGCTAGCTACGCGGCGCGGTCAGCCGTACAGCCAGTGGGCGCGACGCGATGCGTCGAATCGCGTCGCGGCCTCCCGGTCGGCCTCGAGGAGCGGTCCGAGCGGCGTGCCTGCGTCGATGGCCGTGCGCCATTCGGGCCCCCCCGCGAGCAGATCGATGGCGGGGCGGTCGGAAACGAACTCGTACGGCTCGGTCCGCCAACGGAACGCGTCGGGCGCGAGCGCGCGCACCGCCGCGAGGATGCGCAGGTAGCTCTCGTACGGGCGGAAGCGCGCAGGGTCGGTCACGTGCACCTGCACGCCGCCACAGCGGACGCCGGCGTACTTGTGGAACGTGGGCCGGAAGACGAGTGGACGGAGCACGGCGCCGTCGAGGCGCACCGCGCGCGCCAGCGCTTCCCCATCGAGGAACGGCGCTCCGAAGATCTCGAACGGTCGCGTCGTCCCGCGCCCCTCGGACAGATTGGTGCCTTCGAGCAGACAACCGCCCGGATAGACGCGAGCCGTCTGCGGCGTGGGCATGTTCGGCGAGGGAAGCACCCAGGGGAGGCCCGTCGCCTCGTGCTCGAGATCGCGCCGCCACCCGCGCGCGCGCACGATGGTGAGGAGGCGATCGTCGATGCGCTCGACCGATCGGACCATCCCGAGCAGCTCTCCGAGCGTCAGGCCGTGTCGAACGGCCACCTCGTACAGACCGACGAACGAACGGTGGCCCGGGCGCTGCGGAGCGCCCTCGACACGCACGCCGCCGAGGGGGTTGGGGCGGTCGAGCACGACGGTCTCGACGCCGGCGCGCGCAGCCGCGCGAAACGCGAGGGCCGCCGTCCACACGAACGTGTAGTAGCGGCTGCCGACGTCCTGCAGGTCGACGACGAGCACGTCGATCTCCTCGAGCTCCTCGGGGCGCGGGGAGAGGCGCGCTTCGTCCTCGCCGTACAGCGAGACGACGCGGGCTCCGCTGACCGGATCGCGGCGGTCCTGCACGCCGACCATGTCCTGCGCGTCGCCGTCCCAGCCGTGCTCGGGCCCGAACAACACGCCCAGGCGTGCCCCGGCCTGCATCAGCCGCTCGCGCGCGTGGACGAAGCGCTGGTCGACGCTGGCCGGATGCGCCAGTAGCCCCACGCGCCGTCCGCGGACCAGACGCACGACGGCCGGCTCGCCGGCGGCGAGCCGGTCGAGTCCGGTCTCGACCCCGGGACCCGCGCGCGTCAAGTCGACTCAACGGGCGCCGGAGGCGCCGGAGCGTGCGGGATGGGCTCTCCAGCCCGTCGACGCTGCTCCATCTCGTACTTCGACGGGCAGCGCGGCACCACCTCGGTGGCGAGAAACGTACCGTCGCTCTGGAGCCGTCCCTGCACGGTCACCGTGATCCCGCGACCGTCCCGGAAGGTATCCGGCACGACGCACTGCGGGAACGAGACGGGCAGCTCGCGCCCCTTTTCGTGGATGACGAAACGCCACTCGCAGGGC
This sequence comes from Myxococcota bacterium, assembly GCA_025054695.1. Taxonomy (GTDB): domain Bacteria; phylum Myxococcota_A; class Polyangia; order Polyangiales; family JANWZI01; genus JANWZI01. The sequence continues at coordinate 47,872 of JANWZI010000014.1, read as the reverse complement.
TCACGCCGGAATCGGATCGATCCTTCGCGCAGTTCGCCTTCGACCCGAACCCGCCGACCCGCGTGCGCCTGCGGCGAGGAGAGCAGCTCCGTCACGGTCTTCGAGTAGACGAACGCGCTCTGCGCGTCCGTACCGAAGAGCAGGAACGCGACCACGCCCGCGAGCGCCGCGAACACGATCGCGCCCTTCGTCCAGCCGGGAAGCCCGCGCGGCGTGGGCTCCGGCTCCGAAGGCGTTCGGCTGGTCGTTTCGTCCACGGCCTTCGAGGATGCAGTATGGGCCTCGGCGGCGCTCAGGGGCAACGCCCCGTCCGCGGGCGGCTCACGGCGCGGGCGGCTCGATCGACGGCAGACGTCGCCGCACCAGGCCGCCGGTCAGCAGACGAAACAGGACGCTGCACACCTCGAAGCTGCCGCCGCCGACGGCGGTCACGATCTCGCGCACCGTGCGCACGCCGTCAACCGCAGCGAGCACGCGGCGATCCTCGTCTCCGAGCGCATCGGGCGGAAGCCGTCCGACGACGTGGGGCAACGGCTCGAGAACGTCTTCGAAATCGCGGATCTGCTCCTCGATGAGGCGCCATTCGTCCACACGCCGCAGTCCCTCGAGCAGCACGGCCGCCACGGGGAGCCCCAGACGCGCCTCCGCCGCCTGCGGCGGCGTCGCGCCGCGCTCGAACGCGAACCGTCCCGATCGCCACCGCAGCGCTTCGTAGAGCAACTCGCTCGTTTGGCGGACGAGGGCCGCGTGCAGCTCCTCGCGGGTGACATAGCCCAGGCGCACGAGCTGGGTGCCCAGCAGCGGGCGGATTCCGGCGCGCTGTCGCAACAGCGTCTCCAGCTCCGCGCGCTCGAGCGCACCGTCCTGCACGAGGTAGCGACCGAGCAGGAACTCGGGTGCGACCCCGCGTGACGTCGCGACGTCGAGCAAGCCATCGCGCAACCAGGCCTCGATGGCGCGCGTTCCCGAAGTGATCGTCAATCGTCCCGTCTGCCGCTGCTGTTCGAGAATCTGGAGCACGTCGCCCAACGCCACCTCGCCCAGGCGCCCCTCCAGGCACGGTCCTTCGTTCCCGCCATCGGCCTGTCGGAAAACGCGGCCCAGTTGTTCGAGCACGGGCTCGCGCACGTCACGGCGGATTCCGTCCGCGAGCACGGCGACGGCGAGTTCGGATCCCCGGGCGCGCAACACCCCGACGGCGATCTCGGCGATGCGGCGGGCCGCGAGGTCGGCATCGCGCGCGACCTCGAAGCTGTCCTGCGGTCGACACGGTTCCAGAGCCTCTCCCGTCGGGGGAGCCGCAGCAAGAACAGCGCCGTTGACGGCGACGCGCAGGGCTCTGGAAACGACGGCGCGCAGGGCCTCGGGCGCGAACGGCTTGGCGATGGCGTCGAGGGCGCCGCAACGCGCAAGCGTCGTCGGTCCGAGCCCGCCTGCCCGCGCACTCATCAGCACGACCGGCACGTGACGCGCGTTGGCCAGCTCGCGCAGCGCGGCGCAGAAGCCGACCCCGTCCAGGTGCGGCATGACGAGGTCCACGAGGATCAGATCGGGCACGCGTTCGTGGACGCGTTCGAGCCCTTCACGGCCATCGGCGGCGGTGACGACCTCGTGTCCCTCGTCGTGCAGGACGCGCTCGACGACCCTGCGCACGAGCGCGCTGTCGTCGACGACGAGCACCCGACGCATTGTCGATTCCCGCTCACGCCGCAGGCGCCCGCGTACGCGATATTCGGGCGGAGGACGGAAGCGGCGCGCACGCAACTCGCATCGACCGGCCTGGACTATAGCAGCCGCGTGGCCGCGCGAGACGCGGTCGGGCTTCTTGCGCAACGGGGAGCCACGACGGCCGACCCGCCACGCGCATGCGGCGCGCACTTCCGGGCCGCTCGACCGCCGTGCATCATCGAGCCGGATGCCCAGCCTCCCGCCGCCGCCCCCGCCGCGCTCGCGCCGCGACGGGACGCTCGAGGTCCTTCTCGACGAGCTGTCCGATGCCCCGTCGCCCGACCGCGTGATGCCACCCCGCCACGCCGTGCAAATTCCCGAGGAGCAGGGGAGCATCGATCGCCGGGCCAGGGCGGATTCGGTCGACGCCGTCCTCGACGATCTCGACCTCGAGCCGGCGGCCGAACCCGTGCGGGAAGCGAGTGCTGCATCGTCGGCACCGCAAGCGCGCCGTGCGGCCATGCCGCACGCCTCGGTCCCCGTCACCCCACGCGCAGGTCGCGGAGTCGACCCGGGAGGCCGCGCCCGCGCCGTGCCGCCCCCGCCCACGCGTGGCGGCCTCGGTTCGCCGCCTCGGCCCACCCCTGCCGCTGAGCCGCCTGCAGCCGTTCCTCGCGTTCCGCCGGCGGTGCAGGCCACGATCCGCGCGCTCGAGGCGGAGCTGAGCCGGGAGACCGAGCCCGCGCGTCAGGTCCGTCTGCACCACGAGCTCGGTCGCCTCTACGAGACGTGGCTGCGCGACACGCGCAAGGCGCTGCACCACCATCAGGAAGCCCTCGCGCGCAATCCCGATCACCTGCCCTCGGTGCGTGCGGCGCGCCGGCTCCTCGTGGCGCGTCGGGCCTGGGCGCAGGCGCTCGCCCTGTTCGACACGGAGATCCGACTGTCGGCGGAGCCCCGACGCAAGGCCGTTCTGTACTGGATGAAGGGGCGCATCCAGGAGGACGCGCTCTCCGCACGCGACGAGGCGCGCAAGTGCTATCTCGCCGCCTCCGAGCTCGATCGCGCCGACGTCTCCTGGTTGTCCGCGCTCGCGATGCTCGATCGCGATCGGCAGGCGTGGGCCGACGTCGAGCGGTGGCTCGAGCGACAGGCCTCCGCCGTCGCCGCCGATCCGCGTCACCGCATCGCGCTGCTGCTGGAGTCGGCCCGGATTCTCGAGCATCGGCTGCGCGATCTGGACGGAGCGGTCGCGCGCTACGAGGCGGTCGTCGAGATCGATCCGGCGCATCCGGGCGCACTGGCCGCCCTGCGCCGGCTGCTTCCGGCGCAGCGTCGTGGCCGCGAGCTGGTCCGGGTGCTCGAGGCGGAGGCGAGACGCACGCCCGATCTGGCCTGGCGTGCGGCGGTCCTGGTACGCGCGGCGCGCCTGACCGCCGAGCGACCGGGGGCGCTCCGCGAGGCGACCGCGTTGCTCGAAGAGGCGGCGCGCGCGGCGCCCACCGATCCGCTCGTTCTCTCCGAGCTCGTGCGAGCGTACGAGCAAGGCGGCCGGCCCGAGGCGACGAGCGCAGCGCTCGAACGGCTCCTGGCCGCCAGCACCGACGCGGCCGAGCGGCTCGCGGTGTTGCGTCGTCTCGCCGAGCTGGCGCTCGATCCGCTCGGCGACGAGCAGGCCGCGGTGCGATGGTACGAGGCCGCGCTCGCGCTCGCACCGGATCACGAGCCCGTCGTCTCCGCCCTGTGCGCGCTGTACGCGCGTCGCGACGATCACGAGGCCGTCGTGCGGGCACGCCTCGCGCAGGCGGCCGCGACGACGGATGCGGCGATGCGGGCCGAAGCGCTCGCGACCGCCGCGCACGTCTGCGAGCGACATCTGGGGCGCGTGGACGAGGCCATCGAGCTGCACCGGCGCGCGCTCGCCGCCGTGCCCGGGCACCCCGTTTCCTTCGCTGCGTTGCTGCGGCTGCTGGGGACGGTGGGACGGCACGCCGAGCGCGTCGAGCTGTTCGAGCGCGCCGCGGCGGCCGAGTCCGATCCCGTGCGGGCGGCTGGCTGGCTGATGCAGGCGGGAGTCGTGCTCGAGGACGTGCTCGGCGACGCGTCGCAAGCGCTGCACGCGTACCGGCGTGCGCTCGCGCTCGACGCGGGGAGCCTCGCGGCGTTGCACGCGGTGCAGCGCGCCGCGGAGCGAGCGCGACGGTGGCCCGAGCTCGTCGAAGCGCTCGAGCGCGAGGTCGAGCGGCTCGGATCGGACCCGCGCGCCGTCGCGCTGCTCTGCCGTGCGGCGGCCGTGACGGCCGACGAGTTGCACGACCGCGACGGCGCCATCGCGCGGTACCGGCGCGCGCTCGAGCGCGATCCGAAGGCGAGCGCGGCGCTCGCGGGCCTCGCGGACCTGTACCAGCGCGCGGGACGCTGGGAAGCGCTGCTCGAGATCGCGGAACGACAGCTCGAGATCATGCCGCGTGGGCCGGCATCGGCGGCGTTGCTCGTGCGGATGGCCGCGGTGCACGAGCAGCGTCTGGGGCAGCCGAACGAGGCCATCGCGCTGTACGAGCGCGCCCTCGAGCACGACACGCGCCATCGTCCGGCGCTGCGCGCCCTCGAACGCCTGCGGCGCGAGCGGGGCCAGTGGGCAGAGCTGGCGCGGCTGCTCGAGACGGAGATGGCGGGCGCGACCGATCCGGAGCACCGCGCCGCCGCGGCCGTGCGGGTGGCCGAGGTCCACGAGGAGCGGCTCGGTCAGCCCGAGCGCGCCATCGCTGCATACGAAACGGCGCTGCGGGCGCGCCCGGGCTGGCGGCCCGCGCTCGACGCACTCGCGCGCCTGCGGGCCGAGCGACGCGCCTACGCCAAGCTGGTCGAGGAAATCGCGACCCTGGCGGCCGACGCCGCCGATCCGGACGCCGCGCGCGCCGCGCGTCTGTGGCAGGCGGAGCTGTGGGCGCACGCGCTCGACGAGCCACGCCGCGCCGTCGGCGTGCTCGAGTCGGTCCTCGAAGCCGATCCGGACTGCATCGAGGCGCTCGTCGCCCTCGAGCCGCTGCAGCGCAAGCTCGGACAGTGGGAGGGCCTCGGGCGGACGTATGCGGAACTGGCCCGGCGTCTCGGCGAGCCTGGAGGACGCGTCGCGGCGTTGCGCGAGCTGGTGCGTCTCCAGGAGGCCCGAGGGGTTCCGGCGGGAAGCGACCCGCGGGAGAGCTGGGAGGCGCTGCTCGCGTTGTGTCCAGACGACCTGGCGGCGCTCGAGGCGCTCGAGCGGGTCGCCCTCGATCGCGGGGATGCGGCGCTGCTTGCGAGCGTCGACGCGCGTCTGGCGGCCATCTCGACGGATCCGGCGCTCGTCGCGGCGGCGCGGACGCGGCAGGGCGAGGTGCTCGAAACGATCGACCCGGCGCGGGCGCTGGAGGCGTTCGACGCGGCGCTCGAGGCCGATCCCGAGTCCATCGCGGCGGTGCACGGCCTCGTCCGTATCGCCGAAGCGCTGGACGATCCCGTCCGGATGGCCGAGGCCGCACGCCGGCAGGCCGCGGTGGCGCGCGATCCGGTCGAGGTGGCTGCGGCGCTCGTGCGGAGCGCGCGCCTGCGGACGGACCGACTCGGCGACGCCGGGGGCGCGCTCGAGGACGCCGCGCGTGCGCTCGAGGTCCACCCGGACAGCGCCGATGCGGCGACGCTGCTCGACGAGCTGCTGTCGGCGACGGGATCCTGGGACCGGCTCGCCGACCGACTCGCCCGTGCCGCGGCGAGCGCGACCACCACCGAGCGCTCCGCGGCGCTGTGGCTTCGTGTGGCGGAGATCCAGGCGGGCCCGCTCGGCAACGTTCCCGCGGCCATCGCCTCGCTGCACCGCCTGGTTCGCGCCGTGCCTCACCACGTCCCCGCCCTCGCCCGGCTCGCCGAGCTGTACGTGCAGGACGGACAGTGGAACGAGGCGGCGTCGCTGCTCGGCCGCGTCGTGCAGCTCTCGCAGGACCGCGGCACGCTGCGCGATGCGCACCTCCGCCTCGCCTCGATCTGGGAGCAGCGGCTCGGCGACACGGCACGGGCGATGGTCAGCCTGCAAGCCGTGCTCTCGCTCGATCCGGCCCACCCCGAGGCGCTCGCGCGACTCGCATCCGTGCACGAGCGCGAAGGCAGACTCGAGCAGGCCGCCGAGGCGCTCGCGCGTCTGGTTCGCGTCGTGGGCGATCCGCGCGAGCGCGTCCCGGCGCTGCGGCGTCTGGCGCGCCTCGAACTGGGGCGCGGTGCCGCGCATGCCGCGCGCCAGGCGCTGCTCGAGGCCATCGCGCTCGAGGGGCCGTCCGGCGAGGCGGCGCACACGTTCGTCGAGGCCTTCGCGTCGCCGGCCGACGTCGAGGCGTTCGCCGATGCAGTCGAGACGTATGCGGCGGGGGTGGCGGCGGACGAAGCAGTCGAGGCCCACCTCGAGGTCGCGCGACTGCGAGCCGACGTGCTCGGCCAGCCGGAGCGCGCCCTCGAGGGGCTGCGCGTCGCCAGCGCCGGCAGGCTCGAAGGGGAGCCTCGTCTGCGACTCGCGATCGCCGAGCGGCTCCGGCTGGCGGGCCGGCACGAACAGGCGGCATCCGAGCTGCTGGCGCTGGTGCGCGACGACCCCGCGATCGTCGAGGGCTGGCGGGCGCTCGCCCGCGCGTTCGAGGCGATGGGCCGACACGGCGAGGCGCGGCTGGCGCTCGAGCCGCTGCTCGTGCTCGGAGCCGCGACCGATGCGGAACGGCAACTCGTGGCCAGCTCGCCTCGGCCGACGGCCACGCCGGGCTCGTTCGACGCGGAGGCGCTCGTTCGGTTCGCGGTCCAGGGTGGCGCCGAGCTGGCCGCCTGCCAGATGCTGGCAGGGCTCGTCGAGGCGTACGGGAAGTTGTATCCGCCCGATTTCGAGGCGTTCGGAGTCGGGGCGCGCGATCGGCTGGGCACGCGCACCGCGCACCCGCTGCGGCGGCTCGCCGACGGCCTCGCGGCCGTGCACGGAGAGGTCGTCTTCGATCTGTACGTGCACCGAATGCGTGGACGCGGAGTCGCCGTCGAGCTGAGCGAGCCACCGTCCCTGCTCGTCCCCCAGTCGGTGGCCGAGCTACCCGAAGCGCAACAACGCTTCGTGCTCGCGCGCCCGATCGCGGCCATCGCGATGCGCCTGGCCGCCGCCGAAAAGCTGACCGCGCGCGAGCTCGAGGTGCTTCTGGCGTCCGCGGCGCGACTCGTCTCGCCGCAGGCGGGCAAGGGGTTGACCGCGGAGGACTTCCTCGACGAGCAGCAGCGACGCATCCGCCGCGCGCTCTCGCGCCGCATGCTGCGCTGGGTCGAGGAGGCCGCCGCTCGCTACGTCGCAGCCGGACGGGTGGACGTGGCGCGGTTGCACGAAGCCCTCGGACGCGCGTGTCGACGCGTCGCGCTCCTGCTCGCCGACGATCTGCAGGCGGTGGTCGATCTCGTCCGTCGCACCGGAGAGTGGGCGAGCGTCGAGCCCGCCGTGCTGGTGCGAGAGCACCCCGTCGTCGGAGACCTGGCGCGCTTCTGGATGAGCGAGCCGGCGATGCAACTGCGCCGACGCATGGGCCTGCTCGCCGCCTGAGGGCACACCGCGCCGGACTCGTTCTCGGATCCGGGGTCAGGCTCGGGCTCCGACTCGGAATCGGGATCCGAATCAGACTCGGACTCGGACTCGGAATCGGAATCAGACTCGGGCTCGGGCTCGGGCTCGGACTCAGAATCCGAATCAGGATCGGAATCAGACTCGGACTCCGACTCGGACTCAGGGTCGGAATCCGGCTCGGACTCGGACCCCGACTCCAAACGCGCAGTCCCGCTCGACCGCCAGCGCAATTTTCAGGGACCGACGTGGCCCCACTCCGAGTCGCCTTCGACGAGGCGTCGGATCCACTCGCCGAGCGTGACGCCGCCCGAGGTCACCGTGAGCGAGCCCGTCAGGAAGGTGTGGCCCTCTCCCGTCGTGTAGAAGGTTCGGAAGTTGGCGTAGGGCGCCATGATGGCGTCGCGCAGCTCGCGCAGCCCCGCCTCGAAGTCGCGCTGCACCATGAGTCGAGGCATGTCGCAGCCCGGCGAGTACCCATAGCCGAAGAAGGTTCGCATCGTTCGGTCGGCCGTCGTCGACAACAGGCCGAAGCGACGGTCGGGGTACTTGGCCGCGAGGTAGGGGAACATGTGCACGATGCCTCCGCCGTCCGCGCCGAAGCATCCGCGGCAGTCTCGCGGAAGGGCGACGTCGACGTTCCACATGCCTCGTACCCATCGCTGCAAACAGGGGCGCAGGTACGTGTCCGAAAACAGGGGACCGGCGTCGTCGAGGGCGTGCACGGGCGTGCAGCCGAAGGCGCGCGCGACCTGGTCGTAGTTGGCCATGGTGCCGATGCCTCCGGCGCTGCTCCCGGTCAACAACACGAGCTCGACGTCCTCGAACGTGGGAACGAGGCGCTCGAGATAGCGCGACATGTTGATGTAGCCGCGATGCGTGCGACCGGAGGGGCCGCCCCGCACGTCGGTGTTGCCCGCGTGCACGTCGCCCGAGCAGTATGGGACGAAGACGTAACTCCAGTCGCGCAGCGGATTGCTGGCATCCGAGCGCCGGAAGATGCCGCGGTCGAGCGAGAGCGAGCGGAGCGTCGCCGCGTTGAAGCCATCCTGGTGTGCGACGGTCAAGCACGTGCTGAAGTCGAAGCACGCACCGCCTCCCTCCAGGAAGATCACCACGCGCCGCGCCCCCGGCACGAGATTGACGCCGATGCCGGTCGGCGTGTCGTTCATGCAGCGCGCATCGGGGAACTCGACGAACGTCCAGGTCCGCGGCGGGGCCGTGATGGGCTCGCCGCGACGCAGCCCCGCGGCCCACGTCTCGCACGAGCCGGCGTCGCCCTCGAACGGCGGCACGTCGGTCGGGCCGCCGTCGCCCATGGTTCCGCTTTCCTCGGACCGCGCGTCCATGGACGAGGGGCTCGCATCGCTGCCCGCGTCCGAGGGGCCGGCGTCGAGTCCCGCCTCGCCGTTCGCGTCCGCAGGCGTCGGGGCGTCCGATGCCGATGCGGCGTCCGCCGCGTCGGGTCGAGCGGGCGTGCGATCGCTCCCGCAGGCGAGCAGAACCGACGATGCGAAGCCAAGCAAGGCCCGGGGTACGGGGGACGACGGACGCACGCGCACCTCCGCGAAGCATCGTATCGGCAGTCGCCGGCAGGGGCGATGCGCTGGGCCGCCTGGCCCATCGGTGGATGACGCGGCGCGTCAGAGAAACCGGCGGCGCCGGAAAAAGATGTAGAGCCCCGTCGCCACGACGGCCATCACGAGGAGCACGGCGGGGTAGCCGAGCTTCCAGCGCAGCTCGGGCATGTGCTCGAAGTTCATCCCGTAGATGCCCGCGATGAAGCTGAGCGGAAGCATCACCGTCGAAATCATCGTCAGGAACTTCATGACCTCGTTGAGCTTCTGGTTCTGCATCGACAGGTACGCCTGCAGCGCCGAAGCCGTCATCTCCCGGTACACCTCGGTCAGATCGCTGACGCGGGTGAAGTGATCGAGGATGTCCCGGAAGAAGGGCAGCGCCCCCTCCGGCACGAGCTTGCAGCCGCGCAGCGCCAGACGGCCGAGCAGCTCTTTCTGGTGCACCCCGATGCGTCGCAGCGTCTGGAGCGAGTGCTTGAGCGCGAGGATCTGCTCGAGCAGCTCGGGCCGCGGCTCCTTGAGGATGTCGTACTCGAGCCGCTCGAGCAGCTGGTCGAACTTCTCCATGACCGGCGCGTAGTGATCGGTGAGGTGGTCGAGCACCGCGTGCAGCACGAAGGCGGGGCCACGCTCGAGCAGCGCCGGGTCGCGCTCGAGCTGCGCCCTGACGGCGGGGATGGAGCGCGTGCGCCCGTCGTGGTGGGTCACGAGCCAGCGCGACCCGAGCACGAGGTCGATCTCGAGCGTGCCCAGATCGAGCGGATCCTGACGCGAACCGTCGATGCCGTGCACGATCACGTACAGGAAGTCGCCGTAGTCCTCGAGCTTGGGCTGACTCTCGAGCAGGATGTCCTCGACGACGACGGGATGCAGGCCGAGCGGGCCCCCGAGCAGCGCTTGGATCTCCGAATCGGCGCCTTCGAGGTCGATCCAGAGGTGGACGTCCGGGTCGGCGAGCAGTCCTGGCAGCGCGTCCAGGGATGGCTGCGAGAGTCCCTCTCCGGGTCGAAACGCGTAGCAGCGGATGGTCACGGTGCGGGCAGCCTACCTTCGCTCGCAGTGGGGCGGACAGCGGGAGTCATCGGGCCCGGCACCTCGAGCCGAGCAGGCGGACGCGGGCTCGGCGTCCGGACCGGTCCGCGCGCGTGGATCCGGGCGCGTGACGGGACGCCGTGGGGGCGGTTGCGCGCGCGTTTCACTAGTGTAACCATGGATCATCGTGATGCCGAGGAATCCGGACAGCGGAGATCCCGTCGTGTTTCACGGGATGTGGACGCGCTGTACGGCGATGAAACGTGTCTTTCGGCTCGTCGAGCGCGCCGCGCGCAGCGAGGCGGCCGTGTTGCTGCGTGGAGAGACGGGCACCGGCAAGGAGCTGGCGGCGATAGCGCTGCACCGCCTCTCGCCACGTGCCTCGGGGCCCTTCCGAGCCATCAACTGCGCCGCTCTGCCGGCCACCCTTCTCGAGAGCGAGCTGTTCGGACACGTCCGCGGCGCGTTCACCGGAGCGGTCCGTGACCATCCGGGCGTGTTTCGTTCGGCGTCCGGCGGAACGCTCTTCCTCGACGAGGTCGCGGAAATGCCCCTCGACCTCCAGGCGAAGCTGCTTCGGGTGCTCGAAACGCGCACGGTGGTGCCCGTCGGGGGCCGTGACCCGATCCGCGTCGACGTCCGCATCGTCTCGGCCACGCACACGGGCCTGCGCGCCGCGGTGGCCGCGGGGCGCTTTCGCGCCGATCTGATGTACCGACTTCGCGTCGTGCCCATTTTCTTGCCTGCCCTGCGCGAGCGTCCCGGCGACGTCGCGTTGCTCACGGATCGTTTCATCGAGGAGCTGAACGCCCGGGGCGGTCGCCGGGTGCGTCGCGTCTCGCCGCACGCGCGCAGGCTGCTCGACCGTTATCCGTGGCCCGGCAACGTCCGCGAGTTGAGAAACGCGCTCGAGTACGCGTACGTGATGGGCGACGGCGAGACGCTGCGACCGGACGATCTCCCGCCCGAGGTGGCCGTCGGCACGCCGGAGACCGAGGAGATCCACGCGGAACCGGCCCCGCCAGGGCAACTCGGGGCCTCGCCCTCGTCGGAGGCCGATCTCGTGCGCGACGCCTTGCGACGTGCGCAGGGCAGCCGTGGGCTCGCCGCACGACTGCTCGGCATCAGTCGCGTCACGCTGTGGCGACGCATGCGTGCCCTCGGGCTGTCCTGAAACGGCACCCGCCGTCGTGTTTCGTCATGTTTCACAGCGCCGATCGCTCGCGCGCGGAAGGCCGCCTGCGCCCCGGCACGCGCGTTGCTTGGTCGACGATACGAGGTGATTCACCATGCTGCTCCGCACCTACATCGATCAAGAATCGTCCACCTACACGTATCTGCTCGCCGACGAACGCAGCGGGGAGGCGGTGCTGATCGATCCCGTACTCGAGCGGGTCGAGCGCGATCTCGGTCAGATCCGCGATCTCGGACTGAAGCTCGTCTGGGCGCTCGACACCCACGTCCACGCCGATCACGTGACGGCAACGGGCACGCTGCGCGAACGCACCGGATGCAAGACGGGGCTCGGAGCGCGCGCAGGAACCGGTTGCGCCGACGTGCAACTGCGGCAGGGGGACCGACTGCGTTTCGGTCGATACGAAATCGAGGTACGGGAGACGCCTGGCCATACGAACGGATGCGTCACGTACGTCGTGCGCGAACCGGACGGCGGCGGCGAACGCGTGCACGCCTTCACCGGCGACGCACTGCTCATCCGGGGTTGCGGTCGCACCGACTTTCAGCAAGGTGACGCGCGCACGCTCTACCGGTCCGTGCACGAGCAGATCTTCTCCTTGCCCGATGAGACGATCGTGCACCCGGGGCACGATTATCAGGGCCGGCTCGTCACGACGGTCGGCGAAGAGAAGCGTTTCAATCCGCGCCTCGGCGGTGCGAAGACCGAAGATCAGTTCGTCGAAATCATGGCGAACCTCAAGCTCGCCCACCCCCGCCAGATGGACCGCGCCGTCCCCGCGAACCTGCACTGCGGGGTGCCGCTCGGCCTGCGCGTCGACGCCGAGCCGCCCGCCGACGGCCCGTGGGCGCCCACCGAGCGCTCCGAGGAGGGGGCCCCGGAGGTGCGTGCGGAATGGGTCGCCGCGCGTGCCGGCCGATTCTGGCTCGTGGACGTGCGCGAGCCGGCGGAGCTGGACGAGCCGCCCGGGCGCCTGCCCGACGCGCGCAACGTTCCGCTCGGCGAGCTCGAACGCACGGCGGCCTCGTGGGACCGCCGCCAGCCCATCGTCCTCGTATGCCGGTCCGGCCGCCGTTCGGCACAGGCCGCCCAGATGCTCCTCCGCATGGGCTTCGAACGCGTCGCGTCGATGCGCGGGGGCGTGCAACGCTGGGCGGAGCTCGGCTTGCCGATCGCGGGGCGCTGACCGCGCCGATCACGTCGCTCGAGGGCGGTGAGGAATCGGTCGACTCGAGCCCGAGTCCGAGACCGAAGCCGCGACCGAGGCTGAGGCCGAGTCCGAGTTCGAGACCAAGTCAGAGTGCGAGACCGAGTCCGAGGCAGAGTCCGAGATCGGTGTCGGAATCCGAGTCCGAAACCGCGCCTCGACGCGTGCGCGGTGCTTCAGCCCTCGAGTTCGCCTCGTTCGAGTCGTTCGAGCGCGCGCTCGAGGTCGGGGTTGCCCGGATCGTGTTGCAGCGCGAGCCGCAGGTGCAGTCGCGCGGTTTTCACGTCTCCAGCGCGTATGGCCTCACTCGCGCGCTGGGCGAATGGACGTGCGCGTGCCGTACGCACGGGCAGCGTCCCCGCGGGGACCGACGCACGCCGTGCGCTCTCGGCATCCGCCTCGGGATCGAGCCGCAGCCGCCCCCGTACCAGCCCCTCGTCGTATCGGCGGCGCAGCTCGGGGTCGAGCAGAACGCGATAGGCTTCGGCCCCGCGTCGGAAGAGCCGTTCGGAGCGCTCTCGCGTCGCTGGGTCCGAGCCGACGTGACGGTCGGGATGATGGAGCAGTGCGAAGGCGTGGAATGCGTCCCGGACCTCCGCGGCGCGGGCATCTCGAGGAACGCCGAGCAGCGCGTAGTAATCGACTCCGTCGAGCCCGTCGTCGAGCGGCCCCGATTCGTCGGGCGGCATCGTGCCGATCGAGCCTTTCGTCGGGTCGGTCACGCTCTCGACCGAACCGTCGCAGCCGCATGGCGCGCCGCCATGGCGGCGACCTCCTCCTCGCTCGCGCCGCCGAGCAGCTGGACCCGCACGGATTGCTCGCGTCCGGTCGACTCGTCGACGGCGCGCACGCCGAGCACGCCGTCCGCGTCGAGCATGAAGGTGACGCGGATTCGCACCTCGCCTCTCGGCGCAGGACGCAGGCCGACCAGCTCGACCGCCCCGAGCTCTTGGTTCTCGACGAGCCGCCGGGACTCGCCCTGGCAGATGCGCACGCGCACCGTGTCCTGGCCGTCGACCGCCGTCGCGAACATGCGCGTACGCTCGACCGGAATCGTCGAGTTGCGCCGGATCACCGGCTCGCAATAGCCGCCCACCGTCTCGATGGCGAGCGTGTGCGGCGTCACGTCGAGCAGCAGTGGCATTCTTGGCGCAGCCATGCGCGCGGCGTCGGCCGTGGGTCCGAGCGGCGAGGCCGCTGCCGTCACGACCGCCGGAGCCGTCGCGGCAGCCACGACCGCAGGCGCGACAACCTCGGGGCGATCGGTTCCCACGGCCACGGCCGAGTGAGGCAGCCCGTGGGATCCAGGTGGCGGACCGGATGGCACCGCGGGGCCCCGCGGCGGAGGCTGTCCGACGGCGGCCACCGTCGAGCGAACCACCGCGTCGACCGGGCGCGGCGGGGGCGCGGACGAAGACCGAGAGCCCGTGGTGGCCAGCTCGTCGACGGACTCGAAGGGCGTCGCCGACTCGGCACCCGTCGCGGCCCCGGACTCCGCGCCGCGTCCGGGCACGACGACGGTCGGAGGAACGGCACGGCGGGCTGCCTCCGGGTCGAAGGCAGCCATTTGCAACGTTCGACCGCCGATCGGAACGCCTCGGCCCGATGGAACTCCCGCTCGCTGGGTGGGCAGCGGAGGCGGCACGGCGCGGGGTTGCTGGGACACCTGCGAAACGTTCGCCGGTCGTGTCGGTTCCTCGGGGCCCGCGACCTGCTCGAACGGAGAGCGTCGGACGATCGTCGGATCCTGTTCCTCGGGCTCGTCGGTCGACTCCGTGACCTGCCGTGAAGTACCGGTCGGGCTACGCACGTCGTTCGCCGTGATGGTCGTCGCGCCCGCTGGCGACCGAGCGGGCCCCGTCGCGGTCGATGGCGCGGTGGACGAGGCGGTCGGCCGAACCGATGGCGCCGACGGTGCGGGACGGACGACGGTCGGCGCATCCGCTTCGTCGGTCGGACGCGCTACGGCGACCGTCGTACGCTGGATGGGAACCCGGCCAATCGTTCGCCGGACGCGCTCCGGCTCCGGCGCGAGCGAGGCGGCCTGGATGGCGGCGCCCTGGGCGACGACGAGATCGGGATCGAGGTGCTTGAGAGGCTCGCGTCCGAAGTACTCGGCCACGAGCCGTTGCACGAGTGGGATGCGCGTGCTGCCGCCGACGAGGATGACGTTGTCGATCTGCGTCGGCCGCAGGCCCGCGACGCGCATGGCGTCCTCGCAGACTTCCAGCGTCCGGCGAACGAGCGGCTCGATCATCGTCTCGAGCGCGCCGCGCGTAAGCGCAAAGGTCAGGTCGAGCGGAGTCCCGTCGGCCGCATACGCCAGCTCCTCGACGCGGAGCTGCACCTCGGACTGTTCCGAGAGCCGACACTTGGCCCACTCGGCCGCGGCCCGCAGCCGTTCGAACGCCTGACCGTCGGCCCGCGCGTCGTAGCCGTGGTGACGGCGGAAGGCATCGGCCATCTGCTCCGCGAGTAGCGTGTCGATGTCGTCGCCGCCGAGGTAGGTGTCCCCCGCCGTCGCAAGGACCTCGAAGACGTCGCCCGCGAGATCGAGCAGCGTCAGATCGAACGTTCCTCCGCCGAAGTCGTAGACCGCGACACGTTCGCGGCTGCCACGCCCGTAGCCGTAGGCGAGCGCCGCCGCCGTCGGCTCGTTGAGGATGCGCAGCACCTCGAGGCCGGCCACACGGCCGGCGGCCTTGGTGGCGCTTCGCTGCAGTTCGTTGAAGTTGGCGGGGACGGTGACGACCGCCCGGCCGACCGCGGTGCCCAGGGCCCTTTCCGCGAGCGTGCGCACTTCCCGCAGGACGAACGCGCTGATTTCCGAAAGCGTGTACGTCTCGCCGCGTGCCGCGACGAGCACGCCCCCCGTGGGGCCCTCTCGAAGCTCGAACGGGAATCGCTCGCGTGCCCGTCGCACTTCCTCGGACTGGAAGGGGCGGCCGATCAGGCGCTTGACCGAGTAAACGGTGTTGCGGGCGTCGAGCAGGCGCCGTTCGCGGGCCGCGCGACCGACGAGGATCTCGCCGCCCGGCAGAAACGCCACGACGGACGGGACGAGCGCGTGGCCCTCGGCATCGCGCAAGACGCGCGCGCCCGCGCCGTCCGCGACGGCGACGACGCTGTTCGTCGTTCCGAGATCGATGCCGACGACCGGTGCGGTCACCGAGCCCGAATGTACTCGACGCGGTCACCCGCGGTCACGGACGAGATCCTCCGCTCCCCGCAGCCGGACGGACACCGCGGGGGAAAGGAGCCCGCCCGAGCCCGCGAACAGGCCAGCCGTTCTCCGGCATCAGGCCGATCGTCCCTCGACGTCTCCCTCGTCGTCCTGAGCCGGCAGGGGCGCCGCCTCTCCATCGTCGTCCTCGGCCCGGATCGGCGCGACGTCGACGACTCGCTCGCCATCGTCGAGGCGAATGATGCGAACGCCCTGCGCATTGCGCCCCACCTCGCGCACGTCGCTGACGCGAATGCGGATCACCTGACCGCCGTCGGTCAGGACCATGACGTGGTCGTCGGGCCGCACGAGCCGCAGGGCGACCATCTCGCCGTTGCGCTCCGAAGTGTCCATGGCGATGACCCCGGAGCCGGCCCGCTTCTGCACGCGCCACTCCGCGATGGGTGTGCGCTTGCCAAAGCCGTGTGCACTGACCGTCAGCACCTGCATCGAGGGATCGGTGATGACGTCGAAGCCGACGATGCGATCCCCGTCGCGCAGGTTCATGCCATACACCCCGACGGTGCCACGACCGGTCGCCCGCACTTCGGACAACCTGAACCGGATGGAGTGGCCCTGGGCGGTGCCGCACATCACCTCGTCGGACTCCTCCGCGATGCGCGCGAAGAGCAGTTCGTCGCCCTCTTCGATCTGCACCGCGATGATGCCCGTCGAGCGCACGTTCGCGTATGCCGACAGCTTCGTGCGCTTGACGGTACCGCCGCGCGTGCAGGTCACCAGGTACCGCGTCGCCGAGAAATCGCGGACCGTGACGACCGCCGCGAGGCGTTCCTCGGGCTGCAGGTCGAGCAGGTTGACCACGGCGCGGCCCCTCGCGGCGCGCTCGGCTTCCGGAATCTCGTACACGCGGCGCACGTAGACGCGGCCGCGATTCGTCAGGAACAACACGTGATCGCGCGTGCGCGCGGCGAGCAGCGACGTGACCACGTCCTCGTCGCGCGCGTCGATGCCGCGTACGCCCCGGCCCCCGCGTCCCTGCGCGCGGTACTCGTCGAGTCGCGTGCGCTTCAGATAGCCCGCGCGCGTCAGCGTGACGACCACGTCCTCGTCGCGCACCAGCTCGAGGTCGAGCACCTCGTCCTCCTGCTCGACGATCTCGGTGCGTCGATCGTCGCCGTAGCGCACGCGCACCTCGTCGAGCTCCTCGACGATCACGTCGAGCAGGCGGCTCTCGGAGGCGAGGATGGCCTCGAGGCGCAGGATGCGCTCGCGCAGCTCGCCGTACTGCGCGGCGAGCCGGTCGCGCTCGAGCGCAGCCAGTCGCCCCAGGCGCATGTCGAGGATCGCCTGCGCCTGGCGCTCGCTCAGCCGGTAGTCGGTGCGTGCGCGTGCCGCCTCGATCTCGGCCTCGGGGCGCCCGGCCCGGCGCACGAATTCCTCCAGACCACGCAGCGGCAGCTCCATCAGCGCGCGCCTCGCCGCCTCCTGGTCGGCCGCCGCCCGGATGGTCGCGATCACGCGATCGGTGTCCGTCGCCGCCATGCCCTGGCCTTCGACGATCTCGATCTGACGCCGTGCCTCCTCGAGCTGGTGCCGCGTGCGGCGTGTGACGACGTCCCGCCGGTGCGCGATGAACAGCTCGAGCATCCGTCGCAGCGTGAGCTGCTGGGGCTTGCCGTCGACGATGGCGATGAACTGCAGCCCGACGCGGCGCTGCAGGTGCGAACGGTACAGGTGGGCGAGCACCACGTCCGGATCCTCGTCGCGGCGCAGCTCGATGACGACGCGAACGCCCGACCGGTCGCTCTCGTCGCGGATGTCGGCGATGCCCTCGAGCCGCTTCTCGCGCACGTCCTTCGCGATCTCGCGCACGATCTCGGCCTTGCACACCTGAAAGGGCAATTCGGTGACGACGATCTGCTTGCGGTCCGCCTTGCCGGGCACGGGCTCCACGTGGGCACGTGCGCGCACCGTCAACGACCCCGATCCCGTGGCGTAGGCGCGCCGGAAGCCCACCGTGCCGTGCACGATTCCTCCCGTCGGCAGGTCCGGCCCGCGAATGCCGAGCCGTCCCGACTCCGGGTCGTCGCGCAGCAGATCCTCGAGCTCGAGCCGCGGATTACGGATGAGCCGGACCGTGGCGTCGACGATCTCGCGCAGGTTGTGCGGCGGGATCTCGCTCGTCATGCCGACCGCGATGCCGCTCGTCCCGTTGAGCAGCAGGTGCGGCACGCGCGATGGCAGCACCGAGGGCTCTTCGGCGCTGTCGTCGTAGTTGGGGACGAAATCGACCGTCGCGGCCTCGATGTCGGCGAGCAGCTCGCCGGCGAAGCGCGTCAGCCGCGCCTCGGTGTAACGCATCGCGGCGGCCGGATCGCGGTCGATCGAGCCGAAGTTGCCCTGACCGTCGACAAGCGGATAGCGGAGCGAGAAGGGCTGGGCCATCCGCACCAGCGCGTCGTAGACCGACTGGTCGCCGTGCGGGTGATACTTGCCGAGCACGTCGCCGACGACGCGCGCGCTCTTCCGGTACGGGCTCGCGTGCGTCAGCTTCTGCTCGTGCATCGCGTAGAGGATCCGCCGCTGCACGGGCTTGAGGCCGTCGCGCACGTCGGGGACGTTGCGCGAGATCAGGGTGCTCATCGCGTAGGCGAGGAACGAGCTACGCAGCTCGTGCTCGAGGCTCACGGGGGGCGGGCCGAGCGGACCCGGCGAGCCGGGATGGGGAAGTGCGCTGGGCATGGAGGGCGGTAGTTAGCACGCCTCGATGCCCCGCGCACGCGCGCGCGCACGCGCGCACGCGCGCGAGAGACACGGCTAAAGATTTCAGCAATGATTGAACGTTGCCGAGCTTGGTCGAGGGTCCTCGCTCTCGTGTTCCCAGCGTTGCACGGTGCAGCCACCAGTCCCGCTTCAACTAGAGGCCTATAGTCAACGAGGGTGACACCATTACGAAGTCATCAGACACCCTTGTTGCATTGATGCTGCTGTAATTACAAATATATTTGATCGGATCGAATCTTGCTTCCCACAACGAGAGTCGCCAACGACCGTGACCCGAAGCCTCGCAATACTGGCTGCGTTCGGCCTTCTGGCGTCGGCCTGCGCGACTCCGACCCTACCGTTGCCGCCACCCACCGCCCTGGTCAGCGCCCCCGACGCGGAAGGCATGGTCAGCGTGGAGGGTCGAGTGACTGCGGACGCGTACGTCTTCTGCCTGAACGCGGACACCGACCGAGGGGTCATCGTCAGGGCTAGCCCGGCGGGCGACTACACGCTTCGAATCCAGGCCGAGATCGGCCATACGCTCGAACTGTGGGCCGAACGCGAGGCGAGGCGGAGCGAAACGGTCGACCTTGTAGTTCCGAGTCCGTAATTTGACTACATGTCGGTTCGTGACTTACACGTCGACGAGCAGGCAAGAGAGGACGAGATGGACTCGGCAATGCGGGATCTCGACCGAATCCGCGAATCGGACGTTTCCCGAAGCTCCCGGCGCATCATTGTCATGCTCGCGGCGCTCGTTCTCGTCGCCGTTGCTGGGTCGACGGGCGTCGCCTGGATACCGACTGCCCATTCGGCCTCCGCCGACACCGTCGCGTCATTCGCCTCGCTGGACATCGTCGCAGCTGGGCATCGCCAGATGGCAGCCGAAGGGGGCGCAGCGTCGAGGAAGTCCGCCGCGTCGTCTCAACCTGGTGAGCTGGACCGGTCTCGGCTGATTTTTCCCGAGCTGCTGACGTCCGAGCCGCTGGGGGCCGACGCACGACCGGAGGTGGAGGCTGCCGTCGCCGCCGCCGCGGCCGAGCTCGAACGACTCGAAGCCACGATGGCCGCCGGCGCCGCTGTCGGTAGCAACGCGCCGTTTCCACCGATTCCATCGGCCGCCGCCGAGCTTCCGACCCCGGTCGCGCAATCGCCCTCCGCGACAGATGGCGACGCCGAGTCCGCCGCGTCGCCGGTCGCCCCCGCCGCCGTCTCGCTCGACGCCGCCGCCCTGCACGTGGCGTCCCTCGACCAGGCACCGGCCGCACCGGGCCACGAAGGCCCCTACGGCCTGCAGGTGGTCTCGTACACCACGGCGCGCGAAGCGGAGCTGTTTGCGAACGCCTTGCGTGCGCGCGGCCACCGCGCGTACGTGCAGGCCGCCGACGTGCCGGGACGGGGACGCTACTGGCGCGTGCGCATCGGTCCGTTCGACTCGGCGGAGCAGGCCGACGCATACCGAAGGAGCTTCGAGCGCGAGGAGCGCATCCACACCATCGTGGTGCGGCGTCGGAGCGAGGACTGAACGCGGCGAGCCGCCCTTGGGCTATGCTGCGCGGACGTGGACGAGGCCACGTTACACGCGCTGCTGCGCAAGGGTCAGCAACACGCGGCGAGCGACGTGTTGCTGAAGGTGGGCCAACCGCCCGCGTTCCGGGTCAACGGAGAGCTGCACTATCTGCAAGGCGAGAAGCTGCGCCCCGACCAGACGCGCGCGCTCGCCGAGGTCGTGCTCGCGCGCTCGCGCTTCCAGGGCTCGATCGACGACCTGCAGCAGTTCGACACGTCGTACGGCGTCTCGGGGATCGGGCGGTATCGCGTCAACATCTACCGGCAGCGCGGCACGCTCGCGATCGCGCTTCGGTCGATCCCGCTCGCGGTCCCTTCGTTCGAGCAACTGCGCATCCCCCCCGTCGTGCGCAGCCTAGCGGAGCTGGAGCGCGGCATGGTCCTCGTCTGCGGCGCGGCCGGCAACGGCAAGAGCACGACGCTGGCGGCGATGGTCGACCACCTCAACCGCACGCGACGCTGTCATATCGTCACGATCGAGGATCCCATCGAGTTCATCCACCAAGACCAGCTCGCCTCCGTCAGTCAGCGCGAGATCGGCCTCGACACGAAGGATTTCGCGACGGCTCTGCGCGCCGCCCTGCGGCAAGACCCGGACGTCATCCTCGTTGGCGAGATCCGCGACGAGGAGACGATGGACATCGCGCTCAAGGCGAGCGAGACGGGCCATCTCGTGCTCTCCACACTGCACACCCCCGACGTGCATCGGACGATCGGCCGCGTCGTGGCACTCGCCGGCGGCGAGGGGCGCGACGTGCGCGAGCGGTTCGCGGACAACCTCAAGGGCATCGTCGCGCAGCGACTGCTCCCACGGGCGGACGGGCAGGGTCTCGTGCTTGCCTGTGAGATCCTCGTCGTCACGGGCACCGCGCGCGAAACGATTCGCAAGCCCGAAGGCAACCTGCCGCTCAAGGACATCATGGAGAAGGGCGTCCACCCGTACGGGATGCAAACCTTCGAGATGGCACTGCGCGAACTCGTGCGGCAGGGGCTGCTCGAGGTCGAAGTCGCGCGCGCGGCGCTTCACTGATCGCCGCGGTCCGCTGGACGTTCGAGCGAATCGGGCTTGGGCTCGGACGCGGTCTCGGACTCCGTTCTCGGGGTCAGGCTCGGACTCGGTCTCGGTTCTCGGTCTCGGTTCTCGGACTCGGTCTTGGACTCGGTCTCAGACTCGGACGCGGCCTCGGGCTTGGTCTCGGCCTCGGTCTCGATCTTCGACGCGGTGTCCGACTCGAGATCAGTCCCGGACTCAGTCTCGGGCTCGATCCCCGTCCCGGCCTCGGACCCGGACTCCAACTCGGTCTCGGTGTCGGACGCGGTCTCGGACTCCGTTCTCGGGCTCGGGCTCGGCTTCGGGCTCCGACGCAGACTCGCGATCGGGCGGCATGCTCCGCCCCGAACGCCCGGAACGGCCCCCCTCAGGGCGCGGGCGGCCTCCATCGAAGCAGAAACTCCGCATGCCGTCGGATCGTGGGCCACCCGTCGATTCCCACGGAATTGGTTTCTTCGTAGTGATCGCCCTCCGCTTCCGCGATGTACGGAAGGGTCGGGTGCAGCTCGTAGTCGAACTCGGGGATGAAGTAACCGAGCATGTCGTTGCCGAGACCGAACAGGAGCCGGTATTCCGCGTCCTCGCGCATCAGGTCGCGCAAGTAGGGCGGACCCGGCGCCGCCGCGAGGTCCGGCGGATTGGGATTGTCGGGCTTGATGATAGGACGATTCGACGGCGTGTAGCTGCCGTCGTAGCCGCCGAGGAACAACGCCGGATCGAGCTCGCCCGGCATCATCAGGATCTGCGCGCGGCCGACGTCGACGATCGCCACCTCCGTCCGAACGCTCGGGGCGTTGCGATCCGAGATCGGCAGATCGGGATCGTAGTCGTACAGCGCGCGGGGATGGAACACCTCGGTGAGAATCGCGAAGTGGTACCCGCGGTTCTGCACCTTGACGAGGAACTCGTCGGTGCGGAACCCGAGCGCGGCCGTCTCGTCCACCACGCTGCCGCCGCCCTCGCCGAGCGCGCGCAGCACGAGCCAGGCGAGTTGCTCGCCGAGCACCTGCGCGCTCTCGTGCGTCTCCTGCGGCACGGGCGTCCCGTCCCAGCGCGTCTGGTCGAGGCGATTGGGACCGATCTGACTGCCGAGCGCGCCCTGGTAGAAGACGGTGATGCCGCCGACGCCCGGCAGCCTCGTCCCGTCGGGACCCACAGCCCCGTTCGTGACGCCCTCGCGCAGCCAGTGCGGGTAGTCGCTCGACAGCTCCTGGTTGTGCGACCCGGTGTATTCGGGGTGCGAGCCCCAGTGCACGAGCGTGGCGATGGTGCGCCCGCCTTCGCGCTCGACGAAGCGCATGGCCGTGACGCGGTCGTCGAGGATGAACGGGTCGCGGTTGTCGCCCACGTACCGCGTGACGCCCCCCGGTGCATCGCGCAGGTCGAAGGCGGCGTATTGCACCGCGGCCGGACGCAGCGCGCCGAGGGCGATGCGCACGGCCTGCGCGGCGCGCTCGCGCAGCATCGCCATGTAGGCCGGATCGACACCCGTGCTGCCCACGTTCACGCCCCAGATCCCAAGCGTGTCGCGCGCCTCGTGCGTGTGAGTCGCCGAGATCGCGAGGTAGTCGAGGTCCTGGTCGTCGACCATGTCGCGGATCGCGTCGACGTCGTCCTTGAAGTAACCGATGCAGTCGATCGATCCGAGCGCGATCGTGGTGTCGCCCGCGCGCAGCGCGATGACGCGCACCCACTGTGGGTTGTTCACACCGCGCGCCGCCCGGGCATTTCCGAAGCCCGCGATCCAGACGCCGTCGAACACCCCGTTGCCGTCGCGGTCCTCGAAGGCGTCCCCTTCGGCGGGGTCGTACTCGCCATTCCCGTCGACGTCCACCGTCTGGATATCCGTCATCGGCCCGATGACCGGCGTCACGTCGACGGCGGCCGCTCCCACCAGGAGCATTCCCTCGCCCCGCTCGCAGCCCGGCCGGCCCGGGCACCAGCGGTCAGGGCCGAGCTCGTCGGTAGGCCCCGCGTCCGGTGCGTCCGTCGCCGCGTCCCCGACGGCCGCATCTTCGACGGCGGCGTCGCGGCGTCCCCCGCCGCTCCCGCCGCAGGCGAGGAAGAGAGCCGCGAGGTACGTCGTGCATCGAGTCGAGGGCGCCATGCCGCAAAGGAACACGGTCGCTCCGTCACACTCCGGGGTCAACGGCGCGTGGCTGCAGGCTCTCGACGATCCGCTCGAGCCGCGTGAGGCGCTTGTCGAGGTCTTGCCACCGCTCCAGCTGTTCGGTCGCCCCCCGCACGTGGTTCTCGAACGTCCTGTTGACGCGATCGGTGAGCTCGGCGTGCGAGCGTGCGGTGTCCGCCAGGGCCCCTGCCAGATGAGCGATGTTCCGCCCCATCCCCCGCAGCTCCTCGACAACGTGGTCCAGCGAGGCGCCGAAGCGCTCGGCCGCACGCGCGACCGCCCGGACTTCCTCGCGCGCAGCTCGGGCTTCCTCGCGCGCAGCTCGCGCCGCCTCTGCCGCTTCGTCGACACGCCGTCCGAGCCGATCGATCGCCTCTCGGAGCTCCGAGTCCATGTGACCCGCACGATGTTACACCCACCGGGGTTTCCGTTCGAGGCACCGCGGACTTGCACCGTAATCCATCGTGATTACAGGAATATCACTCGACGCTTCATCGTGCGTCGAGACCGGGCTGGACGAGGACCACGGGAGCCTGTTAGAAGCTGGCCGCCAGCGCCCCGGGTAGGTTAAGGTAGGTGAGGTGGGTATGAGCGGCCGAAAGCCATCGCGGAGACTACACGGCGACCACGCGGCGCTCTCGCTCGCGCTGGTCGCTTCGGCAACCACCGGATGCAACGGCGCAGTGACCGCCAACCTCATTGTGCTCGCACTCACGGTGGGAATCTTCATCGGGACGCTCGCGCTCGGTCGTGGCCCTGCCGCTCCGCGTCAGGGCGAGGCGACCCGTTCCACCCACAGCCAGGGCTGAGCGCCCCGTTTGGCGCGAACCGGGCGATCGCGGACGGTCGGCGCGGGCACCGCAGCATCGGTCGCACCGCCCCGGCCCCTCGAGGCGTTCCGCATCGCGGATCTCGAGGCGGTGCGGATCGTTCTTCGCGGTGGCTCGGTCATCGACTGGCACCGGCTCAACTTCGAGTCCGAGGAGCAGGTTCGCGACTTCCTGCGGGTCCAGGAGATCGACCTCGATCATCCGGTGGACCGCGCCCGGTGCGAGGCCGTCAAGCACGCGGCCATCGCGTATCTGCGGCGCAACTTCGACTTCCCGGTGCCTCGGCCCGTCGCTGCCCTCGACGTCGCCGGGCTCATCATGCTCGCCTCGTCGAAGGGTCACCGCCAGCTTTGCGCGTGCACCATCCTCAAGGTCATGCACATCATCCACCACCTCGACGCGCGCGAGCTGCTCTTCGTCCTTCCCGTCTCCGACGCCGACCTGTTCCACCTCGTCGAGCAGAAGGTCTACCGCGCGATCGGGGGCATGCTCGCGCAGGGCTACCCGATCCTCGAGTTCATCGGTGGCCGCAAGAACCGCGATTCGCTCTACACCAAACTGCTGTCCAAGAAGGAGACGCTCGCCGCTCAGATCTACGACAAGATCCGCTTCCGCATCGTGACGCGCACGCTCGACGACGTGATGCCGGTCCTGTACGGACTGACGCGCGAGCTATTTCCGTTCAACTACGTCATTCCAGGACAGTCCACGAACACGCTGTTGCACTTCCAGCGTTACTGCGAGGGGCATCCGCACCTTCGCAAGCTGCTGCCTCGGCTGCAGCTCCCGCTCAGCGTCGAAGAGGAAGATCGCCCCCCCGAGAACCGGTTCAGCTCCGCCGACTATCGCGTCGCGCACTTCGTCGCCGACATGCCGATCCGGCTGCCCCAGTCGATTCTCGACGCCGCGCCTCCGGCCGCCTGGCCGCTGGGTCGAATCACGTTCGTGCAGACCGAGTTCCAAATCGTCGACCGCGACACCGAGCAGCAGAACGAGACCGGAGAAGCGAGCCACGAGGCCTACAAGCGCCGGCAGCGCCTCGCGGTCATGCGTCGCCTCAAGCTCGGGCGCGAGCCGTCCGCGCGGACGGTGACCTCCGCAGCGCGGCCGACGCCTCGACCCGAACGCCCGCCCAGTCGCCCACCCGCCACGGTGGCCGCAGCTACCACGACGGGTTCGTCTCGTCCTCCGCGTCGAGACGGCTGACGGCGCAAGCACGCGCCGCCGGGCGCAAGACACGCCGTGCGAGCCCGAGCCCGTACCCGTGCCCGAGTCCGAGTCCGACTCCAGGTCCGAGTCCGAGTCGGAGCCCCAGGAGCGTCACTCGAGCCCGGCCGGACGTGCCATCAGGCGCGCGATGGCGCCCTCGGGGCCGAGCGATCCGTCGATCACGTCGGCGATCGTGGCCGACACCGGCGCCTCGAGGCCGGCGCGGGCGGCAAAGCGCTGCACCCGCCGCGCGATGCTCACGCCCTCGATGTGGGCGCCCGCCTCGCGAACCGCTTCGGCGAGCGGTAATCCCCGCGCCAGCGCCCGACCCAGACGCACCTCGGGACGCTCGTCGCCGGCGACCGCGGCGAGCAGGTCGCCGTGGCCGGCGAGCCCCTCAAAGGTGCGCGCTTCGGCGCCGAGCGCCTGACCGATGCGACGTGCTTCCGCCATCCCCCGCGAAAGCAGCACGGCGAGCGAGCCCGGCCCGACGCCGATGCCCCTGCAGAAGCCCGCTGCGAGCGAGAGCAGCCCGACCATCGCCGCGGCCACCTCCACCCCCACGACGTCCCGTGTGGCGTACAGACGCAACGTCGGACCACCGATTGCGGCGCGAACCGCCTCTTCGACCTCTCCGAACAGCGTCCCGACGATGCCGCCGAGCGGCGCCCCGGCCTCGAGCGCGGCCGCGACGATCGGACCGGCGAGCACTCCGACACGACGCACGGCGGTGCGTTCGCGCAACACGTGCGAAAGGGGCCGCAATCCATCGCCCTCGAGGCCGCGGCTCGCGTGCACGAGCAGGTGACGGCCGTCGAGCCATCGCGAGAGCATCGCCGCGATCGAGGCGATGTGCGGCGAAGGCACCGCCACCAAGACCAGCTCGGCCCTCTCCAGCGCGCTCGCGTCGTCGGTCACGACGATGCCGGGTGCGGGCGCCGCCGGCGCACGCCGGCTCCACAGCAGCACGGATCGCCCGTTTCGGGCTGCCGCCACCGCGAGCGCGCGACCGAACGGACCGCCGCCCACGACGCCGACGGGCATGCGGCTCACGGTCGGGCTCCGGCCGCGGCGATCTCGCGCGCCGCGGGCAGATTCGCCTCGTCGGCGAGTGCTTCGGCGAAGGGCGCCAGACGGTTCTGATAGTAGAGCAGCAGCGGCGGGTCCTCGACGACGATCTCGGTACCGCGATCGCGGGCCGCGACGCGTGTGTGGTAGCCGCTCCACAACGAGGTGGCGCGCTCGAGCAGCACCTCGACGGGGAGCGTCGCCACCAGGCGGCTGCGCCGCACGCGCCCTCGGGCCTCGAGCTCACCCAGGCGCTCGCGCGTCGCGCCCAGATCCGCGAGCAGCTCGGCGCGCGGCACCGAGACGTCGCCGCGATAGCGGATGCGGCCGAAGACGTCGACACCCGGCGTGCTGCGCACCAGGCGCCGGTACAGCACGTGCGCGACGAGCTGCGTGCTCGTCACCACGGTGTCGCGCAGATAACGGGCCGGGAGCAACTCGCCGAGCTGTTGCGTGTAGCCGACGTCGCGCGCGGGCTCGTGTGCGGCGCGGCCCGACGAGGTCAGATAGCCGACCGGATCGATCCGACGGCCGTCCGGCGAGACGGATCGGCCTTCGTCGTCCACGGCGTTTCCCCACGCATCGAGCGGCTCGCCGAAACGCACGATGCACGCCGCCGAGAAGTTGACCAGTTTGCGAAAGAAGGCGACCCAGCGCTCGACGCGCCCCGTCTCGTCGTCCTCGATGATGTAGCGGGCCTTGCCGCGCTCGCGCAGCCAGTCGTCGATGAGCGTCTCCGCTTCCAGAACGAGCGCATAGTTGATCGTCGCCGGCACGAACACGACGCTCCGCGCCCGCCGCGCGAGCGCATTGCGCGCGGCCGCCTCGACCGCGGCTCCCGCCAGGCCCAGCTTGAGGCGCGTCTCGACGCACCCCGAGCGGCTCCGCGTACCGCCGGGAAAGAACAGCGAACCGTAGCCGCGCTCGACGAGCACCCCCGCGTACGTCTTGAGGACGTCCTTGTACAGCGTGGCGCGGATGCGGCGGTCGACGCGGTAGGCGCCCAGATTGTGCATGAAGAACGACAGCAGCGGATGCGTGAAGAGGTTCTTGCCCGCGCCGTAGGCGACGGGCGGCAGGCCGTGGCGGTGCAGCGCATAGCCGAGGACGATGGAGTCGAGATGGCTGCTGTGCGTCGGGACGAGCACGAGCGTCGCGTGGCGCGCGATCACGCGCAGTCGGTCGATCGGCCCCTCGACCTGCACGAGCGCGTCGAGCCGGTCGAGCGCGCGCGTCGTGCCGCCGTCTTCGTCCTCGGAGCGGGACAGCCGCCCGACCAGATGCGGAAGCACCCCCACTGCGAACCGGTAGACGCGCGGATCGAATCGACCCGCGACGTCGTCCGCCATCCGCGACGCCAGCTCGCGCAGCGTCGCCCGTCGCTCCGTCTCGTCCATGCGTCCGACGCGGTGCAGCAGCGCACGCCATCGAGGCAGCTCCGCGCGTTCCTCGGGGCGTGCGTCGCCGCTGGCCAGTCGCTCCGATTCGTGGAACGCGACTTCATTGAGCGCATACTCGAGGCCGCCCGGGCGCGCCTCGCATCGCGCCATCACGCGCCGGACGACCTCCTGGAGAATGTCCTTGCGCTCGAGGTCGAGGCCGAAAATGGCGGGATCGTCGGGCCGTGGCAGGTAGGGTCGTAGCCGCGGCAGTCGCAGGCCGGCCGGAGGAAACACGAGCCGCATGGGCGGCGCGCATCTTGTCCCCGGCGTGGCGTTCGCCGCAACGGTCCGTCACCGTGCCCCCGCACGCACCCACGGCCGACGCCTGAAGCGTCGTGGTCGGTCTCGGACTCAGGCTCGGTCTCCGACTCGGACTCGGACTCGGACGCGGGCTCGGTCTCGGACTCAGGCTCGGTCTCCGACTCGGACTCGGACTCGGACGCGGGCTCGGTCTCGGCCTCGGACTCGGGCTCGGACTCCGGGTCGGACTCCGACTCCGATGCGGCCTCGACCTCGGCCCTTTGCGCGCGTGGACCACGAGCGGCGGCCTTGCCAGACTGCGCCGCGGTCGGCGCGCTGCGCCGTCGCACGACACACACGAGCATGGACGAGACGATCGCCCCGGAACGTCGCCTGTTTTGCAATCGCACGCTCAACGTCCGCGGCCTGCGCGCGATCGGCTTCGACATGGATTACACGCTCGTGCACTATCGGACCGAGGTCTGGGAGCGGCGCGCGTACGAGCACCTGCGCGAGCGGCTTGCCGCGCGCGGATGGCCCGTCGCCGAGCTCGACTTCGACCCCGAGATGACGACGCGGGGGCTCATCCTCGACACGGAGCTCGGCAATGTCGTCAAGGCCAATCGCTTCGGGTACGTCAAGCGCGCCGCGCACGGAACGCGCATGCTCGACCCGGCCGAGGTGCGCCGGATCTACGGCCGGCAACTGGTCGATTTGCGCGACCGTCGGTGGGAGTTCCTCAACACGTTCTTTTCGCTCTCCGAAGCGTGCATGTACGCGCAGCTCGTCGATCTCGCCGACGCCGGCAGGCTGCCCGGCCCTCTTGGATACGCGGAAATCTACCGCATCGTGCGCAGCTCGCTCGACGCCGCGCACATGGAGGGCGCGCTCAAGGCCGAGGTCGTCGGCGATCCCGAGCGCTTCGTCGAGGACGACCCGGAGCTGCCGCTCGCGCTGATGGACCTGCGCGCTTCGGGCAAGAAGCTGCTGCTCGTGACCAACAGCGAGTGGGCCTACACGGACGCGATGATGGGCTGGGCGATCGGTCGCCACCTCGGCGAACCGGCACGCTGGCGCGAGCTGTTCGACGTCGTGGTCGTCGAGGCCGGAAAGCCCGCGTTTTTCGAGACCCAGCGCCCGCTGTTCGAAGTGGTCGACGTGCAGCGGGGCTGGCTGGCGCCTGCGCGCACGATGCGCGAGGGCGGAGTATTCCACGGGGGGTCGGCCGCGCACGTCGAGCACCTGCTCGGCGTGCCCGGCGAGGACATCCTGTACGTCGGCGATCACATCTTCGCCGACGTCCACGTCAGCAAGGAAATGCTGCGGTGGCGAACGGGACTCGTCTTGCGGGAGCTCGAAGCCGAGCTGCGCGCGCTGGAGGCGTTTCGCGAGCCGCAGCGGGAGCTCGATCGGCTCATGGCCGAGAAAGAGCGCCTCGAGCACCGCTTCTCGCTCGCTCGTCTGGCTCTGCTGCGCCTCGAGCGCGGTCATGGGCCACGGGTGACCGAGTCGCCCGAGCAGCTGCGGGCTCGAATGACGGAGCTGCGCGCCCGACTCGTCGAGCGCGACGGTCGTATCGGGCCGCTTGCGGCGCGCGCCGGGACCCTGGTCAACGAACGCTGGGGGCCGCTCATGCGGGCGGGCAACGACAAGAGCCACCTCGCACGCCAGATCGAGCGCTACGCGGACCTGTACACGTCCCGCGTGAGCAACTTCCTGTACGCGACCCCGTTCGTGTACCTTCGCTCGCCGCGCGGCAGCCTGCCGCACGACCCGGGAGCCTGAGCCGTGCTCGAAGCGTTCGGTAGCACCGACGCGCTCGTCGGCCTCCTCACGCTGACGGCGCTCGAGATCGTCCTCGGCATCGACAACGTCGTCTTCATCGCCATCCTGACCGACCGGCTGCCGCCGGAGCGGCGCCGGCTCGCCTATCGGGTGGGACTGGGCGCGGCGCTCGTGATGCGCCTCGCGTTGCTGCTCACGATCTCGTGGGTCATGAGGCTGACGGCCCCGCTGTTCGCCTTGCTCGGTCACGAGATCAGCGGACGCGATCTCATCCTGCTCGTCGGGGGCATCTTCCTCATCGGCAAGGCGGCCCACGAGATCTACGCGAAGGTCGAAGGCGTCGGCGGCCCGCGCCGCGCGGGAGCGTACGCGAGCTTCGGGCTGACGATCCTCCAGATCATGGCGCTCGACATCGTCTTCTCGCTCGATTCGGTCATCACCGCCGTCGGCATGGTCCGGCAGGTCGAGGTAATGGTCGTCGCGGTGATCGTCGCCGTGATCGTGATGATCGCGTTCGCGCCACGCATCGGCGACTTCGTCACGCGCAATCCGTCGATGAAGATCCTGGCGCTTTCGTTCCTGCTGCTCATCGGCGTGCTGCTCGTCGCCGAAGGATTCGACCAGCACATCGACAAGGGCTACGTCTACTTCGCGATGGGCTTCGCGCTGGCCGTCGAGCTGGTCAACATGCGGTACCGCAAAAAGCAGGCGGCGAGCGGAGAGCACGGGTCGGCCGCGCAGGGGGTGTCGTCGTGAGCGCGCACGAGGCGCTCGAGGCCCTTCGCGAGCATCTGCGGACGGTGCAGGATCTGGACGCCGCCGCCGCCGTCCTCGACTGGGATCAGGCCACGTACATGCCGCCAGGCGGTGCCGCGGCGCGCGCCCGGCAGATGGCGACGCTCGGTCGGCTCGCCCACGAGATGCGCGTCTCGACGCGAGCGGGAGAGCGGATCGACGCGGCCGCACGGGCCGTCGAATCGCTGCCGGAGGACCACCCGGACCGCGCGCTCGTGCGGCTGGCGCGTCGCGAGTACGAACGGGCGCGGCGCGTGCCCAGCGACCTCGTCGCGGAGATCCGCCGTCATACCGCCGCCTCTTACGTCGCCTGGACCGAAGCGAGACCGCGCGGCGACTTCGCAGCGGTCCGGCCGTACCTCGAGCGGACGCTCGAGCTGTCGTTGCGATACGCCGACTGCTTCCCCGACCGGTCGCATCCCGCCGATCCGGCCATCGACGAGAACGATCCCGGCTACGACGTCGCGTCCCTGCGCGGCCTGTTCGCCGCGCTCCGCGAGCGGCTCGTGCCCATCGTGGCCACCCTCGCGCGCCGGCCGCCACCGGACGACGGCTTCCTCCGCCGGTTCTATCCGCGAGCGGCGCAGCTCGATCTGGCGCGCCACGTCGTCGGTGCGCTCGGATACGACTGGAACCGGGGGCGTTGCGACCTGACGCACCACCCGTTCATGACGCGGTTCTCGGTCGGCGACGTCCGCATCACGACCCGGGTCGACGAAAACGACCTTCGAAGCTGCTTCTTCGCGTGCGTGCACGAGTGCGGCCACGCGCTCTACGAGCAGGGCATCGCTCCGGACTACGACGGGCTGCCGCTCGGTCTGGGCGTCTCGGCCGGCGTCCACGAGAGCCAGTCGCGGTTCTGGGAGAACCAGATCGCGCGCGACGAGGCCTTCTGGCGCTGGTGCTTGCCGCTCGCGCGCGACGCGTTCCCCGCGCAGCTCTCCGACGTCTCGCTCGAGGCGCTCGTACGCGCCGTCAACCGCGTCGAGCCCGGGCTCATCCGGGTCCAGGCCGACGAGGTCACCTACAACCTCCATGTGCTCATCCGGTTCGATCTGGAGTGCGCGATGCTCGAGGGCCGGCTTCGCGTCGCCGACCTGCCCGACGCGTGGGACGAGCGCTACGAGCGGGATCTCGGCATCCGGCCGCCGGGGCCACGCGATGGCGTCATGCAGGACGTGCACTGGTACGGAGGCCTCATCGGCGGTTATTTCCAGGGTTACACGCTCGGCAACCTGCTCGCCGCCCAGCTTCGCGAGGCGCTGGAGCGCGAGCAGCCGGGCTGGCGTGAGGCGGTCGGCGCGGGCTCGTTCGGCGGGCTGCTCGGCTGGTTGCGCGAGCGCGTCCACGTGCATGGATCGCGCTACGAACCGGCCGAGCTGGTCGTGCGCGCCACCGGTGCACCGCTTTCGGTCGAGCCGTTCGTCCGGTACCTCGAGCGCAAGTACGGCTCACTGTACGGGGTGGCGCTCGGGTCGGCGTGACGATCCGCGCGGGCGCCGGGGACGCGCGGACGACGCGTGGCCGTACGTGCGGCCGGGCAGCGGGTCGGCGCCGGTTGTCTCGGCGCGGTCAGCGCACGAGCGCCGACCGCCGCAGCACGAAGCGTTGGCCTTCCGAGAGCGCGACGTTGTAGGTGCGGCCGTCCGCTCCGCCCAGCGCCCACCACATCAGGTTGTTTCCGCTGCTACGCGAGGTGTCGGCGAGCACGTCCTCGCCTCCGAACGGCGCGCAGGGCCGCGACTCGGTCGGTCCGGTGCCCGCCGGGCACGGAGCGAGCTGCTCGCGGACGTGGAACAGGCCGAGATAGTGGCCGATTTCGTGGGCCATGACCTGCGCGACGACGCGCGCGTCGCTTCCGACGACGGCCCGGTCGAACGCGACGACGATGCCCGAGTGCATCGTGCCGTGAAGACCGGGCGGACCGGGGATCCCGCCCGCGATCCCGAGCGCGATACCGCCCTCGGCCGCTTCGGGCGCGATCGAGCGGACGAGGAACACGTTCAATCGCTCGCCCTCGGCGCGTGCGGAGAGGCGGAACAGCCGCGCCAGCTCGCTCGTCGGTCCATCCGAGGAGTCGATCACGCGCAGCGCGCTCGCCTCGGCGCCCGTCACCTGCACGTAGTCGACGTCGCCGACCGCGATGGCCGCCGGCCGGAGGATCGCGCCCAGCTCGCGCAGCGCGTCCTGCAGGCGCGCGTCGGTGCGTGCGCTCGCCGCCGTCAGGCCGACGTCGACGAGCCACACGCGCAGGTCCAGCGTTCCGCCGGTCACGTCCGCGCCCTCCGCGCGCTTGATGCGCGCGCTCAGCCGCAGCTCGCCGCTGCCCGGATCGGGACCGAGCATCGCGACGGTGAAGCCGTACCGGCCGTGGCGGAACGCCACGCGATCGGGCGTGCTGTTGGGCACGAGCATCGCGATCGCCTCGTGGCTCCGCACGGGCAGCCAGCGAATGGGCTGGTCGGTCCAGGCCAGCAGCGCGGCGTAATCGAACAGGACCGCGTTCGCCGGGTCATACACGTCGACGAAGGAGAGCGGAAGCGAATCTCCCGACGTCTGACGCGCCACGAGCGTCACGCTGACCGCGTCGGGCGGAACCCCGAAGACGATGCGTCGCGAGTCGAAGCCCGACGTCAGCGTCACGCGGCCCAGATCGACGTCGACGACCTCCACGGCTGCGCCGCGCGCCGCGTAACCGCAGCCGCGGTACCGGCCTCCCCCACGCACGGCGATTTCGCGGCACCTCTGGCCAAGCAGGCAGTCGGCATCCTCGACGCACGCTTCGATGCACTGGCCCTGATGGCACGCCCGCGACTCGCAGTCCGCGTCGCTGCTGCAGGCGCCCGCGAGGAAGTTGCCCGAACGAAGCGGCGGCACGCACAGCGTGGCGAGGCCTGCCGACGTCGCGACGGGGCTGCACGGCACGTCGCCCACTTCGGCGAGGCAGTCGCGTCGGCGGGCACAGCGCGCCGTGCACGTGCCGCCGAGCAACGCCGGCAGGCAATGACCGGATGCGCAGTCGGCGTCGTCCGCGCACGGCTCGCCGATCCCGCGCCGCTCGGGGCCCGCATCGGGAGGCGGCGGTGGCGCGGGGACGCACCGGCCGCTCTCGCAGCGCATCGACGGCGGGCAATCGGACGGAGTCGCGCACTCCGGGCCCTCGCACTCCCCAAGCACGCATCGAGCACCGGCGGCTCCGCATTCGGCGTCCGCCAGGCAGGGCGGACGGCAGGCGCCAGCCCAGCAGCGGTATCCTTCGCGGCAATCGCCCGGGACGGTGCATAGGGCGAGGCACAGCGGTGGGGAGAAGCCGGTGGCGCACGACGCGCCCTCGGGGCAGCGACCGTCTTCGCAGGTGCGCGAGCAGTAGCCGTCGAGGAAACGCGGATCGAGGATGCACGCAAGCTCCGGAGCACACGTGCGGCTCGCGCCGCACGGACCCCCGACAGGCGACGGGGCGTCGGCGGGCGACCTGCTACGCGCACAGGCGGCGAGCGACGGGGCGAGGGCGAGCAGGCAGATGGGAAGTCTCATGCAGCGAGGCGCGGAAGCCGGGTGTGCGCGGCGCGCCGGATGGAGTATACGCCAGCGAGGGAACGCTCGCGTGCGGCACCTCGGATGGCGGCGATGAAGGGCACCCGCTTCGGACGCTACGAGCTCGTACGCAAAATCGCCGCGGGCGGGATGGCCGAGGTCTTCCTCGCGCGGCAGTGGGGCGAGGGCGGCTTCTTCCGCGACGTCGTCATCAAGCGGCTGTTCCGGCACCTGGCTGAACACCCGCGCACGCTCGAGATGTTCCAGATCGAGGCGAAGCTCCTCGCGGAGCTCTCGCACCCCAACATTCCACAGGTCTATGAGCTCGGACGCGAGCAGGGCACGTGGTACATTGCAATGGAGTGGGTGGATGGTCACACGGTGACCGACTGCGTCCGCGTCGCCGGGCGTCAGGGCATGGCCATCCCCCACAACGTCGCCATCGGCATCGTGCTGCAGCTGTGTGAGGCGCTGCACCACGCGCACGAGCGTCGTGATCGCGCGGGCAAACCGCTGCGGATCGTGCACCGCGACGTGACACCCGAGAACGTCATGGTGACCCGCGACGGCGTCGTGAAGTTGATGGATTTCGGCGTTGCGGCGACGGCCGCGCGGCGGGACACGGACGCCGGCACGGTCAAGGGGACGTTTTCGTACATGGCTCCGGAGCAGGTACGCGGCCGACCGCTGGACAAGCGTGCCGACGTGTTCGCGCTGGGCGTCATCCTCTACGAGCTGACCACGGGTACGCGCCTGTTCCGTGGCAGCGACGTGCAGGTCATGACGCAGATCGTCGAGCAAGATGCTCCACCCCCGTCGACGCGCGTGCCCGATTTCTCGCCCGAGCTCGAGGCCATCGTGATGCGGGCGCTCGTGCGCGACCGCGCCCATCGTGTCCCGAGCGCAGCGCATCTGGCGGCGGCGCTCGAGGAGTACTGCGTCCGCGCGGCCATCAGCGCCGGGCCGCGCGCCCTCGCGCGCTTCGTCGGCCAGGTGTTTCCGTACGAACGAGAACGCGATCAGACGCTGGGGCTCGTACCCGAGGCGACGGACACGACCGCGCAGGAGGTGGCGCCGCCGTCCGAGAATCTGCCGGAGGGCGGAGGATGGGAGGTGTTCGTCCCCCACGAGGCCCTACGGCACGAGGCGCTGGACGTCACGGTGGACGATCCGACGATTCACCACGAGCTCGACCTGCTTGCGCCGCCCGAGGACGAGCCGACGACGAGCGACGGGGAGGGGCCGCACACCCTGCCGCCGGAGGCGCTCGATCGGCTGCTCGCGGAAGAAGAGATCTCGCTCGAGCCGCACGTGCCGCCCGATCCGGTGGTGCTCCTCGAGCGTCGCCGGCCGAGCGAGCCGCCGAACGAGTACGTCCGAGCGCTCGAGCGTCGTCTGGACGAGGAGGAGTGAGCCGGGATCGGGCGACGCGCACGACGGAGTCCTGGCGCGCGAGGCACCGCCGACACACGATCGCCGGTGCGTGCGCTTCGTGGGCCGAGTGGCGGAATCGGCAGACGCGGCGGACTCAAAATCCGCTGCCCGTCACGGGCGTGAGGGTTCGAGTCCCTCCTCGGCCACCGCGGGCATCCGATCCATCGATCCGCTCGACCCGCCTCGGCGATGCGACTAATCTGCGCGGCCGGCGTTCGGCCCAGGATTCGAGGCAGACATGACCAAGCTCGCGGAGTTTCTCGACAAGAATCGAATCGGTACGCGCCTGCTGCTCTCCGTCAGTCACACCCTCGAGAGTCGCCGCCCCGAAGATCGCGCCATCGCGCGGGCGCGCCGCGCCGTCAAGGCCGGTGATGCCTCCGATGCCGTCAAGGAGCGCGCCAAGAACAAGCCGCGGAGCGGTCGCCCCGTCACCGCGCGCGCGCTCGAGGCGGCCCGTGCGGGGGAGGCCGTTTCCGGGCCCACCAAGACCCGCATCCTGCGCGCGATCAACGCCATCCTCTCGCGGCGTCGGCAGCCCGAGGTGGGGCTGCGGGACCTGTTCGGATGAGCGCGCCGTTGCCGCGCGTGCTGACCGACACCGAGATCGACGCGGCGCTCCGGGAGCTGCCCGAATGGCGTCGCGAGGGCAACCGGATCGTCCGTACCGTGCGCGCCGGCTCGTTCCGTCAAGCGCAGCGCATCGTCGGTCGCATCTGCGACGCGGCCGAAGGGGCGAACCATCACCCCGATCTGCACTGGAGCTGGACGCGCCTCGAGATCGCGCTGCAGACACACGACGCGGGCGGCCTGACGTCGCGCGACGTGCACCTGGCGCGGGTCATCGACGACATCCTGCGCGATCCGTGAACGACGTCTCGACGCAGCGTCGATCGACGCCACCACCGGCCGCCGCCGCGCCGCCGGCCCCGTGGTCCGAACGATTCGCGGTCGTGGTCAACGGCAACGCGCGGCGAGCCGACGCCGATCTCGTCGCGGTGCTCGACGAGATCGTCGCCTCGGGGGACCTGTTCGTCTCGCGCAGCCTCGACGAGGGGCGCGAGATCGCACGTCTCGTCGTCGAGAGGGGCTACCCGACGGTGCTGACGGGCGGCGGCGACGGCACCTTCACGCAGACGGTCACGTGGATCGTGCGCGAGGCCGAGCGCCGAGGCGTTCCGCCGCCCCGGTTCGGGCTGCTGCGCCTCGGAACGGGCAACGCGCTCGCCTGGGTCGTCGGTGCCGGCCGCGACCGGCGTCGCGGCGTGTTGCAGGATCTTCTGCGCCTGCGCGATGCGGGAAGCAGATCGTTGCGCTTGCTCGACGTGGAAGGAACGCTGACGATGTTCGCGGGCGTCGGTGTCGACGCGGTCGCGCTGCTGCACTTCGCGCAGGTCAAGCGAGCGTTCGCGCGCGTGCCCCTGCTGCGGCGCGTCGCGACCGGAGGAATCGCCTATACGGTGTCCATCGTCGGTCGCACGTTGCCCGAGTACCTCGTGCGCCCGCGACATCGGGTCCGCGTCGTCAACGAGGGGGCCGACGCCTATTTCCTCGACGCGCAGGGCCGGCCCGTACGAACGATCGCGCCGGGCGAGATCGTGTTCGAAGGGACGTGCCGCATGGTGTGTGCGTCGACGATTCCGTACTGGGGCTTCGGCGCGCGGATCTTCCCGTTCGCCGAGGAGCGGGAGGACCGCTTTTCGCTGCGGATCGTCGACATCGACAGCCTCGACGTCGTGCGGCACATCCGCGACATCTGGTCCGGCCGGTACCGCTCCGAACGGCTGCACGACGTGCTCGCCGAGCGCGTCACGGTCGAGCTGGAGCAACCGGTCGCATTGCAGGTGGGCGGCGAGGCGGTGGGGGAGCGCCGTCGGGTCTGCTTCGCACTACATCCGAGGCCGATCCGGGTGGTCGACCACTACGCCCCGCCGGGCACCTGAGCGGCGCTTCGCTCCCTCATCCGTACGCGAGTCCGATCGCATCTCCGATCGGCCGCGGGCACGCGGCGCGTGGTCCGACGGCGGTCTCACAGGCGCGGTTGCGCTGGAATGCGAGCGCGAGGCGGCCGGCGAACCCGATTCGGGGTCGGAATCCGAGCCCGAGTCCGAGGCCGACGTCGAGTCGGAGTCGGAGTCCGAGGCCGGGTCCGAGACCGAATCCGGGACCGAGCCAGAGTCCGAGTCCGAGGCCGAGGCCGAGCCCGAGCCCGAGGCCGTGACCGAGGCCGAGCCCGAGTCTGAGTCCGAGACCGAGGCCGAGGCCGAGCCCGAGCCAGAGTCCGAGGCCGAGTCGGTGAACGTCGCGGCGAGTCCCGCGCGCAGGGTCTGGAGCGCGGACGAGACCGCGGCGAGCAGCTCGTTGCGCACGGCGCCGATTTCCGCGGGGGACGGTGGCCACGGACCATAATCGGGCGGCTCTCCCGGGCCGCTGCGGTCGATCCAGAACGCGCTGCGCTCGCGCACGTCGATGTGGGTCATGCGGCTGTTCGGGTAGTAGCCCACCCCTGTCCCGGGTAACGTCCGTGCGAACGCGACGACGTCTTCACGCGGGACGGACACGACGCCGATGTCGAGCGCGTGACCCGTGCGATGACGGCTGCCCCGGCGCGCCTCGGGTCGGTGACCCGAATAGATCTCGATGGGCCGCCCAGGAAAGCGCGCGGCGAGCGCGTCGAGGCGTTCGAGCAGGCCCGGGTGCAGTCGCACGGTTTGCTCCGGCGGAGTCTCGAAACGAGGGCGGGCGAGACGCGAGACGGCTTCGAGCGCGGTGGGATCGGGACGCGCGTCGCAATCGAGGAGCGCAAGACGAACGCGTTCGAGGCGCTGCGGTGCCCAGACACGCACAAGCTCCACAACGCGCCGTGGACACTCGTCGCTCTGCGGGGAAACGGTCGTCTCGACAGTCGCGGTGTCTCGATCGGGGCGTGACGGTTCGGTCTGACCGCGGGCGAGCAGCGACACGAACGCCAGCGTCGCGACGAGCCCGGCCACGTCGATGCATGGAACGCAACCCGTCGAAATGGATCAACTTTTCGACGCATCGCCAAAGAAAACCGCCGAGCCGGTCCGAAGGACCGACCCGGCGGCGCGTGGGGTGGTTGTGGGGGCCGGCTGACTCATCGGCCGCACGCCGAGATGAGGTCGTGCGCCCGGCCGACGAGCCGGGACAATCAGGGGAAGGCGGTCCAGCCCTCGTACCAGGGCGTACCCGTCGGTGCGACCGCGCCGAGATACGTGGCCGACATGTCGAAGAACCCGCCTGATGGCGGCGTCGCGGCATCCATCGTGACAGGCGAGTCGGACATCGGCCGGAAATCCGGTCGCGTCGGGTTCCACGCGTCCCTCAGCCTCGGATCCACGCCGGTGCGCAAATCGTAGCCCGTCATGAACCGCGCAGCCGCGCCCGCGAGGAAGGTCGTCCCCGGATCCGGCCCGCAGTTGTGCAGGATGCCGTTGCGCACCTCGAGCGTGCCCGCCGTGATCGCGGCGTCGGAGGCCATGCTCTCGACGCGCACGCACGAGTGCGTGAACCCGGACACGACGACGTTGTGCAGGTGCCCCGCCGTGCCACGGCGCAGCCGGATGCCGGCGCCGGCCTCGCCCGGATCGCGCACGCCCAGCAGCGTCACGTTCCAGATGCGCGGCTCGGACCGCGGCATCGCGTCATCCGCCATGTTGAGGTTGTCGGCCTCGACGCCGCTGTTGCCCGCGCCCGAATGCTGCTGGACGACGACGAACTGCGCGCGGCCGGTCCACCCGCCCTCCCAGTCGAGGCCGTCGTCGCCGGGCCCCGTGATGAGCGCGTAGCGAAGATCGGCGGTTCCACCGAAGAACTCGATGCCGTCGTCGCTGCCCTTGTGCGTCTGGATGTACTCCAGGACGGTGCGCGAGCCACAGCCGCCGACCGTCAGCGCGTTCAGCTCGTTGTCCATGCTGAGCTCGAAGCCGGCGAACTCGATGCGCACGTATCGCAGCGTCCCGCAATCGTGCATCGGATCGGTGCCACCGAAGCGGCCGCGACCTTCGACCGACGGCAGCCCCTCGATGCCTTGCGAGCCTCCGGGATAGTTGACGGGAGCGCGGCCGAGGAGCACGACGCCACCCCAGTCTCCGGGCGCGGGCCGCGCCTGCGCGCTCGTGAACACGATGGGCAACTCGCGCGTTCCCTGCGCCATGATGCGGCCGTTCGTCGTGACGATGAGCGCGTTCGAGCCCGACGTACCCTGGATGACGGTGCCCGGCTCGATGGTCAGGGTCGCGGGTCGGGACGGGTCGCTCGAGCCCACGAAGACCTGCGCCCCGATGCGGTAGAGATTGCGGCACGTCCACGTCGTGTCGGCCGTGATGTCACTGCGGACCTCGACGACCGTCCGCTCGCCGATCGCCGGGCAGCGCGGCCCCGCATCCGGCATGCCGGTGTCGGGCGCGCCGGTGTCGGGCGTGCCGGTGTCGGGCGCGCCGGTGTCGGGCGCGCCGGTGTCGACTCCGGCGTCCGTCCCCCCCATCACGTCGTCGTCGTCCCCTCCGCAGGCCTGAAGCGCGGCTGCAAGCATCCCGAGGGCCCAGGTCCATCGAAATCCGTGATTCATGACGCGTTCACCGTTTCCTCAATGCGACCAGCTCAGTTGCAGGCTTGCCGTCGTTCCCGGGTCGTAGGCGCGCACCGTGATGCCCCCTTGCCGGAACCGCTCGCGTTGCAACAGCAGGTTGCGCGCCGTCGCCTTGAGGCTGAGCCCCTCGGCGAGATCCCAGCGCGCGACCAGATCGACGGCGTGGAACGGTTCCTGGAAGATGTCGGGCAGCGGTGAGCGACCTACCTCCGTGAGCCGTCGGCCGAACACGTTGTAATAGGCGAACAGCGACACTCTTGCGTCGGGAGGCGTAACTCCGAGTGACACGTTGGCGACGTAGGGGGACTGGCCGGCGAGCGGGCGCTCGCGGCTGGTAGCCCGGGCGGCTTGCTCTTCGTTCAGCCGGACGCGCGAGAAAACGTACGTGAAGTTCGCGCCCACCGACAGCCAATCGAGGACGTCCGACAACCGGTCGAGCCCGATGCGCGCTTCGAATTCGGCGCCGAAGTTGCGAGCCGCCTCGACGTTCTCGAACGTGAACGAGTTGTTGAAGTCGACGATGACTTCCTCGATGGGATCGCGGAAGAGCTTGGCGAAGACGCTGACCGCGAGGACTTCGTCGGACGACGGGAAGTGCTCGACCCGCAGGTCGAGGTTGTGGATGCGCGTGGAGCGCAGGGCCGGATTGCCGCTGACGTTGCGGCGACGGATGAAGTCCTCGTAGACGAACGGCGCGAGCTCGCGGATCTGGGGCCGCGCGACGGTCAGGCCGTACGACGCCCGCACGAAGCTCGATTCCCCCAGACGCACCGTGGCGGAGGCCGCGGGCAGCGGATCGACGTCGGTCCGCCGCGTCTCGGTGGCCGGATCGGCGGTGTCCGCGAACGGCGACCGCGACGAGACGAGCTGACGCAGCGCCTCGCCGCGGATTCCGGCCGCCAGCCGCAGCCGTCGCTCGAGCAGCCCCAGGTCGAGCATTGTCCATGCGGCGTACAAGCGCTGATGGGCCTCGTAGCTGTCCGCCGGGTTGGTGAACTCGCGCAGGCGCACGTGCACCCCGACGTTTTCCGGGGCGAAGAGTCGTTCGGGGGGCAGATTGAGGACGGCGGGGTCGCCGCCGGACTCGCGCTCGTACCGGAAGCGGCGCGCCTCGTACGTCCGGTCGAGCCGCGAGGCGAACGCGCCGCCGCGAAGCTCGACGGCGCCGAACGGGATCTGCACTTCGGCCGCGCCGGCCATCGCGATCTGGTCGAGCTCGGAGAAGAATCGGGTGCCGCTTCCGGGCCCCGCGAACCAGCGGTAGCCAGTGCCCGTCGACAAGTAGACGAGGTCGCGGGTATCGGGCTCGTCGCGGCTGGCCGTGGCGAGGCTCGCACGCCACTGGAGCCGGGTGCGTCCGAACAAGCCACGGTGGTCGCCGCGCAGTTGATGGAAACCGACGGTCCGCTCGATCCAGCGCAGGCTGCGTCGCGCGATGTCCTGACCGCGGTTCTCGTCGTAGCCGGTCACGAACGCCGCGTAGTCGTCGGCGACGTGCGTCAGCAGGCTCGTCCAGCCCATCTCGTGTCCGCGCGCGATCTCGAGCGTCGCCGAGCCGAGCAGGGCGACGGAGGTCTGCTGATTCGTCGAACGGGCATCGAGATCCTCTTCCTCGATCGGGACGATCCGTCCGCCGCTCTGCGTGAGCCGAACGACGTCCTCGGCGACATTGCGGGTGTTGCGACCGAAGCTCAGCCCGAGCTGGTAGCCGAGGAAGCGCTCGCCGAGCGTGACCGTGTCGCCGACCTGGGCGCCCAGTCGCAGATCCGGCAGATTCGTCTGCCGCGTCACGCCCCACGTGTTGGAGAACGTGCGCGCGATGCGCGTGACGTGCTCCGCGCTCAGTCTCTCGGTGACGTCGAGCCGCGTCCGCGGCACGGCGTCGGGCAGTGCACGCGTGCCGTCGTCGAACCCGAACGCGTCGAGCCCGCCGCCCTCGTAGACGAGGCCGTCGCGGAACGTCGTCTCGTCGTGCCAGCCGAGCGAGAGGTTCGCGCCGGCGCGGAAGCGCGACGGGAAGTCGCGCGTCTCGAGCACCATCGACCCACCGGCGAAGCTGCCCGGCACGTCCGGCGTGAAGGTCTTGACGATCGCGAGGCTGGAGAGCAGCGCCGCGGGGAACAGGTCGAGCTGGACTCCCGGAACGTCGGGATCGGTGCCCGGCAGCTCCATGCCGCCGAGCAGCACATTCGTGTAACGGCCGCCCAATCCACGCACGAAGAGATACGAGCCGAACGTGGTGGCCGCGACGACGCGCCGCGCGGCGTCCCCGGCGCTCGCGTCGGGGCTTCGCTGGATCTCCTGCGCGCTGACCGCGTCGCGCACGGCCACTGCCTCGCGCCGCACCGAGAGCTGGGTGGCCTCGGTCCCCGTGTCGGCCCGCGCCTCGACGACGATTTCCTGCTCGACGCTTTCCGTGTCCGGTGTCAACCGGATTTCCACCTCCGTGACGCGGCCCCGTTCGACGACGACGTCGTCGACCCGCGTCGGCTGGTACAGCTCGTAGTGGGCACGCAAGTCGTAACGACCGGGGGGCAGATCGATCGCGAAGTAGCCGTCGAGGTTCGTGTACACGCGCCGGCCGCGACCGAGAACCGTGACCGCGCCCTCGA
This sequence comes from Myxococcota bacterium, assembly GCA_025054695.1. GTDB lineage: Bacteria > Myxococcota_A > Polyangia > Polyangiales > JANWZI01 > JANWZI01. Next base: position 5,317 of record JANWZI010000014.1, on the reverse strand, counting down.
TGATGGGCTCGCCGGTCGAGGCGTCGACGAGGCGCCCCTCGATGCCCGTGCCCCTTCGCACGCGGGGCCGCTCGGTCGGATCGGCCTCGCCACCGGTCTCCTCGGGCGTCACCGCGTCCGCCTCGGCAGGCGGCTCGGCTTCCGAGGGGGGCTGCGAGGGCTCGCTCGCCGGGGCCGCCTCGTTCGTCTCCGCAGGGGCCTGAGCCCGAGCGGTCGTCTGCGCGACTGCGAGCACGGACAGCAGCCCCAGCAGACCCGCGCATACGGACCCGTTCTGCGGCACCACGCCGGTGCCTCGACGTTCGTCTCTCATCGTTGTGCTCCTTCAGTCGCGGACGAGCCGTTCGGTCGCCACGGCGATGGTCGTCGCCCCGGCCGCGCGGGCACGGTCGAGGGCCTCGACGGCACGCTCGTACGGCACGTCGTCGTGTGCGTCGAACACGATGGTCCGGTGCCCCTGCGCCGCGATCACGCGACGCAGCCGGTCGGTGAGCTCGGCGTCGGCGATCGTCTCCCGCTGGATGCGGAAGCGCCCCGCCGCGTCGACCGAGACCACGACGGGATCGCGGCCCTCGTCGGTCCGTTCGGGCTCGTTCGGGCGCGTGGGGATGGCGAGCGAGAACTGCTTCGAGAGCAGCGGGGTGACGACCATGAAGATGATGAGCAGGACGAGGACGACGTCGACGAGCGGCGTGACGTTCATCTCCGGCCGCGCCCGACCTCGATGTTTCCTGCCCGAGGGTTCGGCGGCGACGTCAAACGCCATCGGCGCCTCCGGAGCGGTCCGAGCCGCGCTGGTTGACGCGCAGCGCGATCCCCGGGAAACCGACGCGCTGCACCACGGCGAACACGTCGCGTACCGTCTGCCAGCGCGCCCTGCGATCCGCGCGCAGCAGGACCTTGCGGGTTTGCGCGCGTTCGTGCGCCTCGCGCAGCATCGGTTCGAGCCCTTCGAGGGGGACGCGCCGCTCCTCGAAAAAGACCGCTCCGTCGGCCGTCACCGACAGCGTGAACGGCTCGGCACGCTGTCGGCTCGCCTCGTCGACGTGCACGATCGAAGGCACCTCGACCTGCGCGTTTTTCTCCATCGCAGGGATGACGACCATGAAGATGATCAGCAGCACGAGCACGATGTCGACGAGCGGCGTCACGTTCATCACGGGACGCGGACGGCTCGTCGCGGTGCGCGACAGGCTCCTCATGACCGTCTCTCCCCGAGCATCGGGCGTCTGATCGGTCCCAGGCGCGCAGGCTCAGGCCTCGGCCATCGACGAGGACGCCGGTGCCCGAAGGGCGGCTGCGGGAGCCGGTTCGCCCGCCCCGCGTCCCGTCGTCGGACCGCCGCCCTGCTCGACCGCGCGCTCGCCGTCCGGCCGTGCCGCGAAGAGCTGCGTCTCGAGGCGGTCGAGCAGCTCGCTCGCCGCGTTGACGAGACCACTCTCGTAGCGCTGCAAGCGCGAGGAGAGCCAGTTGAAGACGAGCACGGCCGGGATCGCGACGACGAGTCCGTAGCCCGTGACGACGAGCGCCTCGCCGATGGCGGCACCGATGGTCGCGATGCCTCCGGAGCCCGTCGCCGAGATGAGCTTGAACGCGTGGATGATGCCGAGGACGGTGCCGAGCAGGCCGACGAAGGGGGCCGTCGATCCGGTCGAGGCGAGCACGTTCATGCCCCGGTGCAGGTTCGCGCTCAGCGACTCGCCCTTGCGCTCCAGCGCACGTCGCGCCATGTCGGAGGCTCGCGCCCGGTCGTCGCCGGCGCGATGCCGGTCGAGGAACGAGCTGAGCCCCGCGTGCATGAACGCCGCGAGGTGGCTCCCGTGGCTGCGGCTCGCGAGCGCCAGAACCTCGTCGAGACGCCCGGCCTCGAACAGGGGGGTCGCCTCGGCGGCGAAGCGGCGGCTCGCGGCGCCCGACCGCGCCAGCAGTACGATGCGGTCGATCGCGACCGCGATGCAGGCCACCGCCTGGATGGTGAGCACGATGACGACCAGACGCACCGGCAGGCCCATCGCCTGCCAGATCTCGACGAGGTTGATCTCCATGACGTCGCTCCGCGTGGGACTTCAGAGATTGGGGGCGTCGAAGCGGAAAGGAATGATCCGGTAGACGGCGATCACGGTGCCGTCCGGCAGGCGCGCCGGGCGCCAACGCATCGAGCGCGCAGCGCGCAGCGCCTCGTCGCGCAGCAGCTCGTGTCCGCGCAGCACCTCGCACTGCTCGGTGCTGCCCTGCTCCGTGACGACGCACTTGACGATGACCTGGCCGCGGACACCCGCGCGCCGGGCTTCTTCCGGATACTGGACGACCACGTCGCCGATGCGCTCCGGCGGCGTCGCCGTTTCGGGAAGCTGCACGGGCCCTCGCGGTGCACGGGGCCGAGGCGGAGGGGGAGGGGGCCGCTCGGCGACGGGCTCGGGGGGTGGCGGTGGGGGCGGAGGCGGCGGCTCTTCCTCGACCGGTTCGGGTTCGGGCGGAGGCAGCGGCGCATCGCTCTCTTCCGCCCGCGCACTCGAAATCTCGAGCGGCTGCCGAAGCACCGCGCGTCGGGGACGCGGCCGTGGCGCCTCGGTCTTCGTGGGCGGCGGGGGCGGAGGCGGCGGCGCCTCGACTTCCGGCGGGGGAGCGAACGCAACGTGCACGTCTTGGTGTTCATCGACCGCCGAGCGCACCGCCGCCGAGGCCACGACGACGCCGGTCCCGATGGCACCGTAGAGCACCCCGCTCGCGAGCACCGACGCTCCGAGGCGCGCTCGTGCGCCGGGCTCGCCGCGCTGAACGAAGTCCTCGAACACGAGCCGACCTCGAATCGGGGGGTAACGGGAGCCGGCAACGGACTCGTGTCATCCCCGTGGCGGTTGCGCGGCTTGCGCGTAGCCTGAATGTGTCGCAAACGCGACGGAATGACGACATCTGTGCCACTGCGTGGAACCGATCCGTCGCCGCCGGACGTTTCACGACGGCTGGGGCATGGCGGGATGCAGGGACGGCGCGGTAGGCCGCGCGGCACCGGCCACTTTGGTTGACGGCACCGCAGGGGCATTCAAGTCCGATGGCGCCGACTCCATCCCTCGATGTCACCGAGGGGTCTTGCGAGACCGATTCCGGTTCCGGCTCCGCGTCCGACGCGGAGCCCGAGTCCGATCCCGAGTCCGGTTCGAGTCCGAGACCAAGACCAAGACCGAGACCGAGTCCGCGACTGAGCCCAAGTCCGGGACCGAGTCCCGATCGAGAAACATGACCGCCGTTGTCGGAGGGCCACGCTCAGCACGCCCCGGCCCGATGCGGACGCCCGATCGATCGGTGTGCGCCCTGACGCCGCGTCTTGCGCACGAACGTCCGAGATCCCGACGTGGAGAAATCGCGCGACCATTCGCACGACGATGCCCCAGCGCTCGAGCGCGGCCCGCCGTGCGCCCCAACGTCGCTGAAGTCTTTCGTCGGATCAGGGGAACACGACGAGCGTCGGAGTCAGGCGAGCCATCTCGTCCCCAAGGCCGAGCTGCCCGACGCGGTTGTCTCCCCAGCACCACAGCGAGCCGTCGACGCGGATTCCGCACGTGCTGCTGAGCCCCGCGGCGACGGCTAGCCAGCGCATCTCGCCACCGACGCGCGTCGGCAGCGTACGGCGCGCCGTGTCACCCAGCCCGAGTTGTCCCCACTCGTTGCCTCCCCAGCACCAGAGCGAGCCGTCGGCGCGAATGGCGCAGCTGTGGTCCATGCCCGTGTCCAGCTGCGTCCAGTCGGATTCGGAACCGACGCGGGTCGGAAGCGTCGCTTCGCGCCCGAGCTCGACTCCGATGGCGCCGTTCGAGCCCCAGCACCAGAGCGAGCGATCGGTGCGAAGCGCGCAACTATGACTGACTGACGGCGCCACCAGCGCCCAGTTCGTATCCGATCCGACGCGCGTGGGGTCGGCACGGCTCAGTGTGTCCTCGAATCCGAGCGCGTGAAAAAACGTTCATCCCCCAGCACCAGAGCGAGCCCTCGCTTGCAATTGCACATTGCCCGTTGCTTCCCGCCGCGACCGAAGACCAACGCGCGTCCCCCACGACGCGCGTGGGAACGAGCGCGTCGCCCGGATCGCCCACACCGAGGAGTCCGCTCCCGTTCGCTCCCCAACACCACAGCGACCGGTCCGCACGGAGTGCACAGACGTGCGCATTGCCGCCGGATAGGCTCGTCCAATCCGACGCGCTCCCGACGCGGGTAGGAACGCGACGAGGCCTCGTATCGCCGACGCCGAGCTGGCCGTACGTGTTCTTTCCCCAGCACCACAGCGAATGATCGGTGCGGGTCGCGCAGGTGTAATCGACCCCCGGCGCGACGGAGGCCCAGTCCGAATCGGAGCCGACTCGGGTGGGAACCGACCGCCGTTGCGTGTCGCCGAGGCCCAGCTCGCCGTTCTCATTGTCTCCCCAGCACCACAGCGAGCCGTCGACGCGAATCGCACAGGTATGATCATCGAGCGCACGCACCTCCCGGATCTTCGGCGCGCAGCGACCCGCGTTGCAGAACTCGGATGCTCCGCACGGCGTGTCGCAGGGCCGTTCGCCGAGCGCGGGGGTCGTAGACGCGGCTTCGGCGCCGGTGGACGCCTCAGGTGCGATGAGCTCCGACAAACAACCGACGCAACCTTGGTCGGCGCCACAAGCGACGCAGTGGGCCAAGAAGGAGAGGGCTCCACGAAGACGGACGACGCGCATGGCCACACTAGAAACCACGAGCAGTGCCGAAACGTCAACCGGGCGAGCCACGAAGGCGAGCTCGGGCGAGAGCCACGTCAAACGTTCGACGGGTAGCGACGATTTTGCGAGCTTCGTCCCATACCCTCCGGCCCGATGCAGGACTCCCCCGGAGCGCGGTCCAGTCGTTCGTTCCGAGCAGAGCGCGCGCATTGGAGCCCCAGCACCAGAGCGAACCGTCGCGTCGAATGGCGCACGTGTGCGCGTGGCCGAGCGCGACCTGGGTCCAGCTCGATTCGGTTCCGACGCGCGTCGGCGTGGAGCGAGGGCGCGTGTCGCCGAGCCCGAGCTGACCCTCCTCGTTGCCGCCCCAGCACCACAGCGACCCATCGACGCGGATGGCACAGGTCGCCCAGCCGCCCGCGCTGACTCGTGCGATTCGCGGGACGCAGCGACCGGAACTGCAAGACTCGGTTGCGCCACAGGGCGAGGGACACGGCGTGACCGAGGCCGGGGGCTCGGTGCTCGCCGGATCGTCGGGCGGCGCCGCTGCCGGCCCGGCCGAGGGGGCAGGCCCCGCACGGCCGGAACGCTCGCAGCCCGGGCCGCAGCCGTCGTCGGATCGGCACGCG
>JANWZI010000149.1 GCA_025054695.1 Myxococcota bacterium | reverse complement strand
GGTCGTTCTCGACGAGGGCGGCAAGCGCCGGCGCGGACGGCACTGGACGGCGGGGCGGCATCGTTCGATGCTCGAAGCGCCCGAGGCGGTGGGGCGCAAGGCGGCCGCGGACGCGGTGCGACGGCTCGGCGCGCGCAAGATCGCCACCTGTGAGTGCCCCGTCATCTTCGACCCCGAGGCGGGGCGCGACCTGCTCGAACTGTTCGCCAGTTGCGTGCTGGGCTCCGCCATCTGGCGCCGGGGTAGCTACCTCGTCGACCGCTTGGGCACCGAGGTCGCCAGCCCCTGCGTGACCCTCGTCGACGACCCGCTGCGCCCCCGCGCTCCCGGATCGCGCCCGTTCGACGGGGAGGGACTGCCCTCGCGCCGCAACGTCGTCGTCGAGCGCGGCGTGCTGCGCAGTTACCTGCTCGACGTGTACGCGGCGCGCAGGCTCGGCATGCAGAGCACCGCGAGCGCGGCGCGCAGCCCCTCGGCGGGCGTGGGCCCCGCGACGAGCAACTTCATCCTCGAGCCCGGTGAGCGCACGCGCGACGAGCTCGTGCGCGAGGTGCGCGCGGGGCTGCTCGTCAGCGAGACGATGGGCTTCGGGTTCAATCCCGTCACGGGCGATTTCTCCCGCGGCGCCTCGGGCTACTGGATCGAGAACGGTGCCATCGCGTACCCAGTCTCCGAGGTGACGCTTTCGCTGCGATTCGACGAGCTGTGGCGGCGGGTCGATGCGGTCGCCGACGACCTCGACACGCGTGCGGCCACGGCGTGTCCGACCTTCCGCGTCTCGCGCATGATGGTGGCGGGAACGGGCTGAGCGGTGAGGCGAGCCGGCGTGCGCCGCCGATGGGTCGTTCGGTTCGCGATGGGTACCGGAGCGCTCGCGGGGCTGTTCGCGCTGCTCGCGATTCCGCTTCCCGAGGAGCAGGTGGTGATGGGAGCCGGCGCGCGCCCGTTCGCGTGGAACATGGATGCGCGCTGGGAAGAGCTCGAGCGCCGATTCGTCGCGGCACGCCGCGCGGGTTGCGATGCCCCCGTTCGCGAACGGCTCGACGCGGCGTTCCGTGCGCTCCACGGCCGCCTGGACGAGCTGGAGGAGGCCGTGCGCGCGTCGCCTCCGGAGCCGGACGACGCGCGGTTCGAGGCGTTCGAGGTGGACTTCTTCGAGACCGCCGCCTCGATGGGCGGCTGCCTGGACCGATTGGACGCGTTGCTCGCGGTGCACGGCCGGCTTCGCGTGCTGCTCGAGGAGCTCGAACGGCGCTGGGATCCCGGAGAACGCGCGGTGCGCGAACGGCTCTACCGACTGCGCTACGGAGGCCGCACCGCGCTCGAGGCGCTGCTCGTCCAGATGCCTCCCGATCGAATGCCCGCCCTGCAGCGGGTGCTCGAGCCGTCCTGCCGCGGACCCTCGACGGTGGTGCGCGGCGTGCGCGTGTGCTCCGGCGACGTGCTCGTCTCGCGAGGCGGCGCGCCGACCAGTGCGCTGATCGCGCGGGGCAATGATTTCCCGGGCAACTTCTCGCACGTCGCGCTCGTCCACGTCGATGCGGCGGGTCGGGCGCGGGCGATCGAGGCGCTCATCGAGCGCGGTTTGGTCGTGACCGAAGCCGCGGACTATCTCGCGGACGAGAAGCTGCGCCTGATGTTGCTGCGCCTGCACCCGGACGAGGCGCGCGCCGACGCGAGCACCGACCTCGCGCACGCGGCCGCGGACGACGCGCTGCGCGAAGCGCGCGAGCGCGAGGTGCCATACGACTTCGCGATGGATCACGCCGATCCCAGCGCGTACTTCTGCTCGGAAGTCGCGCTGTGGGCCTATGCGCGTCGCGGGGTGCGGCTCTGGCGAGGCTTGTCGACGATGTCGTCCCCCGGACTGGTGCATTGGCTGTCGTCGCTGGGCGTGCGGCACTTCGAAACGCTCGCCCCCGCGGACCTGGAATACGATCCCGCGCTCGTCGTCGTCGCGGAGTGGCGTGCGCCGCGCGCGTTGCAGCGCGAACAGCGACACAACGCCGTGATCGACGCCTTGCTCGAGGAAGCGGACCGGGGCGCCACGCTGGATTTCCCGCCCTGGAAACTTCCGCTGGCCCGGCTGGCGCGTGCGTGGAGCGCTCTGGCTCGTTCGCTCGGGGAAACGGGTCCCATCCCGGAGGGAATGCGCGCGCCCGTCGCCCTACGGGTCGAGATGCTCCGCGCGCGCCACGCCGAGATCGAACGTGCGATGACGCCCGCGGTGGAGCGCTTTGCGCGCGAGCGGGGTTACGTGCCGCCGTACTGGCAGCTCGTTCGAATGGCGCGAGAGGCCGCGGCAGCCACGGCCGACCCGCGCTGACAGCGGTGGTCAGTTGGATTGACGTTCGCGCGGGGTGTTGCGAGTCCGAGACCGAGTCGGAGACCGAGGCCGAGTCCGAGCCCGAGGGCGAGACCGAGGCCGAGTTTGAGACCGAGTCCGAGTCCGATCCCGAGCCGGAGTCGGAGCCCGAGCCCGAGCCCGAGTCCGAGACCGAGGCCGAGTCCGAGACCGAGGCCGAGGCCGAGCTTGAACCGCCATCAAGCAACGTGACTTCCGCTGTCAGACGCCCCGAGCGTCCGGTGACCAGACGTATTTATGCAACTGCAACTGCAGGCGCACGGGTAGACGATCGGCGACGATCCACCCGGCGAGGCGGTGCGGCTCGAGCACGCCGTGCGCGGGCGAGAACAGGACGGCGGCGAGGCGCTCGTGAAGCTTCTCGCGCGTGACGACGTCGCGGGCCCACTCGTAGTCGGCCCGATCCACGAGCACGATCTTGAGCTCGTCGCGCGCGCCCAGGCACGCGAGGTTGCTCCAGCGATTGCGGTGGCTCTCGCCGCTTCCGGGGGCCTTCAGGTCGACGATGCGGTGCACGCGCGGGTCGACGCCGGACACGTCCCGCTCTCCGCTCGTCTCGAGCAGCACCGTGCGTCCCGCATCGGCCAGTTCGCGCAACAGCGGCAGCGTGCCGGGCTGGAGCAGCGGCTCGCCCCCGGTCACCTCGACGAGCGGCGTGCCGAAGGCGAGCGCGCGCTCGAGCACCTCGGACCGCCGCATGCGCTCGCCCTCGTAGAACGCATGAGCGGTGTCGCACCAGACACAACGCAAGTTGCAGCCGGTCAGCCGCACGAACGTGCAGGGCAGCCCGGCGAACGTCGATTCGCCCTGGATCGAGGCGTAGATTTCGTTGACGCGCAGGCTGTCCTCTTTGGCCACCGCCGCCAAGGGTAGAACGCGCGCGCGCCACGCGGTCGTCGACCGCGCCTGGAAGCTTCGGTCCCTTCGTCGTCGCGTTCGTGGAGCCGATCCGGCCATGCGGCCGGTTTTCTTTTCGTTTCGCGATGTTGGCGCTTGACAGCCGTCCGGGCATCCGTCAAAAGGCGCCCCTCGGTGCAAGCACTGGAGTCGGCGCGCACGCTCGTCGAGGCCCTCGAACGCGTCGCCGAACGGAGCGGACGCGGATTTCGCTTCGTCGGAGTCGACGGGGTGGAGCGCTTCTACACGTACGCCGAGATGTGGCGCATCGCCCAGGAGCGCGCGGCGCATCTGCTGGCCGCGGGACTGCGACGGGGCGACCGCCTCGCGCTCGTGATCGGCGAGAACGATCAGTTCGTGCTCTCGTTCCTCGGCGCCACGGTCGCCGGTATCGTCCCCGTTCCGGTCTTTCCCCGCGGCGCGTTCAAGGCCCTCGACGGCTACCTCGACGTGCTCGCCCACGTCTGCCGCGCGGCCCGCGCGCGCGCCATGCTGGTGACCGAGTCGAGCCGCTCGTTCGCCGAGCGCGTGCTCGAGCGCGACTGCGGGCTCGAGCGTATCCTGCGCTGCGAGACGCTCTTCGCGGGCCCTGCGCCGTCGGCGCCGCGCGTGCCCGTCGAGCCGGAGGACCTGTGCTTCTTGCAGTTCACCTCGGGAAGCACGTCACGACCCAAGGGCGTGCAGGTGCGGCATCGCAATCTCGTGGCCAATGCGCGCGCCTTCCTCGGCCCGCACGGGCTCGACCGGCGCGACGACGACGTCGGCGTGTCGTGGCTGCCCTTGCACCACGACATGGGCCTCATCGGTTTCGTGCTGGGCACGCTCGTCTGCGACATCCCCGTCGTGCTGCTGCCGACCGAGAGCTTCGGACGCCGTCCACGGCTCTGGCTCGAGACGATCCACCGTCATCGCGGCACGATCACCTATGCGCCCAACTTCGCCTACGATCTGGTGACGCGGCGACTGAAGCCCGCGGACGTCGCCTCGCTGGATCTGTCCTGCCTGCGCGTGGCCGGCTGTGGCGCGGAGCCCATCCGCGCACGCACGTTGCAAGCCTTCGCCGATGCGCTGCGCCCCGCCGGGTTCGACGGCGATCGCGCGCTGCTGCCGAGCTACGGCATGGCCGAAGCGACGCTGGCCATCACGTTCCACCGGCTGGGCACTCCCATGCGCGTCGACCGCGTCGATGCGGCCGCGCTGCGTGCGGGGCGCGCCGTGCCGGCGGGCCCGGACGCGCAGGCCGTCGAGCTCGTCGGCTGCGGCGTGCCGTTCCCGGATCACGAGCTGCGCATCGTGGACGAGGCGGGCCGGACGCTTCCGGAACGGGTCGTCGGCGAGATCGTCACGCGCGGCCCGAGCGTCACGTCGGGCTACTTCGAGAACGAGGAGGCGACGCGCGAAAGCTGGCGCGAGGGGTGGCTGCACACGGGCGACCTCGGCTACGTCGCCGACGGCGAGCTGTTCGTGTGCGGACGCATCAAGGATCTCATCATCGTGCGGGGCGCCAACTACCACCCGCAGGACATCGAGTGGGCGGTGAGCGATCTGGAAGGAGTGCGCCGCGGCAACGTGGTCGCGTTCTCGACGATGGTCGACGGGTTCGAGTCGCTCGTCGTGGCCGCGGAGGCTGCGTCGAGCGATGCGCCCGAGTTGCGCCGGCGTATCGCGCAACTCGTGCAGGAACGCTTCGGGCTCGTGCCGTCGCACGTCGCGATCGTGCCGGTCGGTACGTTGCCCAAGACCTCGAGCGGCAAGGCCCAGCGCCGCCGCACGCGGATGCTCTTCGAGGAACGTGCGCTCGCCGAGCACCCCTGATCGGAACGCCTTGCGGCGCGGTCGCCGGTCGGGGCGGGCCACGGCGAGGATGCTCGCCGAACCTCTGGATGGACGGAACGACTGAGGCTACAGTGCGCGCCCGCACGGCGGGCGAGGAGAGCGAAAAAAAATGAACCGGAGCGAGCTGCTGGACAAGTTCCGTGCGATGGCCACGGAGATCGCCGAGAAAGATTTCTCGCACGTGAGCGAGGACGCGGTGATCGCCGATCTGGGCATCGACTCGCTGGGAATGCTCGAGCTCATCGGCACCATGGAGCGCGATCTCGGCGTCGCGATTCCGGACGATCAGCTGGTGGGGATTCAGACCGTGCGGCAGTTGCTGGACGTCGTCCACCGCCGGCTTCCCGCGGCGTGAGGGCCGTTCCCACGTCGAGGCGAGACGACCGACGGAGCGCTTCGCGCGGCCGTGCCGAGCCGGTCGCGTCAGCCACAGCCGGGAGCAACGATGAGTGAGGACCTCAAGGAACGACTGCGCGCCATCATCTCCGAGGTGACCGAGGTGGCCGAGATTCCCGACACGACGCCGTTCAAGGACCTCGGGATCGACAGCATGATGGCCATCGAAATCGTCGCGGAGGTCGAGCGTACGTTCAAAGTCTCGATTCCCGAAGAGGAGCTGCGCGAGCTGACCGACTTCTCCCGCGTCTACGAGAAGGTCCGCGAAAAACTCGCCGAGCGGGCCGGTTGAGCTCCGCGCGCCCACCCCGCGGCGAGTACGGGGAGGCACGCATGGCGGCGGCCCCAAGGGGCGACGTTGCCGGGAGGCGTTGGCGAGCCCGAGGCCACGTCCGAGCCCGAGCCCGAGTCCGAGCCTGAGCCCGAGTCCGAGTCCGAGCCCGAGCCCGAGCCCGAGCCCGAGTCCGAGTCCGAGCCCGAGCCCGAGCCCGAGCCCGAGTCCGAGCCCGAGCCAGAGACCGAGCCCGAGCCCGAGCCCGAGTCGGAGACCGAGCCTGAGCCCGAGTCCGAGTCCGAGCCCGAGCCTGAGACCGAGTCCGCCTCACCGCCGCAGCAGGCCCCAGGTCATCGCCGCAACGCGGTCCAGCGCTCGCTCTGCCTCCGCAACGTCGTCGACGTAGCCCCATGCCACCGCCACGCGCAGCCCTACGCGCGCCTCGCGCAGCGAGCCCAGCGCCGTGTGCAGCCGCGCCCTACGATTGCCGCGATCGCTGCCGTCGGC
>JANWZI010000148.1 GCA_025054695.1 Myxococcota bacterium | reverse complement strand
CACTCGCCGAGGTGCGGGTGACACCGCCCCGACGCGCGCGTCTCGTCGTCGACGGAACGCTGACGCGCTTCGAGCGCGCGCACGAAGGCGACGACGTCGAGGTTCGCTGCGCCGTCTCGCTCGTCGTGCACGATGCGCGGGCTGGCGCCGTGCGGGCCGTGCTGACCGGACGTGCGGGTGCGCGCGCCGCACGCGACTCGGAAGCGTTGCGGCGCGTCGCGCTGCGCGCCGCGATCCGCGGGGCGCTGCGCGGTCTGTCACAGCTGACCGCGATTCCCTGAGCGTCGGAGCGCGAGGGGGAACGAAGCCGAATCCGAGCCCGAAGCCGCGACCCAGCCCCGTGTCGGTTTCCGAGGTCGAGTCCTAGGCCGGGATCGAGGCGGAGACCGAGACCGAGCCAGGGTCCGAGACAGAGCCCGAGGCCGAGACCGAAGTCGGGACCGAGACCGTGGCCGACACCGAGGCCGAGCGCGACGCGGTCCGGCGTGCGCTATCTCGCCGTCGAGCCCGGCTCGGCCGACGAAAACGTGACGAGCGGAGCGTCCCGCTCCACGCTCGCCCCGGGCTCGACGAGAACCGCCTCGACGCGCGCGTCGGCGGGAGCGCGCAGCTCGCTCTCCATCTTCATGGCCTCGACGACGACGAGCGGCTGACCCGCGCGAACCGCATCGCCGGCGGCCACCAGCACGCGCACGACGCGACACGGCATCGGGCTCTTGAGCGCGCCGACCGCCTCGACGCGGGCCCCCCGCGATCGGGGCGGCTCCGCGACGCGTCGCGCGTGCTCGTCGACGACTGTGACGAGCGTCCGCCACGGTCCCGACGCGACCATCCGCTCGCTGCCGTCGGTTCCGACGACGACGTCCCACAGGCGCCCGTCGAGCGCGACGAGCAGCCCTCCCGGAACCTCGCGAATCTCGGCGGCGACCGGCTTCCCGTCCACCGACACGGCCGTACGACCGGAGGCGTCGCGAAGCACTTCGACGTCCCGGACTCGATCCTCGATCCGCACGCGCACGCGCATCGGCGGCGCGAGCCGTTAGCACGACCACGCGGCGCGTGGAAGGCTCGGGCGCGTGAACGTCGAGGCCGGCACGCGTACGCGCACCCTCGGCGACCGTCTGCGCAGCAAGCTGCGCGCGCCGCTCGAAAGCGTGGCCTTCACGGTGCCGGCGTTCGTCGTCTACCACGTCGCGGTCCCGTTCCTCGACGTGCGAAACGGCGTCGACTGGGTCACCGGCGCGATGATGCGCCTGCTCGACGCGAGCCTGGTGGCGTATCTCGCGTGCACTGTCGGCGTCGGCGTCGTTCTGACGATCCTCGCGCGGCGCCACGCGGGACCGGACGCGCTTCGAGCTCGCCGCTGGGCGCTGCTGTTCGCCGAATCGACGGCATGGGCCGTCGGCACCTTCGCGATCGTCGGAGGGCTCGCCTCGCGCCTGCTCGACGTGCAGACGGGAGTCGCGCCGCGCAGCCTCGTCGAGGTGGTCGCGACGAGCCTGGGTGCCGGCTTCCACGAGGAGCTCGTCTTTCGCGCGGGGCTGTTCGACGGGGGCCGCTACCTGCTGCGGCGCTATGCGCGGCTGGGTCCCTGGCGCGCCACCGCGATCGCGGCGTTCGGCAGCGCCGCGCTGTTCGCGCTCGCCCACCACGCCGGCCCCACAGGCGAGCCGCTCGCCGTGGCGCCGCTGCTGTTCCGCACGCTGGCGGGGCTGTACCTGACCGCGATCTACGCATGGCGCGGCTTCGCCGTCGCCGTCTGGAGCCACGCCTTGTACGACGTGCTGTGGTTCACGTGGTACGCCCGCTGACGTCGCCGGACGCCACGCGACGATGGCGGCGTGCCGCGACCGCTTCCCTCGTCGCCGCGCTTCTCGCGCTTCTCCCCGCATCGAGCCGCGCCGACTGGCTCGCGTGGTGGCCCGACTGCGCGTTCGGCCCCTCGCCGCCGCCGGGAGCCGTTCGCCTCTTGTACCCGCGCGCGGGTCTCGGTGCCCTCGTCCGGCCCGGTGAGCCGCTCGCCGTGCGCGTCCGCTTGCCCCTCGCGCTCACGCCGCCCCCCGGGCGTCAACAGGACCGCGCGCTGTTGGGCTGGAGCGTCGCCCTCGTCCCGCACGCGCTGTACCTGCCTGGCACCGAGGGAACCCGTCTCGCGCTGCGCGTGCTCGACGTCCGGCCGGAGAGCGTCGACGGGCTCGCATACCGTGCCACGGTGCGCATCCCGCGATGGGCCGCACCGGGAGTCTACGCGCTCGAGGTGTCGGCGCCCGGAGGTCGCGCGCGCAGCGGCGCGGCCGTCCGCATCCTCTCGCACGCGCGCGCGCCCCGCGTCGTCGTCCTGCTGGATGAAGTACCCGACGACTCGACCGAGCGGCTCGCCACCCGCCTGGCCGCGGTCGAAGCCGATGCCATCCTGTTGCGGGGGCCCGAGGCCGCGGCGCTCGCACGCGCGCTCGAGCACGAGCCCCTCGACCCACCGCGCCCCCAAGCCCCCTTGTTCGTCGTCGTCGACGACGCCGCCGCGGCGATGGTGCTCGAGGCCGAGTCCCGACTGCTCGTCACCGGTCGCTGCACGCCGCGTCACGTCGCGTTCGACCACGTCGTCGCAGCGCTTGCGCGCCAACGCTCGATGCCGGCGCACGTGCTCGAGCTCCTGGGCGGCCGGCCACCGCTCGGTCACGCCCGGGAGCACGGCGTCGCGGTAACGTCGGCGTGGCCCCAACCGCCGAGCGTCGAGATTCACGTCGCCCCGGACGGTGGCGTCCAGCTCCGTGCGCATGCCGACGGGAACGCGCCGACGACGTGGACGCTTCTGCACGATGGTGTGCGCGAGGCGCTCGACGTGGGGCCGATCTCCGCGCGACGGTCCATCGCGGCGGGACTCGGCACGCCGCCCGTGCGGCCGGTGGTCGCGACGCACCTACGGCTCGAACCCGGCACGATCGTCCCCCTGCGTCGAATCGTGCGGCCGCCACCGCGGATCGTCCCCGCCCCCCCATGCCCCCGGCCCAACCGGCGATCCGCACGACTCGGAATCCGACTCGCCGAGACCCCCCACCTGGTGGCGTGGTCGCTCGACGACGAACGGACGGCGCTCGGTCCGTCCGTCGCGTCCGTCTGGCGCCACGCCGGGACGCAACGCGTATACGCCGCGGCGCTCACGGCGGACGGCCGGCTGGCCCTGGCTCACGCCGACGTGCACGTGCGCTCCGCGCATCGACGCAGCGAGGCGTGCTCGCCGGGGCTCGCACCGACCGTTCCGCCATCGACTTGGCCGCTGACGGGGGCCGCGTTACACATGCTGCGGCGGTCACGGCGAACGGGCTCGGCCAGAACACGGAGCGCGCGATGAAGCCCATCCGGTGGATTCAAGGGGTGCTGTGGGTGGCGGCAGCCGGCTGCGCGACGTCCTACATCCCGAACACGACGGTCGAGGACAACGACGAGAACCGCCAGGTGATCGAATTCATGGAGCGCTATCGGCTCGCGGTCGAACGCCGCGACGCTGGGGCACTGCTCGCGATGGCGTCGCGCCGTTACTACGACGACGCCGGTACCCCGGGAACCGAGGACGACCTCGACTACGAGCGACTGCAGCGCCACCTGGTCGCGATGGCCGAGCGCCTGGACGACGTGCGTTACGAGATCCGCTATCGCCGCGTCACCCACACCGCAGACCGCGTCCTCGTCGATTTCACGTACACGGGTAGCTTCCGGTTGCGCGAGCCGCCCGACCACTGGGCGCGCCGCATCGGCGACAACCGCGTGGTCCTCGCGCGCGAGAACGGATCGTTTCGTATCCTCTCCGGCATGTGAGAGCGCCCAGCACGCTCACGAGGGCGGAAACGAAGGGGCTCGAGTCTGACGGTGGCCGTCACGCGGCCGCTGCCGCACAGAGGTGTGGCGCGACCCAGTCCGAGTCTTGGTCCGATTCGGAGCCCGAATCCGACTCCGATTGCGAGTCCGAGTCCGAAGCCGAGACCGCGACCGAGTCTGCGAAGAAACCCGGAGTGCTCGGACCCTCACCGCCGCGGCGAGGCACTCGCCCGCAACGGCCGGCTCCTCCGCGACCCGCACGCGCGCTTGTCGGGCGAGGCTCTGGGGAGATACGCTTGAGCGACGGCGAGTCGATGACCGAGGGCGATACGAAGCGCAAGCCGCTCGGCAAGATTCTTCTCGCACAGCGCCTCGTCACGCCCGAGCAGCTCGAGGAAGTGTTGCGGGCGCAGCGACGGAACCCGGGGCAGCGGCTCGCGTCGACCGCCGCCCGGATGGGCCGGATCCGCGAGCTGGACCTCATCAAGGCCCTCTCCGAACAGCACGGCGTGCCGGGCATCGACCTCGCTCAAATGGTCATTCCGCTCGCCCATCTCTCGCTCTTTCCCGAGGAGGTGGCCCGGCAGCACCTGATTCTGCCCATCGGTGTGATCGACGAGCAGATCCTGCTGGCGATGGCCGACCCGAACGACCGCCGCGTGATCGACGAGGTCGAGTTCGTCACGGGAAAGCGCGTGCGACCGTACGTCGCACTGCACGACGCGCTCGCGACCGTCATCGACGAGGCCTACCGACGCGCCGCGGCCGGCGAGACCTACTGGATCGGTTCCCACGTCCCCGCCGACTATCTCGCGCAGCTCGGCCTGGAGCCGTCGTCCGGCACGACGTCGCCGCGCGCAGTCAGCCGTCCACCGCCCGGGGTGGTGAGCGACCGGCCGGTCCCGTCGGCCGAGCTGGAGGACGAGCTCGGCATCTCCGAGCTGCAGCGACGTCGCGCCCGTACCGAACGCGCGGCCGAGCCCGAACGTCCCATGCGGGCGCGTCCCAAGATCCTCGTCGTCGACGACGAGGACGACATTCGCAGGCTGTTGCGGCGCGTCCTCGCGGAAAACGGCTACGACGTCGTCGAAGCTTCGCGCGGGCTCGAGGCGCTCGAGATGGTGCGCTCCGAAACCCCGGATCTCATTCTGCTCGATGCCATGCTGCCCGAGGTGCACGGCTTCGACATCTGTCGGCGGATCAAGGGGAGCAAGCGCTACGGTCATATCCCCATCTTGATGATCAGCGCCGTCTACCGCGGATGGCGCTTCGCCGAAGATCTACGCGCCTCGTACGGTGTCGAGGCGTTCCTCGAGAAGCCCTTCAAGGTCGCCGACGTGCTCGCGTGGGTGGACCGCGCGCTCTCGGGGCGCTCCTCGGAGCCGCTGCCGTCGGAGGACGAGCTGTCGCGGGAGGCCGCCGAGTGCCTCCAGCGGGGAATCGAAGCATACCAGCGCGGCGAGCTGGATCGCGCGATCGAGCACCTGCAACAGGGCATCGGCATCGACCCGCTCTCCTATCAGCTCCACTTCCACCTCGGACTGCTCCACGGGCGGCGCGATGCGCTGTTCGAGGCCATCCACGAGCTCGAGACGGCCGTGGATCTCGCACCACGCGCCTTCCCGGCGCTCAAGAATCTCGCCGTGCTTTATCAGCGCGCCGGATTCCGTCACAAGGCGGTCGAGATGTGGGAGCGGGCCCTGGCGGCCGCGCCGGACGAGGAGACGCGTCGCGGAATCAAGGACCACCTGATGAGCTTGCTGTGACGCCGAAGGGTCAGTTCGCGACGATTTTCGCGCCCGACTCGTCGCATGTCGGTGTCGGCCGTCGGACGCGCGGGGCCGCCGTCCGTTCCCCCATGCCCATCGCCGTATCAGTGTCGTATCCTGCGATGCGAGCTGCCGTCGGGCTGGCCCGCGGCTCCGCGACCGACTCGTCCCGATGAAGTTCCTGTGCGGACACTGCAAGGCGAAGTACCAGGTCGCCGACGAGAAAGTCGCGGGCCGTACCGTCCGCATGACCTGCCGCAAGTGCGGTCACGACATCATCATCCGTGGCCCCGAGCTCGCCGAGGCGGCCCCGCGGTCGGCCGGAACGGGCGCCGGAAGCCCTTCCGCTTCCGGTGCGCGTAGCGGACAGCGAGCGCCGGCCGCCCACGCGTCCGAGCCGGCACGCCGAGCGCAGCCGTCCGCCCCACCGGCGGGGGCGCACGCCTCGGGACAGACTCGTCCGGCATCGGCCCTCGGGTCCGATTTTCGGCGGCAGGTCGCCGCGGGACCCGCAACGGGGTCGGAAGGGCGCATCTCGGTCGTCGACGCCGTCTGGCACGTGGCCATCAACGACGTTCCCGTCGGTCCGATTGGGAAGGACGAGCTCGGACGGAAAGTGGCGACCGGAGCCGTCGGGCCGGACTCGCTCGTCTGGCGCGAAGGGTTCGACGACTGGCGAGCTCTGAAGAACGTCCCCGAACTGGCCGCGTTGCTGCGGTCCCGCGCCCGCCCCCCGATGGCACCCCG
>JANWZI010000147.1 GCA_025054695.1 Myxococcota bacterium | reverse complement strand
ATTTGCACGAGTTGAACGACTCGTTCCTGTATTCGGCGGGCGTGGGACGCGTGACGGGGATCGACGACGGTCCCGACGTCCGCGACGTCGCCGTCGACGGCAACCGCGTCTTTCTGCTCGTACGGGGCCCCGACGCCGTCGTCTTCGCCGATCGCCCCGCGGCCGACGTGTTCCGCGTCCGTCGCCTCGTGGAGGTGGGCGAGGGCGCCTCGCGTCTCGCCCTGGGGCGGTTCGAGGTGGGGGGCCGGTCGCGCACGCTGTTGTTTGTCAGCAGCTACGGTTCGCGTGACGTTCACGTGCTCGACGCCGACGCGGGGCTTCCCAGGGCCGTCGTCCGTGGTTTTTCGGGTCCGTTCGCCTTGCTCGTCGACGAGCGCCGACGGTGGCTGTACGTCGCCGACTTCCGCGCCTCCTGCGTGCGCGTGGTGGACCTCGCGCCGCTGCTCGCCTGTCTCGAGGGGGGCGAAGGGGCGTGCGAGGCGCGCGTGGTCGGGACGCTGGGCCGGCCGCGGCCGGTCGTGGAGCTGCAATGATGCGACCGACGGCGGCCTTCGGCGGGGTGCTGATGGCCCTGTCCATCGCATGCTCGGAGGACGTCGAGCCCGTCTTCCCGGCCGCGCTCGAGAGACCGGGTCGGGCTGCACTGCTGTGCGTCGAGGCGAAGGGCGGACCGGTGCCGCTGGAGCGGTGTCGGCGCGGCGCGTCGGACGAGAGACCGTCGGGGGTCGCGCTGCACGCGCTGGTCACGCAGACCGCGCGGGGGGCGTTGGCCGTGATCGACCTCGATTCAGGGGCGTTGCAGGACTCGGATCGGCGCGTGCCCGGCTTCACGTTCGTCGACGTCGGGGAGGTTCCCGCCGACGTGCTCGTCGGGTCCGCGCGTCCGACCCATGCCTACATCGCCTCGTTCGGCGGGCGTGCGATACGCGCGATCTCGACGCGGCGACTGCTGGGAAACGACTCGAGCGAGCCGGACGTGATCGTCCGGCTCGCAGGCGCGCCGGTCGATCTCGCACTCGACCCCGGGCAGCGCGCGCTGTGGGCGGCATTGCCCGACGAGGGCGCCGTCGTCGTCCTCGCGCTCGACGCCGAAGGCCGCCCGCTCGAGCCGCCGACGCCGATCCGGTTCGACGCCAGGTGGGCCGAGCCCCAGGTGACCGTCGCCGATCCGCCGTACGAGCGTGCCTGTGGTGTCCGTCTCCTGCGGCCGCCGCCTCGCCCGGCGCCGCCCGGCGTCGCCCTCGGCGAGGCGCCGCGTCCCGTCGCGCTGGCCGTCGACGCCGACGCCGGGCTGATCCTCGTTGCCGACGAGGCGCTGCCTGTGATCCACGTCGTCCGCCCCTCGGACGGCGCCCGCCTCGATCCCATCGCGACGGGCAGGCCGCTGCGTGCGCTGGCGCTCGGTCCGAACGTGCCCGATGCCGTCGGGGGCGCGACCTCGACGCGACGCTACCTGTACGGGATCGACGCCGTCGACGGCCGCGTCGTCGCGATGGACTACGCAGCGGACCGTGGCGGAGCGGCGGCCCGACTGCTCGACGAATCGTTCGAGGTCGGAGCGGAGTTTCCCGCGCTCGAGCTCGCCGGTGCTGCACGGACGATCGAAGTCGTCGAAACGGGCGGCGATGCGTCGTGGTGCGATCCCGCGGGCGAGTCGCGCCACGGTCGCGAGATCGGCCCGGATCGTCTTCGCGGTGTCTTCCTCGCCGTCGGCATGCAGGACGGGCGCGTGCAATTCGTGGACGTGCACGATCGGGACGCGCCCTGTCGCGGACCGACCGAGTGCGGGGGCCTGGGCGTCGCCAGCGATGGAATCGTCGCGGTCCGACGGCACCGGCCGCGTGTCGGTGCGTTTTTGGTCGAGCCGCCGGGACTACGCGGCGATCCGACCGTGTCTCGCGGCGTCCTGACGCTGCCCTTGCAGGCCGACGGGACGAGCGTCGACCCGCGCTTGCCGCGTCTGGGGCGCGTCGAGTGCCCGGAGGGCTGGCGGGGTGTTTGGGGCGAGCCCGGTCCCCGGGTGTGCATCGCCGCCGATCCGCACGTGGTCGTCGCGGAAAGCTGGACTGCACAGTGGGAGGGTGACGTGCCCGGCGCGGCGGGAGGTCGGGGTCGACTGGAGCGAGCCGCCGACGGAGAGGTGGTGTTGCACGTCGAGATCGATCCGTGCGCGTTCGGCGTCCTCGGGGCCGAGGACGCCGCCGGTGATGGCCACGACGGAGACGCGGTCGCGCTTCGCTCGCCGCCCCCGCCGAGCGTCCCGGCCGACCGATGCGCGGAGTGGAGGCGGCCGATCGATGAGACGCGCGACCGATACCGATCGTTTCGGATTCGCGCCGCGTTCGTCGACCGGCTCGTGCTCGAGGTGCCCGAAGAGGATCGGGACGCGCTGCTCGAATGCCACCCGGAGCTCGTCCAGTACGGGGTGCATGCGCGGGCACGATGGCTCGTTTCCGGATCGCGCTCGGGCGTGCGGCATCGGGTCCGGCGCGCGGAGGGCGGCCGCTGCGTGCTCGACCCGGAGGGCGATCCACGGGCACGGATGCGTGCGGCGTCGGGCGAGTCCTTCGACAACGGTCGCATCGTGCTGCGGATCGAGCCGGGCGACGACGGCGGACAGCCGACTCCGATGCCTGGGGAACGGGCCGCGGTGCAACTCGTCGTCGGGGGCGTTCCGCCGGTGCTCTCCGTCTCGGCGGACGTCGGCACGCTCCCCTCGCAGCTCGTCTGGTCCCCCGAGGATGCACGTCTGTTCCTCGTCGATGCGTCGGCGGGGTTGCTCGCCCGCATCCAGGTTTCCCCGTTGCGGGTCGAGCGGCTGTGGCGCTGAGCGGTCGACGCGGTCGCGGCTCGCGGGAGACGGGGTCCGGTACGACGGCCGCGGGCGCGCGGGTCACGCCGCTGCTCGCGCAGTATCTGCGCGCGAAGGAGCGATATCCGGATGCGATCGTCTTCTTCCGGCTCGGCGACTTCTACGAGATGTTCTTCGAAGACGCGGTGCTCGGCGCGCGGTTGCTCGACGTGACGTTGACCTCGCGGCCGGCCGGTCCCGACGGCGAGCGCATCCCGATGGCGGGCGTGCCGGTCCACGCGGCGCACGCGCATTTGGCCCGCCTGCTCGAGCAAGGCCATCGCGTCGCGATCTGCGAGCAGATGGCCGACCCCTCTCGCGTCAAGGGTCTGGTGCCGCGCGAGGTGGTGCGCGTCGTCACGCCGGCGCTCAGCCTCGACGAGGGCTCCATCGAGCCGCGCGTGAGTCAGTACCTCGTCGCGCTCTCGCATGGGCCGGGCGGGTTCGGTCTGGCGAGCCTCGAGCTGGGTGCAGCCGAGCTGCGCGCCGGTCTCGTCGCCGATGGCGCCGCGCTGCTCGCCGAGCTGGTGCGCCTGGAACCGCGCGAGCTGTTGCATCCGCCCCTCGAGGCGACGTTGCTGGCCTCGATCCGGCGCGCCCTGCCGCGTTGCGCTCTGCGCGAAAGCACCTCGCTCGCCGACACTGACGTGCGGTCGCTGCTCGACGAGGCCCTGGGCGCTGGCTGGCGGGATCGCTCCGACCCGCTCGGCGACGAAGCGCTTCGCGCGGCGGCGGCGGCGGTGCGGTACGCGCGCGAGGCGCACGTCGGCGCCGCGCTCGGCATCGATCGCATCGGCGCGGCGGCGCAGCCGGACCGACTGATGCTCGACGAGGCGGCGGTGCGCAACCTCGAGATCGTCCGCACGCTGTCGGGCGAGCGTCGCGGCTCGCTGCTCGACGTCGTCGACGAGACCTGCACGCCGCCGGGCGCGCGTCTGTTGCGTCGTCGTCTGCTCGCGCCGGCCGCCGACGTGGCGACGATCCGGCGGCGGCACGACGTCGTCGAGGCCCTGTGCGCCGATGGACCGCTACGCGACGCGTTGCGCGAGGCGCTGGCGGGGGTCGGCGACCTCGAGCGGCTCGCGGCCCGCGTCGCGCTCGGTCAGGCGGGGCCACGCGAGCTGGGTGCGATGCGCGACGGCTTGCGCGCCGCGGCACGCGTGCGCGCCGCCCTCGAGACGGCCGCATCGCGCGCTCTCGACGAGACGCTCGCGCGCTGGCGATCGGTGGATTTGTGCGACGAGGTACGCGCTCGCCTCGAAGGCGAGCTCGTCGACGAGCCGCCCGTCGCGGCCGGGGCAGGCGGAATTTTCCGGGCGGGGGTGTGCGCGGAGCTCGACGAACTGCGCCAGATTGCGGCGTCGGGTCGCCAGATGCTGCTCGAGTACGAGCGCCGCGAGCGGGAGGCGACGGGCATCGCCTCGTTGCGCGTCCGGTACAACGAGGTGTTCGGGCATTACCTCGAGGTGACGCGTGCCAATCTGGGGCGCGTCCCGCCGCACTGGCGGCGCAGGCAAACGGTGGCGGGTGCCGAGCGATTCGTGACCGACGAGCTGGAGGCACTGGCGGGTCGGATTGCGGGCGCCGAGGAGCGTTCCGTTGCGCTCGAGCAGGCCCGGTTCCTCGCGCTGCGTGCCGAAGTGGCCGGGCATGCTTCGCGGCTGCGCACGCTCTCGTCGGCGCTCGCGGACCTCGACGTGCACCTGTCGTTCGCACGCGTCGCCGCGCGCGACAACTGGTGCCGTCCGACGATCGACGACTCGGTGCGGCTCGAGCTGGAGGACGGGCGCCACCCGGTCGTCGAGCGGCTCGCGCCGGCGGGCACGTTCGTGCCGAACGACGTACGGCTCGACGCCGACGGCGAGCGGCTGTGGATCGTCACGGGCCCCAACATGGCCGGAAAATCCACGGTCATGCGGCAGGCGGCCGTTGCGGTCGTGCTCGCGCAAGCGGGCGCATTCGTCCCGGCGCGCCGCGCGCACGTCGGGATCGTCGATCGCCTCTTCACGCGGATCGGGGCGAGCGACGACATCGGACGCGGCGCCAGCACCTTCATGGTCGAGATGCGCGAGACGGCCTCCATTCTGCGCGGCGCCACGCGTCGATCGTTCGTCGTCCTGGATGAGATCGGCCGGGGCACGAGCACGTGGGATGGTCTGGCCATCGCCTGGGCCGTGGGCGAGCACCTGGCGGACGTCGTGCGCTGTCGCGCGATGTTCGCGACGCACTACCACGAGCTGTGCGCGCTCGCCGACGGTCGGCCCCACGTCGCGAACGTCAACGCCAGCGTGCGCGCGGTGGGCGACGCCGTCGTTTTCCTGCACCGGCTCGCACGCGGCGCGGCGAGTCGCAGTTATGGCATCGAGGTCGCGCGGCTGGCCGGCCTGCCCGAGTCGGTGCTCGCGCGTGCCCGGCTCCGGCTCGCGGAGCTGGAGGGTGCGGCGCGCTCGGCTCGTGGCGGTGCACGCGCCGCGCCCGATCGCGCCCAGCTCGAGCTGTTCGGGCCGCCCGCTCGCCCTGGCCGGATCGAACAGCTCTTGCTCGCGCTCGATCCGGAGCGCATGACGCCGCTCGAGGCGTTGGTCGAACTGTCGCGTCTGAGGGCGGCGGTCCGCGGCGAGGCAGACGCGGTGGCGGCCGATGCTACCATGGACATCCACGGATCGAACGCATGCCCGGAGACGAGCCGCGCGAGCCATGACTGATGTCGCCGAACGTAGCCGGCGTGCGCGAGCCGCCCTCGAGGCGGCCGATGCGGCGATCGTCGCCGCGCTCGACGCACGGGCGCGTGCGCTTCGACAACTGGCCGAGCTGCGTGCGCTCGATCCGGAAGGCTGGTCCGGTCCCCCGCGCGACGCCGACGTGATCGCTGCGGCCGAATCGGCGGCCCGCGAGATGCCGCGCGAGCTCGTGCGCGGGGTGTTCCGGGAGGTGCTTGGAGCCTCCCGGCGCCTGATCGCGCCGTTGCGGGTGCTGTACGTCGGTCCCGAGGGGGGGCTCGGTCACGCGGCCGCGATCCGTCACTTCGGGCGCGCCGCGGAGCTCGTCGCGGTCGAGAGCGTCACCGCGCTCCTGGACGGCGTTCGACGCGCGGACGAGGTTCAGGGGCTGCTGCCCATCGAGACGTCGACCGAGGGTACGGTCGCCGCCACGCTCGAGGGGTTGCTCGCCGCCGACCTGTCGATCGTGGGCGAAATCACCCTCGCTGCGAGCTGGGATCTGGTCTCAGCTACGGGCAACGCGTCCGACGTCGACAAGGTGTACGGCACGGCGAGCGCGATCGCCGCCTGCGAGCGGCAGGTGCGCGCGGCGTTTCCGCGCGTCACGTTGCTCGACGTGCCCACGGGGGCGCTCGCCGCCGCGATGGCGCGCGACGACCACGGTGCGGCGGCGCTCGTTCCATCGGTGCTTTCCGGCGAAGTGGATCTGCGGACGGTTCGCGCGAGTGTCGAGGACGTCGCGGGCGCGTCGATCCGGTACGTCGTCGTGGGGCGGCA
>JANWZI010000146.1 GCA_025054695.1 Myxococcota bacterium | reverse complement strand
CGAGAGCGCCTCGCAGGGCGTCGGATCGCCTCCACACTCCTCGGTCGCGCGCAGCACACAGCCCGTCTGCTCCATGCACGCCTCCTCGCCGAGGCCCGGGCAGGGCACGGGCGTGCCGCTGCAGCGCCGTGCCGCCGGATCCCACGTGCAGCCGGTGGTCCCGGTGCACTCGGCCTCGTTGCGCCGTTCGCACGCGAGGGCGTAGCCGCGACAGCGCGTCGGCCTGCAGCCTCGGATCTCGTGGCAGCGATCGAGCGGGAGGCTCGAGCAGGGAGGCGAGATGCCCGTGCACTCGCGCGGTCGCGCGTCTACGCTGCCGTCGATGGGTCCGGCCTCGAGCCCGCCGTCGGCCCCCCCATCGGCGGGGCGTGGCGACTTGCCACCACAGCCGGCGAGTTTCGTCACGACGAGCAGAATGGCGCACAGCGGACCATAGGACGCGTGGCTTGACCTTGCTCGTCGGTGCCCATCGAAAGGGCTCGTGCGTCGCCCCGCATGCGAGCCCGCGCGAAACGTGACGCTCGTGGCCACGGCCTCGACTCGTACCGGGTTTGCGGCGTTCGAGCCACCGGGGGTGCGCGCCGACGCGCGCTTCGGGTCCGGGGTTCGGCCTCGGTCTCGGACTCGGGCTCGGTCTCGGTCTCGGCCTCGGTCTCGGCCTCGGTCTCGGACTTTGGCTCGGCCTCGGGCTCGGGAACGCCGCGTGACGGCCGTGCGAGCAGCAAGGCGCGATGAACCGTCAGGCCGGAAACCAGCTTCGGGCAAGATCGCGCAGCGTGACGCGCGGCTCGTCGACGGGGATGGGCATCGCGCACGCGCGCAGCACGAGCAGGCCGAGCGGAACGATGCGGCTCCGACCGCTCGTTGACTCGACGCGCGCGGTCGGCGGGGGACGCACCCCGTCGTCCTCGGGTTCGCAGACGGCCCACTGCACGCGCGCTCCGAGCTCGCGCGCGGCGAACAGCGCGACGGCATCGCACAGCGCGAGAAACGTCCGCGGCGCGATCCAGAGCGCGTGCGTAGGGTCGCGATCGTTCACCAGGGGCTCGAGGATCTCGAGGGGGCTGCGCCCTGGGCAGTCTTGCGTCGCGAGTATCCGTGCGACGGCCGCCGCCATCGCTCCGGGTCGATGGCCCCATGGCTCGTCCGCCGGACCGCCGCGAAGCGCTTGGTCGAGGGCATCGAGTCGCGGGTCGTGGTCGATGGAAATTTCGAGACAGACCTCGGGCGTGCGTTCGCAAAACGTCGGTTGGCCCTCCTCGATGGCGAGGGTTCGCAGGCGCGCGACCGTGCGCATCCACGACGCCCCCGAGGTCGGGGCCCGGTGCAACCCGAACCGGTGAAGCGCCCAAACGATGTCCGCGGATGGCGCTTCGTACGCGACGAGGCGGACGGCGCGCAGCGGCGGCTCGTCGGGTTCGTCCGACGGAGAGCACACTTCGCCGAGCAGACTTCCCTCGATGCGCGCGCGGATCGAGTTGGTCACGCGTTGCGCGGGCGCGCGCGTGTGCCACATCACGACGAGCAGGCGAGCGCCGTCCGGATCGATCTGACGCACGACGGGCGCGGCGAGCCCGTCATCGTGGACCGTCGCGTCGCTCGGCTCCCGCGCAGCGGGTCCGGTGTCCGCGCGTTCGTGCGCCACGAGCCTGGACGCTAGCGTGTCGGGGCCCGGTCGCACGAGGTCGGGGCGTCTCGCTCGAGGGGCTCGGGCTCGGGCTCGGGCTCGGACCCGAGCTCGGGCTCGGACTCCGACTCGGGCTCGGTCTCGGGCTCGGTCTCGGGCTCGGGCTCGGGCTCGGGCTCGGAGTCGGGCACCGACTCGGACGCAGAGGCGACGAGCCCATCGCATACACCGGTCCAGCGCGACGATCGGGTCAGCCACCTGCGTCGGACCAGCGCAGGCCGGACCACGTGATCGCCTCGAGTCGGTCGCCGTCCGTCGTGACGACGATGCCGCCGTGCAGAGCGGTTTGCAGCACGTCGGCACCCGCTTCGCGTAGGCGTCGGAGCACTTCGGGATGCGGGTGCCCGTGGCGGTTCGCCCGGCCGGCGCTGATGACGGCCAGAGTCGGTCGCACCGTCGCGAGCCAGGCCGCGCTGCTCGACGTGCGCGAGCCATGATGTGGGACCTTGAGCACGTCCGCGCGCAGGGCGTGCGCGGCGGTCCGCAGCAAGCTCCGCTCACCGTCCACCTCGACGTCTCCGGGGAACAGGAACGCGCGTCTCCCGAACCGGACGCGCAGCACGAGTGAATCGTCGTTCAGCGAACGCAGGGGATCGGCTCGCGGGCATGGCGCGAGCACCTCGAGCTGCGCGGGCCCGAACGAACGGCTGCGCCCACAGAGCTGGGGGGGTGCGCGTACGTGGAGTGTCCGACCCACGAGGGGCGTCAGCGGTGCCGGCGGGCCGGGCTCGTCGGGCAGGCGTCCCGAGTGCCACAGCTCGCCGACCGCGAATCGGGACAGCAGCGTGCGCACGCCGCCGTCGTGATCGGGATGCGGGTGGCTGATCGCGAGCACGTCGATGCGCGATCGGCGCCGCGCTCGCAGAATCGGTTCGAGGACCCGGGCACCGGTATCGACGCCGGGCGGGCCACCCGTGTCGACGACGAGCAGCGAGCCGTCCGGCAGGTCGACGAGCGCCGCGTCACCTTGACCGACGTCGAGGAACGTGACGCGAACCCTGCCCGTGGGCCGTTCGGTGCGTCGCAGCCGCCACTCTCCGATTGCGACGAGCAGGGCCGTGATCGCCGCCGCGACGAGCCGTGCCTTCCACGTCCGGAGCAGCAGCAGCGCGCAGCATCCCGCCGCGATGGCCAGGCCCTGGGCCACGCTCGGCGGGGGCAGGTCGTGACCCAGGCCGATGTCGGCGAATGCGCTCGCCGCCGCCATCAGCGCGTGCGCCCCCAGCTCGACGAGCCACGCCGTCGCGACGCCGAGGTCGGGATGCAACGTGACGAGCGCGACGTGAAGGGCGGCGACGGGGAGCAGCAAGACGTTTCCGAGCGGCACGACGACGACACTGGCCACGACGGCGACGAGGGGCGCCGATCCGAAGCACCACAGCACGAGCGGTGCCGTCGCGATCCACGCGCGAGCGCTCGTGACAAGACCCGCGCGCAGGACGTCCCCTATGCGTGGGCCGATGGGCGGCGCGCCGAGGACGGCGGCCGTCGCGGCGACCGACAGCAGAAAACCAGGCCGCAGCACCTGTTCGGGGGAGATCGATCCGAGCAGCAACACGGCCAGGGCCGTCGTCCGCACCGGATCGGGCCGTCGCCCAAGCGCGACGAACGTCCACGCCATGGCCGCGGTGACCGCAGCACGCCACGCGCTCGGGGCCGAGGAGGCGACGCCCGCATACAGCAGAGCGAACGCGATTCCCACCGCGGCGGCCGGGCGTGCGGGATCCACGCGGCGGGCGAGCGGAACACACGCGAGCAGACGGCGCAGTCCCCAGACGAACGTGCCGGCGAGCACGGTCACGTGCAGCCCCGAGACGGCCAGGACGTGGGCGAGTCCCGCGTCGCGGACGGCGCGTTCGTCGTCGGGGTCCATCGACCCGGAGACGCCGAGCACGAGCGTCCGCACCAGCCCGGCGGTGCGCGGCTCGAGCGAGCGGCCGACGGCGTCCGAGGCGCGCGCGCGGACGCGGTCGAGCGTTTCCATCCAGCCGTTGCGCGCGAGGACGACGGGTCGCGTACCCGGCTCGAGGCGACCCTCCATCGTGGCCTGCGCGATCAGGCGCCAGCGAGGGTGTGGGCTTGGGTTGCGAAAGCCGCGCAAGGGACGGACCTGCACGAGGGCCGCGACCGAGCTTCCTCGCGGTCCCTCGGCGTCGTGGATACGCAGAATCGTGCCGCGGCCGACGCCCTCGGGCTCCCCGTCGATCACTCGGGCTTCACCTACGCGGAGCAGCATCGGGGGACCCGGGTCGAGGACCTTGCCGACGATGCGAAACACCCCTCGAGCTTCACGAGGCGCCATGCGCGTGGGCGGGCTCGCGGCTGCGCCCGCGAGAAAACCGCTGACGAGTAGCGCTGCGACGGCCGCGACGCCGTTTGGAGGCTTTCGCGACATCGTGATTGCAGCAGCGACCAAGAGCCCCGCGAGGGCGGGCCACGGACCCGGGTGAAATCCAGCCTGACCGGAGAGGACCGTGCCGAGCAGGTGCGCCACTGCCAGCGCGACGAGCACGAATCGACGTGTGGCAACGGCGGGTCCGAGGGACCTGTATCGAAACTATTGATGAATATCTGGATGACCGCCGTGATCCGCCGTCGGGACGCCAACTTGACGCGCGCTCGATCGGGCCTTACATGACCTAGCGGAAACCTTACGCATACGTAAGGGTTAGAATCTACGCGCGTAACATGCTGGTGTCGCTCAGCCGCCCCGCGGGGCGCCCCATCCGCATCGGTACGCTCGCCGCGCGCAGCGGCAAGAGCGTGCGTGCGCTGCATCTGTACGAGGAGCTCGGGCTGCTCGAGCCCATCCGGCGCTCGCCTGGCGGATTTCGTCTCTACGCGCCGGACGCCGTGGTGCGGGTTCGCTGGATCGCGGCGCTCCAGGAGATGGGCTTTTCTCTCGGCCGCATCCGACAGCTTCTCACGGCGTGGGAGGAGAGTCACAGCGCCCCGGACGCGATGAAGCGGTTGCGGGAGATCTATCGCGAGAAGCTCGAAGAGACCCGCGCGGCCAGGCGCCGGCTCGAAGAGCTCGAGCGGGAGCTGGAGGCCTCGCTCGGTTACCTCGAAACCTGCGACCGATGCGAGCCCCAACGTCTGGTGGATGCTTGCCAGCGCTGCGATCGGCACGAGGCCGGTCAGAATCCCCCTGATCTCGTGGCGGGGATCGTGTCGCACTGAGGAGAGAGCGAGCGATGTCGATCCGATTTCCCATCTACCTCGACAACCACGCGACGACTCCGTGCGATCCGCGCGTCGTGGAGGCGATGTTGCCGTATTTCACACGAGAATTCGGCAACGCGGCCTCTCGCAACCACGTCTTCGGTTGGCGAGCCGAGGAGGCCGTCGAGCGTGCGCGTGCTCAGGTGGCGGCGCTCGTCGGGGCGCGCAGCGACAAGGAAATCGTCTTCACGTCCGGAGCGACGGAGAGCGACAATCTCGCCATCAAGGGAGTGGCGCGTTTCCACCGCGATCGCGGAGACCACATCGTCACGGTGAAGACCGAGCACAAGGCGGTGCTCGACACCTGCAAGCGGCTCGAGCGCGAAGGCTTCGGCGTCACCTATCTCGACGTCGACCGCACGGGACGCGTCGATCCGGACGACGTGCGCCGGGCCATCGAGCCGCGCACGATTCTGGT
This sequence comes from Myxococcota bacterium, assembly GCA_025054695.1. Classification (GTDB taxonomy): domain Bacteria; phylum Myxococcota_A; class Polyangia; order Polyangiales; family JANWZI01; genus JANWZI01. Next base: position 1,028 of record JANWZI010000146.1, on the reverse strand, counting down.
TTCGGTGATGCTCGCCAACAACGAGGTCGGCACCGTCCAGCCCATCGCCGAGATCGGGGCCATTTGCCGCGAGCGCGGTGTGTTCTTCCACTGCGACGCCGTGCAGGGGGTCGGGCGCGTCCCGTTCGACGTCGAGGCGATGCACGTCGACCTCGCGAGCCTGTCGGCGCACAAGATCTATGGGCCCAAGGGCGTGGGCGCGCTGTACGTGCGGCGAAGCAAGCCGCGCGTGCGCCTCGTCGCCGAGATGGACGGCGGGGGCCACGAGCGCGGCATGCGCAGCGGCACCCTGAACGTGCCCGGCATCGTGGGCTTCGGGGAGGCCGCGCGGATCATGAAGGAAGAGGGGGTGGCCGAGAGCGAGCGCATCCGCGGCTTGCGCGAGCGGTTGCGCAAGCACCTGTTCGACCACCTCGACGAGATCCACCTCAACGGAGCGGACGACCCGTGGCGACTGCCGGGCAACCTGAACGTGTCGTTCGCGTTCGTCGAGGGTGAGGCGCTCATGATGGCCATCAAGGAGGTGGCGGTCAGCAGCGGCAGCGCGTGCACGAGCGCGAGCCTGGAGCCGAGCTACGTGCTGCGCGCGTGCGGGGTAAGCGAGGAGCTCGCGCACACCTCGATTCGTTTCGGCATCGGTCGGTTCAACACGGAAGAGGAAATCGACTGGGTAGGGCCGCACGTCGTCGCGCAGGTGCGACGGCTGCGCGACATGTCGCCCCTGTACGAGATGCACCGCGAGGGCATCGACCTCGGGTCGATCGCTTGGCAGGCCCACTAGCAAGATTTGAGGAACGCACCATGGCGTACAGCGAGAAGGTCATCGATCACTACGAGAATCCACGCAACGTCGGCACGCTGGACAAGAACGACCCGAACGTCGGCACGGGGCTCGTCGGCGCGCCCGCCTGCGGCGACGTCATGCGCCTGCAGATCCGCGTCGATCCGGAGACCGAAGTCATCCAGGATGCGCGGTTCAAGACGTTCGGTTGCGGGAGCGCGATCGCGTCCAGTTCGCTCGCCACCGA
>JANWZI010000145.1 GCA_025054695.1 Myxococcota bacterium | reverse complement strand
GGGCACGTGCACCGACGCTACGTCGTGCGGCTGAAGGGCTTGCGCATCCCCGTCTTTTGCGCCGGCAGCGCCACCGAGCGGGGCCACGAATCGGCGTGGATGTACGACATCGGCGAGGGGTCCGTGCGGGCCTGCCCGTTGATGTGGCGCGAGCCGGGGTGGCAACGCGGCGACTGGGACGACGTTCGGATCTGACAGCAGCGTCAGCTTGGTTCATCGGGACTCGGGCTCGGGCTCGGACTCGGGCTCGGGCTCGGACTCGGGCTTGGACTCGGACTCAGGCTTGGACTCCGTCTCGGACTCGGGCTCGGGCTCGGACTCGTCACCGAGCCCGGGCTGGAAGCCGGATTTAAAGGGCGCTCTCGCTACCAACCGGCCGGGCGGGCGGCGCCGTCATTCGAACCGTGGCGGCATGCTGCACCAGTAGTATTGCGTGCAACTCGCCGTCGTGAAGCCCGCCGGGCACATCGTGCCGCTGCATCCCAGCCAGGCAGAAAATCCCGACGTGGCGCAGCGCAGGATCGTCGACCGGGTGCCGTCGAAGCAATGAACCTCGGGGGCATCGCGGAACCACGTCGTGCCGCACGTGCGTCCTTCGAGGTCGCGCGCGTCCGCGATGACCGCGCCTTCGTCCACACAGTCGGAGCGCGCGGCGCCAAGCGCTGCCGGACCCCGCGGGCCGGAGACGCACCGCATGCGTCCTGCTTCGAGACGCAGGTCGTATCCGCTCGGGCAGCAATCGGGGCGCTCGATCCCGTCGCAGTCGGAATCGATCCGGTCGCAGCGCTCGGGATTCCCGGGCGCGCGCGCGGGATCGCCATCGTCGCAGTCGCACAAAACCGAGGAACCGTCCCGGTCCAGGTCCGCGCCCTCGTCGACCGCACCATTGCAGTCGTCGTCCCGGCCATTGCAGACCTCGGTTCCCGGATAGACGGCACCGGTACAGCGCGCCCACCGCCCGGCGACACACTGCTCCGTGCCACGTCTGCACGCCCCGATCTCCGTGGGCGGGCCACAGGCTCGCGTCTCGCCGTCCCGGCACTCGCAGCCTTCGTCGGCAATGCCATTGCAGTCGTCGTCCCGGCCGTTGCACCGTTCCGGAGCCGGTTCGCAGGCATCCGATGGCGCGTCGACGCCGGCATCGGCGGCATCGGGCGCGTCGGGACCGTCGGAATCGGCATCGACCACGTCGCCGTCGAGTCCCGAGTCCATGACGGCGAGACACCGACCGCGCACACACCGCTCGCTCGCATCGCACCCCGGCGCCGTCGCGTCCTCCAGCACGACCTCGATGAGACCGGCTGCAGGCAGCGTCGCCTCCCGGCAGCCCCGTGCGACCAGGTCGCAGTTCGCACCGAGCGCGACGACCTCGAATCCATAACGTCCGGGTGGCAGCCGTCCGGGCGGGTGGGCTTGATCCGGGTCGTTGCGAGGAAAGCTCGTTTCGAATCGCACCGTGGACGAATCGGTCCACGTGGCGGGACATGTCGTGTCGTGCAGGCGTGCGACGATGTGGACGGCTCGAGCCGCCGTCGCGGCGGAGGCGAAGCGGTAGCTCCATCGTAAATGCGGGGCTTCGCTCCGACACGATGCGAGCAAGCAGGGGAGGAGGGGGACGAGCCACACGAATCGCAACGGGCTCGCGCCACCCGGACGCCGCGCGGGAAACCCTGCGGCGCGCATCGAACGACTCCCGCGAGAGTCCTGATGCAGCCGTCGTTCGAGGGCCTCGTCGTGCATCGTCACCGTGATTCACAGATGTACGGATAGGGGGATCCGTCACACACACGATCGGACCAGGAACCCAAAACGCCTCCGAATCGCGGTTCGGCGTGCAGAACGACGCAGTCGGCGCTGCGGTCCGGATACGCGGGATCGTCATCGTTCGGCTCGAAGAAATTCCAGTTCCGATACGTCGACGGCGCGCCGCTGTGCCATGCGAACCGGCCTTCCTCGGCGAGGTCGTGCAGTCCGATCCACCATGCGAGCGCTTCGATGCCCGCGACAGGGTGCGCCCGCGCACGATCCGTGATCCACGCGTTCTCGTCGGGATCGTCGACGGTCACGAGGTCGTATCCGAGGTCGCGACACGCCACGGCAGCGTCCGTCCCGGTGGCCGCGACGGTACAGAAAAGATACGCGTTGCGCCCTCGCGTGTCGTGGACGCATGGACAACCGGCGTCGTCGTCGACGACGGCATCGCGATCGTCGTCTCGGCCATTGCATCTCTCGCGGACCGGCACGCACACGTCGGGCGGCGCATCCGCCGAGGCGTCGCGACCGGCGTCGGGGGTCATCGGGGCCTCCGCGTCCGGTGCGTCGAGGATTGCGTCGAGGGACACGGCGTCGGGACCGTGCGCATCGGGCCGGCCCCCATCGGCGCCCGCGTCGAGCCCCGCATCGAGCGTGGCGGGTTGGCAGCGTCCGTGCTCACACCGCGCCTCGTGTGGGCACGCCGGCTCCGACGTGGCGGTGAGGCGCACCTCGACGGAGCCGTCGCGAGGCAGCACGACTTCAGTGCAACCCCGGGCGACGACGGCGCACGTTGGGTCGATGGCGCTCACTTCGAGCCCGTAACGGCCTTTCGGCATCGGTGCAGGACGACGCGCGAGCGAGGGGTCGGCGACCGGAAACTCCGTCTCGAAGCGAATCGTGCGGCGCGAGTCGCTCGCAGCGGGGCAGCCGCCCCCCCACACACGCCCACGCAGGCGAACCGCCGAGGCTTCCAGCGCCGGCGGGTCGAACCGATAGGTCCAACGAAGGTGGGCCGACGCGGCGTCACAGGCCCACGCGAGCCATGAGAGCGCTCCGAGGAGAAACGAGGCCGCGTTCCGCAGCCCCAGCCCGGGCGGACCACTCGTTGCGGCCGCAGAACGACGCACGCGGGCGTGCACCGGCTACCAGATTACCGGCTCGGGGTGGGCGGCGGAATCTCCGGGGCCCCTGCGAGAAGCGACGCGAAGAAGCCGCGGATCTGACCCCGCAGCGGTTCGTTGCGGAACGCGGCGAAATGACCGTCGGCGGGCAGTTGGATTAACCCCGCCGTCGCACGCCCGCGCGCGACGTTGGCGTGAACGGGGGGCGCGATCGGCGCGAGACCCTGCAATTCGAGCGCGAGCACGGGACGGACGAGCGGCTCGACGATTGGATTGCCCATCGCCGCGGCGAGCGACTCGACCCCATTCGGCGTCGCATATTCGTCCAGAAGCCCCTCCGTTTGCAACACACTCCGCGGCGTGAAGCCCGCGCGCGGCTCACGATGCACGCGCGCCGCGTAGTTGACCGGATCGGCGGCCTCGATCCACGTCTGCAGCAGCGTGATCACCGGGTGTTCGAGGACGAAATGCTCTCGCTCGAACGCCGCTTGCGGACTGCTGCCGGGCAGCCCCAGTACCGCCTGCACGACGCCGCGCACGTCCAGCGGCTGCGTCTTTTCGAGCAGCGCCACGGCGAGCGTGCCGGCGGCCCCGGACAGCACGGCCGCGCCGATGCGATCGTCGACGGCGAGCGCGAGCGGAACGTTCAGGCCGCCCTGCGAGTGGCCGAACGCGAACACCCGCCCCGCGTCGAAACGAATGGGCCGCCCGTCGCGCGCCGCGATGCGCGCCGGAACCTCGAGCGTCTCCACGAGCCGCGCCAGTTGCAGGAGGTCGACGCCGGCCTGGCGCGCGTTGTCTCGGGCCGCGTGGGGATTGACAAAGTTGAAAAACGCGACCTCGGGCGAGACACCGCCCGGATTGCGCTCCCCGTGCAGCACTTGATCGATGCCAAGCACGGCCAGTCCGACCGAGGCCAGTTGTGCCGCCGTGCCGTCCGCGACGAACGATCGGTAATCACCGCCGGTGCCGTGGGCGTACAGCACGATCGGATAGCCCGAGTCCGGCATCGGCGTCGTCGGAATCGACAGGGCGAAGCGCAGTGTCGTCTCCGCGGCCAGCATGGGCACACCGGCGTCGAACCGGAAGGCGCCCGACCCGGGCGTCGTGTACGGCGGATCGCCGTGCTGGAAGACCGGGTGGGGGCCGTAGCGGCCCTCGAGGACCTCGAATTGCGCGTTGGCCTCGCGCGCGCGCCACGCCCCCACGTGCGCGCGCGGCGCTTCGACGTTCACGACGAGCCAGTCGCGAACCGCATCGAGCTCGGTGAGCGGATCCTGCGTTTTGAAGACGGCGATGGACAGGAGCTGGTCGCGCGGGATGCCGGCGTCCTCGAGCGCGTCGATCGCCTCGGCGTGCATGGCCCGGGCGGCGTGGACCGCCGGATCGGCATCGTTGCCGGCGAGCAGCGCATCGAAGTCTGCGGACCGCTCGAACGTACCGCCCGAGGCGGGACGCACGGCCCGGGTGACGACGGCGGCGTAGCGGCGCCCCCCGCGCAGCGGCATGCCCAGCACGGGTCGGACCGCGAGCGTGTGTGCAGGCCAGAAGCGCGTGGGCTCGGCGCGGAACGAGACGACGATGGGGTGGCGTCGGCCGCGCTCGGGGCTCTCGGGATCGACGTCGACGAGCTGCACGCTCGCCCCGGGCTCCAGGCTCGCGCGCGCATCGGCCGGCAGCGAGGCCGGGTCGACCGGTGCTTCGAAGCGGAAGTAGATGGCGCCTTGTGTCCCCCACCCACGGAGCTCGGCACCGACGGCGTCGATGTACCGCTGCAGCAGTTCGTTGCGCGTAGGGTTCGGGAAACCGCGCACATCGACGGTACCGGCCGCGGTGCGCCGCACGTCGGTCGGCCACGGCAAATCGAAGAAGCCGGTGTCGTCGGCCGACGCGCGCGGCAAGACGAACAGCGCGCGGGGCGGCCCGCCTGCGTCCGGCGGCGGCGCCTCCCACACGCCTGCATCGGGGTCGACGGCCTCGATCGTGCAGCCCCAAGCGAGCGCGGCGAGCGAGGGGCGAATGGCGCGCGACAGGAGGCCGCGCAGGGATCGGTGCTTGACGCAGCGGACGGACGGTCCCATCGTGGCGATCCGAGACCGTCGCGCGGGAGCCACCATGCCCAAGACGTACGCCGAGCTGCTGTCCGAGGTCAAAGCCAGCGTCCCGCTCGTCTCGCTCGAAGAGCTGCACGCGCGCATGCAGGCGGGAGAGTCGTTCGTCCTGCTCGACGTGCGCGAGAAAGACGAGGTGCGCCAGGGTCGCGTGCCGGGCTCGCTGCACATCCCGCGAGGCATGCTCGAGATGCAGGTCGAGCAGCGCATTCCCGACCGCACGACGCGCATCGTCACGATGTGCGCGGGCGGCGTGCGGTCGGCCTTCGCGGCGCGGACGCTGCGCGAGCTCGGCTACACGAACGTGCAGAGCGCGGCGCAGGGTTTCAACCAGTGGAAGGACCGCGGCTATCCGATCGAGGTGCCCGTGCAGCTCACCGACGCGCAGCGCGAGCGCTACTCGCGGCATATCTTGCTTCCCGAGGTGGGCGAGCAGGGCCAAAAGCGCCTGCTCGAGTCGCGCGTGCTGTTGCTCGGCGCTGGCGGCCTGGGCTCGCCCGCGGCACTGTATCTGGCGGCGGCCGGCGTCGGGACGCTTGGCATCGTCGACGGAGACCGTGTCGACGCGACCAATCTGCAGCGTCAGGTTTTGCACGGCCTCGACCGCCTCGGAGTGCCCAAAGTCGACAGTGCGCGCCGGACCATCGAGAACCTCAATCCCGACGTGAAGGTCGTCGCGTTCGAGGAGCGACTGACGAGCGAAAACGTCGACCGCATCTTCGACCAGCGATGGGACGTCATCGTCGACGGCCTCGACAACTTCGCGACGCGTTACCTCGTCAACGACGCGAGCGTCTGGAAGCGCATCCCCGTCGTGCACGGAAGCATTTTCCGGTTCGAGGGGCAGATCACGACGTTCTGGCCCGGTCGCGGCCCCTGCTACCGCTGCCTGTATCCCGAACCGCCACCGCCCGAGCTGGCGCCCTCGTGCGCCGAGGCCGGCGTGCTCGGCGTCCTCCCCGGCGTCATCGGTACCCTGCAAGCGACCGAGGCCATCAAGATCCTGCTCGGGCGTGGCGAGCCGCTTGTCGGACGACTGCTCGCCTACGACTCGCTCAAGATGCAGGTGCGCTCGTTGCGGCTGCGACGCAATCCCGACTGCCCCGTGTGCGGCGACCGGCCGACCATCACGAGCTACGTCGACTACGAGGGCTTCTGCACCGGCGTGCCCTCGAGCCACGCGCCCGCCCGCGCCCCGGTCGCCCACGCGACCGCGAGCTGAGTGGCCGCGCCCGGTGCCCGTGACGGGTCGACGGGTCGGTCGCGCAACGTCCAGGTCGCTGATCGTTGCGTGCGCGGGTCGACGGCGATGGGCGTCGCCGCAGGGTTGAGCGGGCTCGCTCCGTTGACGGTCCTGTTCGGGACGAACAGCTCGGGAAAAACGCGCGTCTCGCAGCTGCTGCTGTTGCTC
>JANWZI010000144.1 GCA_025054695.1 Myxococcota bacterium | reverse complement strand
TGGCGGAGGCTCGCCGTTCGCTCGCACCGGTCGCATCGCCCAATCGCGGGTTGCCGTCGGCATCTGCGCGGCGGGAACGGCGGGCGACGTGGGCTCGGCTTGCGGCGGCTGCGGTCCACGGGAAGGCCACGCGATCGCGGCGCCGATTGCGAGCAACGCGACCGCTCCGACGCCGCCGACACCGGCCTTGATGCGGTCGGTCTTGCGTGTGATCCGTCCGACCCCAACGCCTCCCCCCCCGCCGCCGAGCCGAGTCCGAAGTCGCTCCCGAACCCGCGCCAGGTCGTCGGGGCGAGGGTCGGTGGCCCGAAGTCGCTCGTACGCTTCGCGAAGTCGCGGTGAAGGAGGCGGAACGTCGTACTTCGTCATGTCGAACCTCCTTCCTCGGCAAGGGCCGCCTCGAGCACGGCGCGCGCCGCGCGCAAGCGCGAATAGCCCGTTTTGAGGGGAATGCCGAGCATCGAGGTGATCTCCGCCATGGGTAAACCCTCGACGTCGTGGAGCCACAAGACCGTCCTTTTGCCCTCGTCGAGATCCGCAAGCCGCCGCATCAGTTGGACGAGACGTTCACGGCGTGCGAATTCCTCTTCGACATCCGTGGGCTCTACGAGGGCATCGGCGTCGAGCCCGCCCTTCTCCCGGGTGCGAAACGCCCGGCGCCGGTAATTGCGCACCACGTTGAGGCAGATCGCGCAGATCCACGTCCGAACGCTCGCCGGGCCCGCTGGGTCGAACTCGCTCAGCCGCTCGTGAACCACGAGGAATACCTCCTGCACGACGTCGTCCAGATCTGCCGCTGAGACGCCCAGTTGGCGCGCGAATCGCCACACCGACGGGGCATGGGACTCGAAAATCGACCAAAAGGCTTGCTCGCCGGTGGTGCCGGCCCTCACCGTGGGTTGCTGTCGCTTCCCGGCCTCGATTCGCACTTCGGTCAGGGCGAGCGTACTCCGAGCCCGAGCGCGAGCCGCGAGACGACGGGCCACGGACGGAACACCGTCACGGGCGGACCCGGGTCGGGCGATGCGACGAAACGGCTGGTGCGAAACGGAGCGACCGCGGCGAGCTCGGCGAACCCTTCGAATGGCCCCTCACCGACCGACGCGCGCAACCGGGCACTAATGCCCAAAGCCATCCAGACGGCTTGCCCGCTGCGGATTTCGTCGAGTCCGCGTCCCGTTGCTTGATGCATTCCTGCTTCGAGGGTCGCGCAGGGCCCGGCGCACAGCGCTTCGTGGAGCCGCCAATCGGTGCATGCGGCGAGGGCCAACCAGCGCAAATCGGCCGCGACGACGGGTTTGCCTCGATGGTTCCCCAGGGTTCGGCCCGACTGGGCTGCGGCGAGCTCGAGCGTCAGCGGGCCCCATTCGACACTTCCGGCCAGGCGGCCGGCGGGAGCGGGCCACGTCCCGGGCAGCGACCCGAAGCTGGCGACCGCGTCGAGACGAACCCCGATGCGGAAGCGCCCAGACTCGCCGCGAGAGGTACGAGGTAGGTCGAGTTGCGCACGCGGGGGCTGCACGGCTGCCGGAGGAGGCTCGGTTGGCTCCGTGGGAATCGTGAGCTGCACCTCGGAGCGAATCGTCGCAGGCGCAGCCACACCGGTAGGGTCCAGCGTGAGCTCGGCCAGTAACGCGGCGACGACGGCGAGCGTGTCGTCGAGTGAGCGACATGCACGCCGATCGCTCGAAAGCCTTCGTCTCGCGATTGGTTCGTCTGCGACGGTTAGGGTGAAATCGATCTCGAATCCCGATTCCGTCGCCGCGATCCTCCCGGCGAGCGTTGCGTCGGCACCGTCCGAGACGAAAGCGGCTCTGCCGAGTCGAGCCTGCACGCGTTCGCGAAGTCGCTCCGAATCGATGCATCCCGACGCGCCGGGGCCCCGCTGCCAGCGCCACTGCAAGCGAGCGGCGCGGGGCTGCGCCGACACGCCCGATGGAACAAGGCTCAGACCGACCAAGGCGACGAGGGCGCGGGCGGCACGCCGCGACGAACCGTTGCGTCGGCATCGCGCCTGCACGCGCCGAGGATCGCTACGGTGGCAGCCGGGTCAAGGGGACGAGCTTCGTGCGTGGCGAATCGCGATTTCCGTTCCAAAGCAGGCCCTCGCTCTCGCGCACGGGGCGACCGATCGCGCGCGTCCACGTCCTCGTCGAATCTTCGAGCCGAAGTCCAAGACCGAGCCAGTGACCAAGTGCAAGCGACGTGACCGCCACGGTCAGCGCGTCGGCGGCGGCGCGAACACGAGCGCGACGAGCCACGTGTTGCCGTCGGGGCTCTGGTCGGACAGCGTGGCGCGTCCCGAGCCGAGCACGACGCTGAGGGCCGGGCTCGGCGGATTCGAGGCCGGGGTGGGATCGACGTCGGTGTACGAGAGCAGCCCGCGCGCGTCGGCCGGGCACGACGGCCTTCGGTCGTGGTAGACGAGCAGACCGCCGCAGCGGACGGTCGCCTCGCACGCGGCCGCGGCGTGCTCCATCAACTCGATCGTGCAGCGTGCGCCGACGGCGAGCGGTGCTCCCGGGGTCGTGGACTGAATCGTGGCGTCGACGCGGTGGACGCGTGCCGAGCGAAGCGTCCCCGCTGGCGGTGGGGTTCGGGGCGAGCTCACCGTGGGGTCGCTTCCCGGAACGGACGTCGCGACTGCTGGCCGCGTGGCCGCCTCGGCGGCGCGGGCGCACGCGAGCACGTCGATGGTGCGGTCGTCCACGGTGGCCTCGAGACGCAACAGCGTCCAGGGTCCGCCGCGGCGCTCGGCGACGACCGCCACCTGCGCCGAACCCCGCGGCCCACGTACCGGAAATGTCCAGCTCGCCCTTCCGAATTCACCCTGCGTCTCCGCGGTCCCGCAGGACCAGCCGAACGTGGCCGTCTCGAGGGGCGTGCCGAGGCGCTCGACCACGGCCGGGCATGCGTGCATCGCGCGCAGCGTCGGCTCCTCGAACTCGAAGCAGGAGGGGGTTGTGGACGCGAGGACGAGGAACAGGCCGATGGCGAGGGGCGCGGTCACCAAGGAACCGACCAGCGCCTTGAGGAGCTTGCCTCCGGTGTTCGTGCCTCGGTGGCCGTGACCATCATTCATTTCGTGGGACTGCCTTTTCGCTTCAGCCCGGCAGTCCGCCGAGATCCTGGTACAGCATCAGGATATTGCCATCGGGGTCGCGGAAGGTCGCCAGACGCACCATGCCCTCGATGGTGCTCGTCGGGCCGTCGAAGTCCACGCCCCGGGCTTCGAGGTTGCGTCGCGCCACCTCGATGTCGCGCACGCCGAATACGAGCGTGGCGCCTCCTTCCGGGGCCACGTGTGGCTGCCGGGACAGGCCGACCGAGACGCCGTGGACGGGTGTCGCGAGCTCACACCATCCCATCTCGTCGAGACGGTAGCGCAACCGGAATCCCAGCACGTCGCGGTGCCACGCGATCGCGCGGTCGAGACCGGTGACGTGCATCGAACAGGTCAGGCCGCCGTCGTAGCCGATCGGATCGGCCTCCGCCTTCGATGTGCCGCTCATGGCACGGCAGCCTAGCGAACCGCGATTCGTGCGTGCAACGCAGTCACCAAGACGCGCGGGCGACCGGATGGCCCTCCCCGTGTCCGCGTCGGACTCGGGCTCGGACTCGGATTCGGGCTCGGGTTCGGGTTCGGGCTCCGACTCCGGCTCGGTCTCGAGCTCGGGCTCGGACTCGGACTCGGTCTCGGATTCGGATTCGGACTCGGACTCCGACTCCGACTCCGACTCGGAGTCGGCCTCGGTCTCGGACTCCGACGCGGCCGCGCAAGGCCTCCATCAGCCGGCGCGCACGTGCTCGAGCCGAACCTCGTGCACGAGTGGCTCGCCGCGCTCGAAGCGGCGTACGTTGTCGAGCGTGGTCCGCGCGATGGCGGCGAGCGCCTCGCGCGTCAAGAAGCCCTGGTGCGCCGTGACGAGCACGTTGGGAAAGCCGATGAGTCGCGCGAGCACGTCGTCCTCGAGCACGCGCCCCGAGAGGTCCTCGAAAAAGATCCCCTCCTCTTCCTCGTAGACGTCGAGTCCGGCGCCGCCGAGCCGCCCGCGTTTGAGCGCGGCGACCAGCGCGCGGCTGTCGACGAGCGCGCCGCGACCCGTGTTGACGAGAATGGCGCCCGGTTTCATCCGCGCCAGAGCGTCGGCGTCGATCAGATGATGGGTGGCCGGCGTCAGCGGCACGTGAAGTGAGACGACGTCCGAGCGCTCGAGCAGCTCTCGCAACGGGACGTACTGCACCCCGGCGGCTTGCAGCTCCGCGTCGACGCGCAGGTCGTGGGCGAGCACGACGCAGCCGAAGCCCAGGAAAATGCGTGCCGCGACGCGACCGATGCGTCCCGTGCCCACGATGCCGACGGTCTTGCCGTGCAGGTCGAAGCCCACCAGCCCCTCGAGCGAGAAGTTCCATTCGCGCACGCGCGCGTGGGCGCGGTGCAGCTTGCGCACGAGGGCGAGGACGAGCGCGACGGCGTGCTCAGCGACCGCGTGCGGCGAGTACTCGGGCACGCGCACGACGGGCAGCCCGAGGCGAGCCGCCGCCTCGAGATCGACGTGGTTGTAGCCGGCCGAACGCAGCGCGACGAGCCGCACGCCCTCGGCGCGCAGAATCTCGAGAGCGGGCGCGTCGAGGCGGTCGTGCACGAACGCGCAGACGGCCTGGTGACCCCGGCCGAGCGGCGCCGTCTCGACTGTCAGGCGTGTCTCCAGATACGTGATGGCATGGCCGAGCTCGGCATTGGCCTCGTCGAAGGCCTCGCGCTCGAATCGATGCGTGTCGAACATCGCGATGCGCATGGCTCAACGGTCTCCCGAACCTCGGGCGCGCGCTGGCGCGTCAGTTTCCTTCGACCTCGGTCGCCTCGTCGTCGCGAGGCTCCGAATCCGCGTCGCGCGGGCGTCCCGCTCCCTCGCCCCCCGCCGCGAGGTCCGAGGCGCGCAGGCCCCACTCGCGGAGGCGATACTGGATCGTGCGGCGGCTGATGCCGAGCATCTGCGCCGCCGCCTTCGTCGAGCCGCCGCACGCCTCGAGCGTCTGCAGAATGGCCGTGCGCTCGATCTCGGCCATCGTCATGCCCGGCACGAACCATCCGCCGGGCGGCTGGGGTTGACCGCTCGCCGCAGCCAGCACGGGCAGGTCGGCGACGTCGATGAAACGTCCGGTCGACATGACCACGGCCCGCTCGATGGCGTTCTCGAGCTCTCGCACGTTGCCCGGCCACGCGTACGCGAGCATCGCCCGCATCGCTTCGTCGGTGAACCCCTGGATCTCGCGGCCGTTGTCGCGGGCGAAGCGACGCAGAAATTCGTGCGCGAGCAGGGGGATGTCGCTGCGGCGCGCGCGCAGGGGTGGTACGTCGATCTGAACGACGTTGAGCCGATAAAAGAGGTCGTCGCGGAACTTGCCCTCGCGCACGAGCGCGGCCAGGTCGCGGTTGGTCGCCGCCACCACGCGCACGTCCACGCGCAAGGTCTCGTTGCCACCGACGCGCTCGAATTCGCGCTCTTGAAGGAAGCGCAGCAGCTTGACTTGCGTGGGCAGTGGGATCTCGCTCACCTCGTCCAGGAACAGCGTGCCGCCATCGGCCTGTTTGAAGCGCCCCTCGCGGCGGCCGACCGCGCCGGTGAACGCTCCTTTCTCGTGGCCGAACAGCTCGCTTTCGAGCAGCGACTCGGCGAGCGCGGCGCAGTTGAGGCGCACGAAGGGTCGGTCGCGCCGCGGCGAATGGTGATGGATGGCCGCGGCGAGCAGCTCCTTGCCGGTTCCGCTCTCCCCGTGCAGCAGCACCGTCGCGCGGCTCGGGGCGACCTGAAGAATGGTCTTGACGAGCCGCTGCATCGAAGGGTGATCGCCGAGGATGCGATCGAGCCGATAGCGGCCGTGCAGTTGCTCCCGAAGCTCCGAGGCTTCGCGCCGAAGGCGGGCTTTCTCAAGCGCGCGCGCGACGAGCGCGCTGACGGCACCCATGTCGAGCGGTTTGGTCAGGTAGTTCTCGGCGCCCTTCTGGATGGCCGCGACGGCCGTGTCGATGCTTCCGTAGGCCGTCATGACGACCCACGCCGCGTGGGGGCAGAGCCGTCTGCCCTCGGTGAGCAGCGCCAGGCCGTCCATGCCCGGCATGCGCAGGTCGGTGAGCACGACATCGGGATCGAACGTCTCGAGCAGCCGCAGCGCGCGCTGGCCGTCGGGGGCCGTCTGCGTCTCGTGACCCTCCTCGGAAAGCAGCTCGGCGAGCGCGTTGCGCGCGTTGGCCTCGTCGTCGACGATGAGGATGCGGCCGGGAACGACGGACACGGGGGCGGGATCGTCCCGCGGCACGCCGCCGAGGGCAATCACGCGACGGCATCTCCGACGAACGCGGCGCGCAGCTTGCGCCGCGCGTTCTTCTCGATCTGGCGCACGCGCTCGCGCGACAGGCCCATGCGGGTGCCCAAAGCGGCGAGGGTCTCCCGCGTCTCGTCGTCGATGCGCGCGCGCAGGACCTCCCGCTCG
>JANWZI010000143.1 GCA_025054695.1 Myxococcota bacterium | reverse complement strand
GACGGGCGCCCACGCGTCGTAGGCGAGTGCGACGTGGTCGGGCATGCCGACGGATCGCAGAACCTGACGCATCGTCAGGTCTCCTCGAAGCTCGCCTGGACGGCGCGCTTGAGCCAGGTGGCGACTTGCAACAATTCACGCGTCGCGATCATGTAACCGTCGGCATCGAGTGCGCGAATGCGCCGGGCGAGATCACTTGCCTTGGCTCCCTCGAGCCCAGGGACGTCCGCAGACGCCAGATGTTCGAGCAGGAGCGAGCCTCGGTCGCCGAGACGCTGCACGGCGGCGATCGCGGCGCACAGACCGCTTCGCAGAATGTTGGCACCGAGGTCGTTGAGCGCGATCTCGTAGTCCTTCCGCTGCGCCTTCGGCACCTTGCCGACCGACTCGTAGGCGTGGAGCGCACGCCTCTGATCACGTAGGAGGGGTTTGCGGCGCGCGTCATCCATGGCCATGGGCCGCCTCCTGTCGCGGAATGGGTACGATCCGGCACCGTCCGCGTCCGGTCGTGGCCTTGCCGCCGAACTGGTGGATTTCTTCCCCGCCGAGCGCGTAATCCAAGACCTGCTCGGGCGTCATGACGACGCCGCGCCGCCGACTCCGATCCGCCGCGAGGATGCCGACGAGGAGGCTCTCCGGAGGGAGGCTCTCCTCGAGCCAAAGCGCGCCGGGCGCGACGGTGCGCGTGCGCTCATCGAGGCGTACGCGCGCGTCCACCTGCGTCGCCGTCTCCCAAAGAAACGCCATCGTGTCGTCGTCCACGATGGCGAAGCGCTTGGTGAAGATGTCGTTGCCAGGAGATACGAGCGGGGCGAGACGCCGAGCCCATTCGGTCGCCTCGGGCGCCACCGTCGCATCCAAATCGAGGTCTTCGAGGTAGAGCTTGCGCTCGTGGACACAGACGTTTTCACTCGCGACGCACGCGGCTCGTCCACGGATGCTCGGAACACCGAGGCTCGGCTCGTCCAAGTCGCGTTTGGCAAGCGTCAGCAAGAGCGGTGACGTGATCCACGCGAACGCGCCGCGGAAGCTTCGCACGGGCAGCGCGAGCAAGCGAGCGTCGCTGACGACCAGCGCACCGGCATGCGCGGCGGGGTCCTCCGAGGGACCGAACACCGCTTCCGTTTTGTCGCCGTCAATCGCGCGTCGCGCGTCCCGCAGGACGCCTTTGATCGACGAGCCGGGCACGATGGGAATGCCGGTCGCCTTCATACGCGCAGTCGGCAGATCGATGACGCCCACCGCATGGCCGGTACCGGCGTGGAGCGGAGAGAGCGCGTGCAAGAGGAATGCTTTCGTCTTCATGGCTTGCTCCTTGCGGGGGTCCAGACTCCCGGGACCACGCGGCCGAAGCCCTCCTCGGTGCGCGTGCCGACCGCCGCGAGCCACAGCGCCCGGGCATCGGCCTCGCCGAAGGGTCTCCCGTCGGCTCGCTCGAAGAAGTAGACGGCGCCCGGCGCCACCATGCGAGAGGTCGGCTTGGGTGCCCTGGCCGCCATGTTCCAGCCGGAGACGTGAACGGGTCGCGGGACGAACGCCGCGCGCAGGATCACGTCGTGCTCGAGACCGGGCACGCGGCCGCGATACGTGCCGTCGTGCTCCGCAAGGCCGTCGGGCAACCAGCCCCTCGTGAAGCAGAGGGGCGTGACCGCGACCAGGCGCAGTCCCCGGCTCGGCGACCGGAACGCTTCGAGCACGACCGCAGGCGGCTCGAAGACCGCGGCGGGAAGCGACTCCAGGCGCGCGAGACGCCCATCGGAACCGAGCGTCGCGACGTCGCCGAGCGCGCCGTCGGGCAGGGTGAGCTCGGCGCCGATGGCCCACTCGCCGTGCGGATCGAGCGTCTCGATGACGTCGTGGGAGAAGAGCACACCGTCGTTGGCCGTGAGCTCATCGGGGCGGATGCCGACGTGCACTTGAACCCGCCGGGCCGTGGTGAGCACCTCCCGGCGATCACGGACCGCCACGGACCGCCCGGCGAGCCAGGCCGAGAAATCGTCGCTGCTCCACCAACGCGGAGCCGCGAGCGGCTTGCCGACGCCCTCGAGCACGGGGCGCCACAGACGTTCGCGGGCCTCGTCGTCGTCGCGCCCGAGCGTCGGCGCGGTGGGCTCGACGGGGTCGAGCCGATGCACCTCGCGGCGCCCTTCGAGCCACAGCGCGTCCAGCGGAACCGGCCAGATCGCGTCTTCGGCACGCCATGCGGCGTCATGCTTGCGCCGAAGCACGAGCGTTCGGCCGAGCTGGATCGCGGCTGTGCGCTCACTCCAGTCGTCGGGGCCGAAGAACGCGTTTTTCCTCGATTCCTCGGCGCGTCCCCAGCTGGATCGCAGGGCACCGAGGATCGTGGACGGCCACGGCCAGTCGAGTCCGTGTCCGCGACCGGATGCGCTCGTGTACCAGCCCCTGCCGTCCTTGCAGAACAGGCCGTCACGCGGGACGAGTGCGATACGCACCGTGGTCACGTGGCCGTCTCCTCCTCACGCCGCCGCTCGCGAGGCGTCGCCTGCGCGAACGTACGCGCGACGAGCATGCGGCCCACCCAGGCGCGTACGTGGGCGTGTAGCGCGGCGTAATCTGCGTTCGGGTCGAGCGCGAGGCCGGCGTCCTCGGGCCGCAGGGATCCGCCCTCGACCCGCGCGAGCGAGCGCCGGACTTCCAGCGCGAGCACGCGAGCCCACCCCTCGGCGTCACGCTCGCCAGGTTCGGGGAGACGCGCAAGGATACGTTCGATCTCGAAGACCTTGCGCGAAGGAAGGCGGCCCTCCAAAAGCCCGATCGCCTCGCGCAGAGCTCCAATCGGATCGTCGTCCCAGCGGGCTCGCCAGGAGCGACTCCCGCCGGAGCGCTTGTCTACGATCACCGCGAGTGCATTGCGGTCGCGTTTGGCCTCGCGCTCCGCTTGCCGGCCGAGCGCGAGCAGCTCGCCCATGCTTTCCATGACGTGACCGATCCCGAGGCCGATCGACAGCGTCGGGCGCTCCTGCGCGGCGAGCGACCGACAGGCAGCGGCCATCACCTCGGTAAAGCCTTTGCGCAGCTCGTCTGCGCACGAAAGAGCTTCGGGAAGCGGCACGAATGCGAGGATGTCGTCCCCACCCGCGTAGACGAGGACACCGCGATGGCGTTGCTCGACGACGTCGCGTGCGTTGCCCGCGAACCTCGCGAGCGCTTCGGAGAACGCGCGGTGCTCGGCTGCCGACCCCAGCCAATCGATCGCCCGCCCCATGTGGTCGCCGTCGGCAACGAGGCAGGCGACGTAGGGATACGGCTCCGCGATCTTCTCGAAGAGCGGTCCCACGTGCGTTCGGCCCCACGCCTCGGCATCGCCTTCGAGCCCCTGCTCTTCGAAGACCGCGCGCCAGCGGCTCGCAAGGAGCACGCTGGCGTCGAAGGGGAACGGCCTCGCACACGGCAGGTCTGTGCGCGTGACGCGCGCGACGCGGTGCTCGTGACACGCCTGGCGGAGGGCCTCGAGCTCCGAGGGGGCCAGGCGGCTCGCGGCCTCCACCCACGACGCGAGGGCGACGTTGATCACTGGCACGAACTGATCCGGGTTGCCGCCGGCTCGCTTGACGAGCCCGATGGCGTCGAGCTGCTCGCCGTCGGCGATGCGGTACGTGCCGACGAGACGCCGATCGCGCTCTTGCGGAGGCGAGAGCACCGTTTCGCGCCCGCCGTCGAGGCTCGACTTGGGTACATTGCCGCGCCCCTGCCTCCAGGGCGAAAAATCGCGCAGCAGTTTGCGCCCCGCGACGGCTTGCTCGAGCTTGCGACGCGTTTGCACGTAGTCGCCCAAGGGCAGCCAGCTCGCGGTGAGCTCGACGAAGGTGTCGATCTGTTCGTCCCACACCGTGTCGACGTTCTTCGCGAGAAGTCCGGCGCAATTGGCCTTCACGGGAGCGGCGACCTCGTTCCGCCAGAAGTCGGTCACGCTCTGGCGTGTGCGGCGTGCGAGCTCTCGTGGATCGACGCCCGCGGGCACTTCGGCGAGGAGCTTGTTCGCGACGTTCCGGGGGGGCGTTCCGGTTGGGCGCAGCGGCGCGAGGCAAGGCGCAAGCTCCGCGTCTCCCCTCTTCAAGGAAGGAAAGACGAGCTCCGCGCCACCATCGAGGAGCGCGCGCGCCGCGGCGCGACCGAGCTCCGACAGAAGGTGGCTCCCGTACCAGAGATCGCGCGTGCGTCGCGCCTGCGCGATGAAGTCCTGGACGGGCCCCAGTGTGACGAGGAGCAAGTGCGCGGTCATGGCGCCAGCACCGTCGTCTTGTACTTGGCATGGAGCCAGTCGAGAAAGGCCTGGCGGAGGCTCTGCTTGTTGGCGAGCGCCGAGAACAGCGGCCTATCGCCAGGGGCGACGAGGCGATCGAACGGCGCCTGCGAGTTGTTCACGCCCCGCAGGATGACCCCGCCCGCGGGGTAGGCGCGGTGGAGCCAGAGCGCGCACGGAACGAAGCTGCCGTCGGCGAGGGGCAGCGCCTTGACGATGAGCGGGCTCGCGAGCCGGTCGTGCTCGGTGGTCCCCGCTCGCCAGCGAAGCTCGAAGCCGTCCGGTTCGTCGTATCGACTTCCATCTCTTGCGTTCTTCTGGAATTGCCCGATGATGGGGAGACCAAATCCCGCACGCGGCCACGCGGGGGTCGTGTTGTGACGGGGCGGATGCGCCCTGATTTTACGGTAGAAGTGGCGGACCTTGTCCGCCTCGGGCCAGTTCGAGATCGACGGCCGCTGGGGCTGTGGCTTGTCGGGCCCGCGTGCCGGATCGCCCGGCTTGCCGGGCTCGCGTGCCCGCTCGCCTTGCTCGCCGCTCGTACCCTGCCGGAACTCCTTGAGCCAATCGAGCGCCGTCGTCCAGGCCGATTGTGCGTCTTTGGTCGCCGTGCCGATCTGGAGGGCTGCACCCGCAAGCCACGGCACGTCGTTGGGTGGCTTGCCACAGTCCGCGAAGATGTCACGCCCGAACAACTGCTTGATCGCTTCGCGCGTTGCGTCGGTCGGCAGCCAGCCGTCGACGCCACCGATGACCTTCAGGCTCCCGAGCCCGCGCCGGGTGCGACCACCGTAGCCGCCGAAGAGAATCCACGCGCGAAGAGCATTGCGGACTTCCGTCTCGCGACTCGCCGGAGCCATGAGCGTCAGTCGGAACTTCGTGCCCGGCATGCGGCGAGGCGCCGGCGTTGTGTTCGTCCTGCGCTCTGCGCGCGCCGGCCAGAGAGCGTACGCGCCGGGCGTTCGCTGGAGATTGATATCGGTCTCGTCCGACTTGCCAGTATGCTCGAGACGGACGCGGAGCTCGACGGCCGAACGACCGCCCGCCTCGGTCGCGGCTCGCCCCCACAATTCGCTCTCGCGCTCGAAGAGCTCCGACGGCGTCGCGTACTCGTGCGCATACAAGGCCCGCCACCAGAACCGCAGCTGCCCGCGCACCGACGGCGCGCGGATCCCATCGACGTCGTCGATGGTACGGGTTCGGTAACCGCCCCCCAAAATCGGCGTGACGACCTCGATGCGCACGTCGATCTCGCGGAGCTCTTCACCGGCGCGCGCCGCGCGGCTCATCGCCGCCGGAAGGCTCGCGTATTCGGGGGCTCGCGGCGCGGAGCCGCATCGGGCCCCGGTCGCCGTGCCTTTTTTTCCTTCCTTGCTCATGCTTCTGCCCCGAACATCGTGGTCTGCTCGGCTCGACGGGTGCTGCTCTCGCGCGCCAGGCGGGCGATCTCCGGCCAGCTCTGCACGAGCGCATTGTACCAGCTTGCTTCTTGTGCCCACTTCCTGCGCTCGCAGACGGTGTAGAGGCGGTAGGCGAGCTCGCGGGCGGTCTCGGCGCGGGCGCCCAGTTTTGCGGCGAGGGCGGCGGCCGCCTCCTCACCGCCGGACTCGAGGACGCGGATGAGGTGATGCGCCATTTCCCAGACCGTGAGGCGGTCGTCGACTGCCGGGTCCCAGTCGGCGGGCAGCTGCCCGGGCGAGAGCAAACGCACCTTGCCGCGCTTCGACTGGAGGATGCCCGCCTCGACCAGGCCGCCGACGCTCGTGTTTTTCGCCTTCGAGAGCGTCTCGGCAACGCCGAAGTCGCCCTCGGAAAAGCCGTGCTGCGCGAACCAGGCCAGTGCCCAGCGCGTGTCGGCGTCGAAGTCACCCTCCTGCTCGGCGAGGGCTTCGTCGAGGACCTGATTGATGAGCGCGAGCGCCTCGCGCACGGTGACCGGCTTGCCCTCGGCGTCGAGCACGCGCGCGTACCGGGTGTAGACGGCCATCCCGGGCCCGATGGCCGCCTGGGCGAGGTCCACCGGGGCGATGTTTGCCTTTTGCAGCTCGGCCAGCGCCGCTGGAAGCTCACGCTTGAGCGAAGTCAGAAACTCGCGGCGCGTTGCGGTGGGTGCGTCGTCAGGGCGCTTGCGACAGACGAGCACGATGCTGGAGGCGAGGGCGTTGGTTCCGATCCCGGTCGACCGAGCGCTGCGCTCGGTGCGCATCGGCCAGGTGCCGCTGATCGCAAAGCCCGATGAGATCACCGCGTCGAGGAACGTTTCCCATCCCGTGCTCGCG
>JANWZI010000142.1 GCA_025054695.1 Myxococcota bacterium | reverse complement strand
GTTCTCCTTTCCGAGGGGCGCACCGTGCGCCGTCCTCACCCCCGTAGTCGCGCGAGACACGCGAATCGGCTCACGCGGTGATGACCTCCCGATCCGGCGCGCCGACGTCGGTGTCCGGTGGCCCCGAGGGGAAGGTGGCGCCGGAGGCCGTCTCGGCGTTCGAGGTCGAGCCCGCTTCCCCGTCCGAGTCCGAGCCCGATCCCGAGCCCGTGCACGACACCGAAGACGCCTTGGGTCGCGGGCGCTCCCGTAGTACGAAGCCGCCGCGTGCTTCTCACCCGTCTGCTCTCGGAGCTCGGCTCGGCGTCGATCCGCGACGGGCTCGGCGTCGAGGCCGATCCGGCCGTCCGCCCCGCCCAGCAGCCCGAGCACGGCGATTACCAGCTCAACGGGCTGCTCGCGCTGGGCCGCTCCTTGCGCCGTCCGCCTCGGGAGCTCGCGGCCGCCGTGGCCGACCGGCTCGCCGGACACGATCCCTTCGAGCGCGTCGAGGTGGCCGGTCCCGGCTTCGTGAATCTTCGACTGCGCGACGCGTGGATCGCCGAGCGTCTCGGCGACGTGCTCGCCGACCGCGCCCGCGACGGCGTGCCCGCCGTCGATCGTCCCGAAACCATCGTCGTCGATTTCTCCTCCCCGAACGTGGCCAAGCAGATGCACGTCGGGCACCTGCGCTCGACGATTCTCGGCGACGCGATCGTGCGGCTGCTGCGGTTCCTCGGTCACCGCGTGCTCGGCGACAATCATCTCGGCGACTGGGGCACGCAGTTCGGCCTGCTGCTCGCGGGCATCAAGCGCTGGGGCTCGCAGGTCGCGCTCGAGGGCGACGCCGTCGCCGAGCTCGAACGCATCTACCGGCTCGCCTCGGAAGCCGCCCGCGCCGACGAGGCATTCGCCGACGAGGCGCGCGCGGAGCTGGCCCGATTGCAATCGGGCGATCCGGAGCGCCGCGCGCAGTGGCAGCGTTTCGTTGAGCAGACGCGTCGCACGCTGGAGCGCGTCTACGATCGACTCGGCGTGCGGTTCGACCTGTGGCTCGGCGAGAGCAGCTACGAGGCGATGCTCCCCGGCGTCGTCGAGGAACTGTTGCGCCGCGGCATCGCCCGCGAGGACCAGGGCGCCGTCTGCGTGTTCGTGGGCGAGCTGCCCGAAGCGCCCGAGGCGCTACGCGGCCGCAAGGAGCCGTTCATCGTACGCAAGAAGGACGGCGCATTTCTCTACTCCACGACGGACATCGCGACCGTTCTGTACCGCCGCGACACCCTGCGCGCCGACCGGGTCCTGTACGTGGTCGACGTCCGGCAGGCCGATCACTTCGCCCAGCTCTTCGCGACCGTTCGCGCGATGGGCGTCACGATGCGCCTGGAGCACGTCGGCTTCGGAACCATCCTCGGAGAGGACGGCCGCCCGCTGCGTACGCGCGACGGCGCACCCGTCACGCTCGAAGCGCTTCTCGACGAGGCCGTCACCCGAGCCGAAGCACGCCTGCGGCAGGCCGAGGGGCTCGAGCTGGACCCCGCCGCCATCGGCGAGGTGGCGCGTGCGGTCGGCATCGGTGCCGTCAAGTACGCCGATCTGCGACAGCACAGGCTGACCGATTATCGGTTCGAATGGGACAAGCTGCTTTCCTTCAAGGGCAACGCGGGCCCGTACCTCCAGTACGCGTACGCGCGCACGCGCAGTGTATTCCGGCGCGGCGCCGTCGATCCGGACACGCTCGCGGGGCCGATCGTCTTGCGCGAGCCGCCCGAGCGCGCCCTCGCCCTCGTGTTGTTGCGTTTCGGCGACGTGGTGCACGCCGCGGCCGACGGGGCGCTACCCCACCTCGTGGCCGAGCACCTCTACGAAGTCGCCGTCGCGCTCAGCACGTTCTACGAGCGTTGCCGCGTGCTCCACGAAGACGCGGCGGTGCGCGCGAGCCGCCTCGCGTTGCTCGCGGTCGCCTCACGCCAGCTGCGTCGTGGGCTCGAGCTGCTCGGCATCACGGCGATCGAACGGATGTGACCGTCCGCGGAGCCCCGTCGTCGAGGAGAGCCGCGTCGCGCTTGCTTCCCCGAGGCGCGGCGGATGCGCGTCGAACGGCACCGCGTCGGCCGACGGCCCACACCCACGGCCCTTGGCACGCACACCGCTCGCGCGTCACACTGCGCCGCCGCTCCGCGGCGATGGCTGGATTGCAAGGTGCCCCGGTACGCCCCACCGCTCAAACGCCCCACCTTGGAAGGCACCGACCGCAAGCTGCGGCGCATGTCCGAGCTCGCGCGCGGCTCGAACTTCACGAAGCTGCTCGCGGAAATCAAGGAAGCCGCGCGTCAGGCCACAGGCCGCCGATACATTTACGTCTACCCATATGGCTGGGAGAAGGTGCGCAAGGTGGTCATTCGCGAGCGGCGTGTTCCGTCCGAAACCTGGCCCCCATACCGGACCGAGCGTGAAACCACCATCGGGTATGGCACGCCGCGCGCCGTGGAGGCGCTCGAGGTGCCGCCGCCGACGCTCGATCGCGCAAGTGCGCGCACCATCCCCGAGCTGGAGGGCGTGCTCGCGGCGTGGGCGGAGGAATCGGGCGGCCCCGTCGATGCCGTCGCCTCGGTCGCCGAGCGCACCGTGGTGCATTGCAGCCTCTATCAGGTCGGAGCCCACGGTCTGTATTTCCTCGAGGACCGCAGCATGCACCTGGTGCACGGTCCCCCCTCGCCGTTCTGGTACGGCTTCAATCGCCTCGTCACGGTCCTCGCCCTCGTTGGCCTCATCGTCACCTGGCTCGTATTCGAGCTGTTCATGTGACGGCGCCCCGGCGCGCTCGACGAACGCGGGCCAGTCTTGATGCACACGCCGAGGCCACTTCGGACAGCGGCGGTCACGTTGGTTGGCGTTGGCGAGCAAGACCGCAAGTCCGAGCCCGAGGCCGAGACCGCAACCGATTCGGAGACCGAGACCGGGAGTGAGCCCAAGTCCGACTCCGACCCCCTTCCCCCCCTTCGCGTGGTCGAGCAACCGGACCACCGCTGCCAGGCCGTGGGGGCTTCGCGGGCCGCCCTGAACGACACGACGCGCGAGCGACGGTCCACTCCAAGTCACTTCGGCCGCAACCGCACCATGCAACCGACCGATACGACGGCCGATCGTCATGTGCGACCGAATCCAGGGCTGCTCCTCCGGCATGGATCCCTACCTGGCCGCGGGTCTCGGCGAGCACGCGGAGCTGCGGATGCAACTACGGCGCGCCCACGAGCTCGCGGACACGCTGTCGAACCGACTCGCGAGCGTGGGGCCGCAGCAGATCGCCGAGGCAGGCCAACTGCTCGCATGGCTTCATCGCCAGAGTTTCGCGGTGCCCGACTCCATGGGGGCGTGTTTGGCCGAGGGGGGGGGGGCGCTGGAGAGCGCCCGCGACGCGCGCCTGGCGACCGAGTCGCGTTTGACCACCGAGCTCGATGCCGCTGGTGTGCGCGGTGCGTATCGTCGCCGGGCGATCGCGAACGAAGCGATGTCACCCGTCGAGGTCGGCCGGCAGTGGGCCGATCGCGTCGTGCGCGCGGTTCGCGAGGGGCGCGATGCTGTCGCGGTCATCCGGGGGATGCGGCTGGAGAACGTGCTGCCGGGGCTCGCACGGCTCGATCGCGGCCAGTTCGAGCGGCAGTTGCGCGATGCGGGCGTGCCGCAAGAGCGCCTCGCAGCGGTTCGCGCCGCGCTCGCGAGCCGCGTGGGCGACGCCGTTCGGGCCGAGGCGCTTCGACTGGCCGATCGACGCCTCGAAGCGCTCACGGAGCGCGTGCGTGCGGTGCCCGTCGACCGCGTGTGGGACTCGTTGCGTCCGGAGACGCGTCGGTTGCTGCGGGCGACCGTCGGCGCCGAGCGTTTCGACGAGGCGATGCGGCGATGCAACGAGATCGTGTTCGAATACGGTCGGCCGAATCTCACGTCGCGCGAGCGCGCCGAGCGCGACGCCGCCCTGCGCGCGATTCTGACCGAGTTGCGAGACGAGGCGGTGGAGCGCCTGGGTCAGATGCGCGAACGACTGCGTGCGTATCAGCCCCCCCTCGACCACTACGGTATCGCCTACGAGCTCGTCACGCCGATGGTCGGCATGGCGCTGCAGCGCTACGGGCTTTCGGAGCCGAACGTCCAGGCGCTGGTCGGGGGTCGCGAGCCCGTCGGCAACAGCCTGCTCGCCTGGTGCGTCCACGAAGACCGCTCGGCGCGCGCCGACGATCGAGCCTGGCGTGAGGCGGGCCTCGACGTCACGCTGACGCTCTGCAAGTGGATCCTCGCGACGTTCGGGGGGCCCCTGGGACACCTCGCGGGCACGGTTCTGATCGATTCGTTCCAGGCCGGGGTCGCGCGCGAGCGTGCTCACACGGCGAGAATCCTGGCCGACACCGGGACCGGCTCGGAGGTGGCGGCCGAACGCGCGGAGCACGCGAGCCGGGCGGCGGATGCTGCGCTCGCCGTGGGTTTCGTCACCGGCGCAAGGCAGGCTCGGGATGGTCTGGCTACTGCGACGAGGGCCGCGACGGCGTCGCGGGCCGCCCAGGATTCCGTTGCGAGCCATGCGCGCAAGCTGGGCGAGGAGATGCTCGTGTCCACGGTGGACCGAGGGCTCACCCAACATGCGATCGACCGCGAAGTGCGTGGCCAGGACCGCGAAGCCCTGGACCGCGTCAGCGCCGGCTCGGCCGCCCGCGAGCTCCTTTTCGGCGATGTCCCGGGAGCACGAGTCGCGACCGTCGTCGTCCAGGTGGCCGCCGAGGCGCTGAACGCACGGGAGCGACAAGAGGCGAATCCGAAGCGCGACCCGCAAGCCGCCCGTGCAGCGGCGGAACGGGTCGGTCGAAGCGCGGCCGGCGGGTGACGGCGCCGGTCGCCTTGCCTGATCGGATCGCGCTTCGGACTCGGACTTCGGCTCGGAGTCGGGCGCCGACCCGGGCTCGGACTCGGTCTCGGGCTCGGGATCCGAGTCGCCCCCGACGTTCCCACGCTGGCTCCCGGCGACGGCCGGTCCAGGACGATGACTCGACGGCAACGGGTTCGATCTCGTCCGGCGACACCCGCACGGACGAAGTCGGGGACGGGCCCGCCATCGGCCTGGACGCGAAGCGACGCGCGCACGAATCGACCTATCGGACGAGGACTCGCCCCGAGCGACGAGCCCCGAGCGTCGCGGCCAGCAACACCACGATCAACGGCACCCCACCGGATCCGCGCCCGGGCGAAGCGCGATGCACCGCGCACTGACCGGCCAGAACATGCACGGATGGACGGCGCGCGACGGCGCGTGCTCCGGGAATCGCGACACCAGGGCGCGTGGGCAGCTCGAGACGATGGGCCGATGCGGGCTCGACGACGTCCATTCCGTCGCGGTCCGGTGGCCCGGCCAGCTCGCAACGGCCCGCGCGGCACGTCGTTCCCTCGGGGCAGCCAGCGACGTCGACGAGCGCCCCCGTGGCGTCGCAGTGGGCGCGGCGGCCGTCCGGCAGGCAGACGTCGTGCGCGACGGGGCGCTCGGACGGCGAACCCGCGCAGAACACCGAGACGCATCGCGCGGAGCCGCCACCCGCCGTCGAGCACCAGGCGGCGAACGCCCCGCAGTCCCCTATCTCGATGGCCCCGTCCCTACAGTGACCGATGCGGTGGTCATCGAGGCAGACTCGCGCCTCGCCGCGCGGCGGGCAGTACGCGAAGACGCAGCGCGCCCCCAGATCGTCGTCGACGCACCTGGATCCGTAAGCCGCGCAGTCTCCGATTTCGATGGCGCCGTTCCGACAGTGGCCGATGCGGCGTTCGTCGAGACAAACTCGCGCCTCGCCGCGTGCCGGGCAGTACGCGAAGACGCAGCGCGCCCCCAGATCGTCGTCCACGCAAGTCGATCCGAATGCGGCGCAATCTCCGCGTCCGCAGTCGGCACCCACGATCACCGACCCCTCGCAGCGCGGGCGGCACGACGGCCGGCAGGGCCCGCCCCCCGGCCCGCCGCCCCACCACTCCCAGTGCCACGGCTCACTGGGGACGGTGCGCGAAAAGCCGAACTCGTGCGCGCGGCGGTTGAGCCAGTCGAGGACGCCCGGCGCGCGCGTGTTCAGGTCGAGCGCGTGGCCGTTCTGGTGGTTGCTGTAGCCCGGACGCGCGGCGAGCGCGCATCCGTTGCAGCTGCACGTGACGTAGCAATGGTAGAGGTACTCCTGTTCCGCCATCGACCGGAAGCCGCTGACGACGCGCAGCTCGACCCCGTCGCGCGCGGCCGCTTGGGCCATCACGTAATAGGCATTGGCCGTCTCGCGCTCGACGGGCTTGCCATCGACCGTGACCACGGTGATGGGAAACGGCTCGCCGCGGATGTACCCGGTCTCGACCCGCTCGGCGCACGAGATGCTGCTCAGCGCCTCCGTACGGCCTGCGACCACGTCAGCCCGCTCGCTTCCCTCGGCGTCGTGCGGGTGGCCGTCACAGGAATCACCGGCGGTCTCCTGCGCCAACGGCTCGATGAAGCAGCCCGACCCAACCACCGCAACGGCCGCAACGACGTTCCAGCGCGCCACGGTCGCCGGCCAGCGCAAGACGCGTGCCGCCATCGCTGCGAAGCCCAGTCCGCAACTCGATGGCTCCGCGCCTGAGTCGAAGCCCGACACCAACCCGGGCCGGTCTTCGAGACCGAGACCGAGGCGGAGTCCGAGCCCGAGCCCGAGCCCGAGACCGAG
>JANWZI010000141.1 GCA_025054695.1 Myxococcota bacterium | reverse complement strand
CGTGCCGACTGGTTGTACGATGGCGGCCGCCATGCGCCGGCCTCTGCCCCACGCGTGCCTGCCCGCGGTGCTTCTCGCCGCCGCCTGCGGAGGCGAGCCCGTTGCGGGCGTTCCGGTCGTGCTCGTCGACCCCGGCGTGATCCTGCGCGAGGCGATCGCGCTGCGTCTGATGGTGTTCGACGCCGGTGGCTACGCCTGCGATCCGTCGAGCGGCCGCCTCACCCCGTCCCCGGACGAGACGCTGGGCGCCGCGATCCCCGACGCGATCGCCGACGTCATGCCCGTGGCCGGCCGCGAGGAACGCATCGACGTGCGCCCCGGACGCTACGCGCTGCTGGCGCGCGCCTGGGGCACCGATCCGGTCAGCATGCGCATGCGCGTCGTCATCGGCACGGGTTGCGCGACCGAGGATATCGCGGACGGTGAAACGCGGGCGGTCGTGATCCGGCTCGTCCCCGTGTTCGGCGAGGGCGTCTGTGGGGATCGCGTCCTGTCGCCCGACGAGCAGTGCGACGATGGAGGCACGGCGCCCGGCGACGGCTGCGATGCCGGATGCCGCACCGAGCCGTTCACCGTCAACACCACGACGCCGATGATGCAATCGCTTCCCGACGCCGCGTGGGCCGACGGCGGGCGTTTGTGGATCGCATTCGATCAGCCGACCACGCGCGACATCGCGCTCGTCGCGCGCGGTCCGCACGGCGAGCTCGTCACCTCGCCGACCGCGCTGAGCGTCGAGGGATACGTGACCGTGCCGGGCGTGCAGACGGACGCCGCGGTCAGCGTGGCCGGTGGGCGGGTCGCCGTGGCGCTGCGGACCGGCTTCGTGAGCACGGATCCGATGGGCGACGTGCAGCTTCAGCTCTTCGACCTCGACCGCACGCCGCTCGGCGCGCTGGTGCGGGTCCAGAGCGCGAGCGACGGCGCTCAATCCGACCCCGACGTGGCGACGCGGGACGACGGCAGCTCCCTCGTCGTGTGGACCGACTCGACGTCGCCGACGGGCCTCAAGGCCCGGCTCGTCTCGGCGTCCGGCGCTCCCGCGGGAAGCGATGCGGTCGTGGTGGGCCAGGGCGCAACCCTCGCTTCGACGCCCGCCGTCGTCGCGACGCCGACGGGATTCGCGCTTGCCTTTGCCGCGGGCGGGGACGTCTTCGTGCAGCGGCTCGACCCGATGGGTATGCCTGCCGACGACACGGCGCGCCGCGTGGTCGAGGGTGCCGACGGCGCCGGCACGCAGGATCAGCCGACGATTGCGGCGCACCCCGATGGCCGGTTGCTCGTGGCGTGGCGCGACTCGGACGCCGACGCGGACGGAACCGCCGTGCGCGCGCGCTTGTTCGCCGCCGACGGCATGCCGGTCGGCATGCCCTTCGTGCTCGCCACGACCACGGCCGGGGATCAGTCCCGCCCCGCCTGCACGTTTGCCGCCAGCCGTTACCTGTGCGCGTGGGTCTCCGGTGGCGAGATCCGCGCTCGTCTGCTGCAACCGGACGGCAGCCCGGCCCTCAATCGGGAGCGGCCGCCCGGCACCGGAGACTTCGCCGTCGCCACCGGCGCGGTGAGCGAGCCCGCCGTCGCGGCGAATGGCTCGGGCTCGCGCGCCGTGGTCGTTTGGCAAGATGCCGGCGGTGAAGACGGCGACATCCGCGCGCGCCTCTTCCCGCTTCCCTGAAGGAGGCGCCGCGCTCCGCCCACCCGACGATGTCCCGTTCCGCGATCCCGCTCGAGACCATCGCCCCCCCGCCGGAGGCCGACGACCCGGAGTGGCGTCGATTGCAGCAAGACGCCGAGCGCAGCGCGAACTGGAAACGATGGGGAACCTACCTTCCCGAACGGCAATGGGGCACCGTGCGCGAGGACTACTCCGCCGACGGCTCGTGCTGGACCTATTTCCCCTTCGAGCAGGCCGCGAGTCGCGTCTATCGCTGGGGCGAGGACGGACTGCTCGGTCTGTGCGATCGCCAGGGCCGCCTCTGCTTCGCAATCGCCCTGTGGAACGAGCGCGACCCGATCTTGAAGGAGCGCCTCTTCGGACTGGGCGGTCTCGAAGGCAACCACGGGGAAGACGTCAAGGAGCTGTACTACTATCTCGCGGCGACCCCGACCTGCTCCTATGCGCGCGCGCTGTACAAATATCCCCAGCGGCCGTTCCCTTATGCCGAGCTGCGCGACGGCAACGCGCGGCGCTCGCGCTTCGAGCCGGAGCTCGAGATCCTCGACACCGAGGCGTTCGTCGACGACCGTTACTTCGACGTGACCGTCGAGTACGCCAAAGCCGCCCCCGACGACGTCCTCATTCGGATCACGATCGACAATCGCGGGCCGGACCACGCCCCGCTGCACGTGCTGCCCACGCTCTGGTTCCGCAACACCTGGGCCTGGGGCCGCCAGGGCGAGGGCTATCCGCGCAAGCCCCTGCTCGAGGGCGTCGGCCCGTGGGAGGTGCGCGCGGAGCACGAGGAGCTCGGCGAGATGCGCTTCGTCGTCGAGCCCGCCGGCGAGTGGACGGAGCTGCTGTTCACCGAGAACGAAACGAACACCGAGCGGCTCTGGGGCGTGCCCTCCTCCCGGGCGCGGCATTTCAAGGACGCCTTCCACGAGGCCGTCGTCCGCGGCCGCCGCGAGGCGCTCTGTCCCGAGCCGCGCGGCACGCGTTGTGCGGCCCATTGCCGCTTTCAGCTCGGCCCGCGAGGCCGGGCCGTGCTCCGCGCGCGCCTGCTGTCGGCCGGTCGCCCCGTCGAAGCGCCGTTCGAGGACTTCGACGCCATCGTCGAGCGCCGTCGCGGAGAGCACGACCGCTTCTACGAGCTGCGCCTCCCGCCCGAGCTCGGTCCCGACGAGCGCGCCGTCTGCATCCAGGCCTACGCGGGCCTGCTGTGGACGAAGCAGTTCTACTACTACGTCGTCGAGCCGTGGCTCGAGGGCGACCCCGGCCACCCGCCGCCGCCCGAGACCCGCCGCCGCGGTCGCAATGCCGATTGGAAGCACCTGTACAATCGGGACGTTCTGTCGATGCCCGACAAGTGGGAGTATCCCTGGTACGCGGCCTGGGATCTCGCCTTCCACGTCATTCCGATGGCGCGGATCGACCCGTGGTTCGCCAAGGAGCAGCTCGTGCTGCTGCTGCGCGAATGGTACATGCACCCGAGCGGTCAGATCCCCGCGTACGAGTTCGCCTTCGGCGACGTCAATCCGCCGGTGCACGCGTGGGCGGCCTGGCGCGTGTACAAGATGACCGGCCGCCGCGGCGAGCGCGACCGCACGTTCCTCGCGCGGGTCTTCCAGAAGCTGCTGCTCAATTTCACCTGGTGGGTCAACCGCAAGGACGACAACGGGGACAACCTCTTCGCCGGTGGCTTTCTCGGCCTCGACAACATCGGGGTGTTCGACCGCAGCCAGCCGCTGCCCACGGGCGGTCGCCTCGAACAGGCCGACGGCACGGCGTGGATGGCCTTTTACGCCGCGACGATGCTGTCCATCGCGCTCGAGCTGGCGGACGGAGAGCCTGCCTACGAGGACATGGCGAGCAAGTTCTTCGAGCACTTCGTCGCCATCGTCGACGCGATGAATCATCTGGGGGGCACCGGGCTGTGGGACGAGGCCGACGGCTTTTATTACGACCAACTGCACGTCGACGGGCGCACGGTGCCGCTGCGCGTCCGCTCGCTCGTGGGTCTGGTGCCGCTGCTCGCCGTCGAGGTGCTCGACGGCCGCGTGATCGACCGGCTGCCGGGATTCCGCCGTCGCATGCAGTGGTTTCTCGAGCACCGCGCCGATCTCGCGCGGCACGTCAGCTACATGCAGTGCCCGGAAAACGGCAGCGCCCTGCGGCTGCTCGCCGTGCCCAGCCGCGCGCGATTGTTGCGGGTGTTGCGCTACGTCCTCGACGAGAACGAGTTCCTCTCGCCGTATGGCATCCGGTCCCTCAGCCGCTACCACGCGCGTCACCCGTACGTGTTCACCGCCGGCGGCCGGGAATACCGTGTCGAATACGCTCCGGGTGAATCGACCACGGCGATGTTCGGGGGCAATAGCAACTGGCGCGGCCCGATCTGGTTTCCGCTGAACTACCTGCTCGTCGAAGCGCTCGAACGATACGATCATTTTTGGGGTGAGACGCTGCGCGTCGAATGCCCCACCGGATCCGGACGCTGGATGCGACTGAGCGAAGTCGCGGCCGAGCTCGAGCGCCGGCTGGGCCGTTTGTTCCTCCCCGACGCCGACGGACGCCGCCCGTGTCACGGCCACGAACCGCGTTACGCCACGGATCCGGCCTTCCGCGATTTGGTGCTGTTCTACGAGTACTTTCACGGTGAGACGGGGCGCGGCTGCGGCGCCTCCCACCAGACGGGCTGGACCGCACTGGTCGCCCGCTGCCTCGAGGACGCCGCGCGGCGCCGTGCGCGAAACGTCGAGGAACGAACCGCGCGATCGACGGACGCGCTCTCCGAATCGGCGGGAGGCTTCGCCGGGCCGCCGCCGCACGAGCCCGTCGGCTCCGTCTCGGCGTCCGCCGCGCCCCCATCCGCGCCGGATCGCGCCCGATGAGGGTCCCCCTCGACACCGACACCGAATGGCTCGAGGCCGACGGCCTCGGCGGCTTCGCCTCCGGCACGACGCTCGGTCTGCGCACCCGCCGCTATCACGCCCTGCTCTTGTGCGCGGCGCGTCCGCCTGCGGAGCGCTTTGCGCTCGTCGCCGGCCTCGAGGTGCGTTTGCGTGCCTCGGGCCGCGAGGTCCCTCTCGGCGCGCAGCGTTACGTCGACGTCGTCCATCCGGACGGCCACCGGCGCCTCGTCGACGTTCGCCTCGATCCGTGGCCCGCGTTCCGCTACGCGCTCGACGACGGCCGCCGGCTGGTCGAGGAGCGCATCGTTCCCCGCGGGCTGCCCCTGACCATCGTGCGCTGGCGCCTCGAGGGGGCGCCCGTCGGCGACGAACGCCTGCTCGTGCGGCCGCTGCTCGCCTGCCGCGACCTGCACGGGCTGCTGCGCGAGCATGCCCATCTGGATCCGCGGCCCTCGTTCCACGGACACGTGGTGCGATACCAGCCGCACGCGGGCGCGCCGGCCGTGCTGTGCGCGAGCGAAGGCTGGGTCCGGCACGACCCCATCTGGTACCGTGGATTCCTCTACGACGAAGAGCGCCGCCGCGGCTTCGATTGCGTCGAGGACCTCTGGTCGCCCGCCGAAATCGCGTTCGACCTCTCCGGCGGCTCGGCCGAGGCGATCTTCGCCATGGATGCGCCGGACGTCTGGCGCGTGCTCGAGCCTCCCTCGCGCCCGTCGATCGTCGGCTCGCGCCTGCTCGAGGCGGAACGACGACGCCGCGAGGCGTTCCCCACGCGCCTGCACCGCGCGGCCGACGCCTACGTCGTGCGCGGGGAGCGGGGCACGGAGATCGTCGCGGGCTATCCGTGGTTCGGGAGCTGGGGCCGCGACACGTTCGTCGCGCTGCGCGGACTGCTGCTCGCCACCGGGCGCTTCGACGAAGCGTTCGACGTGCTCGCGCGCTGGGCCGACACCATCGACGGGGGCATGATCCCGAACTTCCTTGGCGAGCGGGGCGAGCCCACCGCGTTCAACGCTGCCGACGCTTCCCTCTGGTACGTCGTCGCTGCCGGCGAGCTGTTCGAGCGCTGGCCCCCGCCCGCCGGGCCACGCACGCGCCGCATCCGCGAGGCGATGCTGTGCATCGTCGAGACCTACCGGCGCGGCGCCCGCTTCGGCATTCGGGTCGACGCGGACGGGCTGCTCGCCGCCGGTGCTCCGGGCATGCAGCTGACGTGGATGGACGCCCGTGTCGGATCGCGGCCCGTCACCCCGCGCGTGGGCAAGCCGGTCGAGCTGCAGGCGTTGTGGGTCGCCGCGTGCGACGCCGCGGCCCGCATCGACGCGCGGTGGGAATCGGCGGCCCGACGCGCACGCGCCGCGTTCGAGCCGCGATTCTGGAACGAAGCGCTCGGGTGGCTGCACGACGTGGTCGACGTCGACCACGAGCCCGGCCGCGTCGATCCGTCGCTGCGCCCGAACCAGATTTTCGCCGTCGGCGGCTTGCCGCGGCCGCTCCTCGACCCGCGCGCCGAACGCGCGCGTCGCATCGTCGAAGCGGTCGAACGCCACCTGTGGACCCCTCTCGGTCTGCGTTCGCTCGCGTCCTTCGAGCCCGGCTATCGCGGCCGATATGAGGGAGGGGCCGCCGAGCGCGACGGCGCCTATCACCAGGGCACCGTCTGGCCCTGGCTCACCGGTCCGTTCGTCGAGGCGTGGCTCCGCGTGCGCGGCGACGACGAAGCCAGCCGGGAGGAGGCGCGCCGCCGGTTCGTCGCGCCGCTGCACAGTCGGCTGGATGCGGGCGGCTGGGGTCACGTCGCGGAGATTGCGGATGGTGATCCACCTCACACTCCGCGAGGAGCGCCCTTTCAAGCATGGAGCGTCGGCGAGCTGTTGCGCCTCGAGTTCGAATGCTGCGCTCCGCGCGCCGTCTTTCGCGCGTCCTCACCAGCCACGCCCGATGCGGATCCATCGCCGCAAGGTGCCACGGCCCCCCAATCGCCTTCCGCCTGAACGTCGCGGTTCGGACCGCGCGCGCCGACGTGGTTTTGCCATCGGACCTGGGCTCGCGCGCGAGCGACCGTGCCGCCGCACCCATCGGAGCGCGCACGAACCGAATGTGACGGTGCGCCGCGAGCTCCCACGCGCCGGCAATTCGCGCGGCAATGCGAGCGAGCGCGACGAGGCGCCTACGTCGTCGAGCCCCGCGGCGGATGGAACGATGCGAGCAAATCCGAGAACGTTTTGCAAATCGTCTCGACGGAGCCGGTTTCGTGTTCCCAGAACACGACGGCATCGGGCCCATGGGCCCCGCACCGGAAGCAAAAGAAGTTGCCGAACGGATCGCGCGCGAACGGCACGAGACGCCACGCGCCGCGACCGCGCAACAGGGC
>JANWZI010000140.1 GCA_025054695.1 Myxococcota bacterium | reverse complement strand
GCTCGAGGCGGAACGGCGGCGCGCCCGCCGTGCGCTCGTCGTGACCGATGCGGTCTTCTCGATGGATGGGGTGCGGGCGCCGCTGGCGGCGCTTCGGACGCTGTGCGACGCGTACGAGGCGGCGCTCGTCGTCGACGAGGCGCACGCGCTCGGCGTGATCGGGCCCGAGGGCCGCGGGGCCTGCGCCGAGGCCGGTGTCGTTCCCGACGTGCTCGTCGGCACGCTCGGCAAAGCGCTCGGTCTCGCGGGCGCGTTCGTCGCCGGCTCCGCGACGCTCGTGCGCTTCTTGCGTCAGCGCGCGCGCAGCCACGTATTCTCGACGGCGCTCGCTCCGGCACTCGCCGGCGCCGTGCCGACCGCCGTTCGGCTCGCCCGCTCGATGGACGAAGCTCGCCGGGCGCTGCGAGGGGCTGCCGAGGACATGCGCGCCGCGTTGCGGCACCAGGGCTGGGACGTGCGCGGGGAGCCCGACGTGCCCATCCTGCCGGTGATCGTCGGCGAGCCGGAGCCGACCATGCGCCTGTCGCACGCGCTGCGCGAGCAGGGGGTGTTCGCGCACGGCATCCGGCCCCCGACGGTTCCCGAGGGCACGAGCCGCATTCGGCTGACGCTGAGCGCCGCGCACGACACGTCGCACCACGCGCGCATCGTCGATGCGTTTGCGCGCACACGCGGCATCATGTGCGGCGTGCCCGCGGGCGGCATCGCGCAATCGGCGACGGGGGCGGTCGAAGCGCCGTGAGGGGCTGGATCGTCACGGCAACTGGTACGGGCGTGGGCAAGACATGGCTCGCGCGCGGCTTGGCTCGCGCGCTCGTGCGTCGCGGCCTCCGTGTCGCGGCCGTCAAGCCCGTCGAAACCGGATGCGAGCCGGTGGCCGCGGACGCAGAGGCGCTCGCTCGTGCCTGCCGCCGGCCCGAGTTGGCCAGTGCGCCGGGATTCGTGCGGTACCGGGCGCCGCTTGCGCCGCTGGCGGCGGTGATGGAGGGGGAGCCTGTGCCGCCTCCACTCGAGGCACTCGCTGCGGCGGTGCGCGCGGCGGTCGGCGACTCGGTGGGGCTCGTCGAGGGGGCGGGGGGCGTTCTCGTGCCGCTCGACGAAGCGCACGACTTCGCGGATTTGTTTTCCAGATTACAAATGCCCGTCTTGCTCGTCGCGCCCGATCGTCTCGGCGTCATCTCGGAGACGCGCTGCGCGCTTGAGGCGGCCCGGTCGCGCGGCCTGCGGATCGACGCCATCGTGCTGTCGCGCTTTGTGCCCACGGATCGGAGCCGCGCGACCAACGCGACGATTCTCGAGCGGCGCACGGGTTTGCCGGTGCTGGCGTTCGAGGCGTTGCCCGACGACGACGAGGCCCTCGCCGACGCCGCCGAGCCGCTGCTCGACCGGCTGCGACGCATGGGCCGGTTGCCGTTCGAGCTCGGCGCGGCTGCCGGCCACTCGACGGGTTGACGTAGGCGGCCCGACCGCTCGGGATTGCCCACGGGCTCCGACCCGCTCTTGGACCGGAAGTCGGGCTCGGACTCAGGCTCGGACTCGGAATAAGGCTCGGACTCGGACTCGGGCTTGGACTCGGGCTCGGGCTCGGGCTCGGACTCGGACTCGGATTCCGAGTCGCAACATCGGTGCGTACCGTCAACTCACCCGATCGGCGCAGTCAGGCGTCGTCGAGCAATCGAAGCCCCGGGGGCAGCGCGTCGCCGAGGATGCGGTGCTCGTCGGCGGCCTCGAGGGTCGCGACCTCGCGCACCATGCGGATCCACGAAGCGGGGGCGCGCGCGTGCGAGAGGCGAGCGGCGACGCGCTCGCGAAGCTCCGGGTCGAGATCGCGGTCGCGGTCTCCGCTCGCCCGTGCCAGCAGCGCCGCCGCCAGCGGTGCGTGCTCGTTGGAGGACCAGTCGGTGGCCATGACGGCGTCGAGCCAGCGCACGGCCACTTCGCGCGGCACGACGTTGTGGACCGAACCGTGCACGGGCACGCGCGCGCCGAGTCGGCCGACCGCCGCCCACGATTGCGGGTTCTCGCGGAGCGCGGGATGTCGCGTGAGCCGTTCGACGAGCCAGTCGCCGAAGCGGATCTTGCGATCGGGCGATAGGTCCTCGAGCGCGCCGACCAGGCGCACCATGTCGTCGTAGCCGAGTAGGCGGGGACCCGGCGGACGCGGGCGCGGCCGCTCCGTCGGCGGATGCAGGTAGTACTCGACCATCGCGCCGAGGCGCGCCTGGGTGGCGGCCGACAGTCCCCCGGCGATGCGCCGCCAGAAGATCCAAAACTCGGCCCAGTTCTGGCTCTCCGGAGCGAACTGAATCCCCTCGTCGAG
Source organism: Myxococcota bacterium (assembly GCA_025054695.1). Taxonomy (GTDB): domain Bacteria; phylum Myxococcota_A; class Polyangia; order Polyangiales; family JANWZI01; genus JANWZI01. Next base: position 4,916 of record JANWZI010000140.1, on the reverse strand, counting down.
CAGGGGCTCGACCTGCCGCACGCGCCACTCGTCCAGCGCGTAGCCGCGACCGGGGCGGAGGCAGTAGCCCGCGAGGTTGAACCAGACGCGCTCGTGATCGGCGGAGCGGCGTCGCCGTCGCGCGCCCGCGAGCAGAGCGCCGAACAGCTCGCGCAACAGCGGCAGGTCCCAGCTCGGGCGCTCGCCGAGGATCTTTTCGAGATCCGTGCGCAGCGTCTTGACGGCGCGCGGGTCGGCCTGCTCGCTGGGCTTGCCGTAGACGGCCTGGATGCGTTCGACGGCCTGCGCGAAGCGCGGATGCAGGATGCCCACGCGCGTCGCGGCCACGACCTGGCCGTCCTCGTCGCCGCCGCGCAGCACGAGCTCGAGCTTCCAGCGCCGCGACGGCCGAGCCGCATCGACGCACGCCACCTCGAGCGTGCCGATCTCGGTGAGCATGGCCACCAGCTGGACCGGCAGCTCGCGCCCACGCTCGCTCGCGTCGCCCTCGAGCACCGCCGCCAGCGGCGGCAACGGTTCGTAGCCGGGGCCCGTCACGTCGTCGACGATCTCGCCCGGCGAGACGTGCCGCACGTCCGAGCTGCTCGCGGTCAGCGAAAAGCGGACGGGGCGTCCGAGCCGCAGCGAAAAGGTGCGCTCTTGCAGCACGATCGGCTCGCCTTCCTCGGCGCCTCGCGGCAGCACGCACACGCCGCGCCGGTCGAGCACGAGGAAGTAGCTGCGCGCCGAGCCCGCGCTGATGCGGGTGCCGAGGCCTCGACGTGCCAGCGCGAAGGCCACCGCGCCGCGGGCCACCGCGAGGTCGGGCTGGGGGTTGTCGAGCACGCGCAACGGTGCACCGCGCCAGCCCGACAGCAGCGCGTGGACGCGATCGACGAGGGCGCGTGCGTGAAAAACCCCACCGTTGAAGAGGACGGCGTCGGGTACCGCGAGCTTGCCCTCGGCGGGCGCCCGGTCCGCGAGCGCCTCGCGCGACAGCCGCTCGTGGCTCGCGAGAAAGGCCGCCAGGTGGCGGCTGATGGCCGCGTCGGCCACGTACGGCAGCCCGAGCTCGACGATGGCCGTGCGGCGTCGTTCCGGCCGTGCGTCGGGGCCGACCAGGGGAAAGAAGCCGTCGACGACGAGCCGGTGCACCTCCTCGCGCTCAAGCTCGGTGCTGCGGGCGGAACCGACGAGCCGGCTGCCTGTTCCGAGCACGGTCACGCGCACGCTCGCGGGGGCGGGGTCGGCGAGCAGCTTTTCCTTGGCGAGGCGGCACTGGGCCACCAGTTGCGCGAAGCGCGCGGCCCCCAGCTGCGCGCCCTCGATCAGGCGCGGCTCGAGGTGGCGCGCGAGGGCGAGATCCATGTTGTCGCCGCCCAGCATCAGGTGCTCGCCGACGGCGATGCGCGTCAGCCGCAGTCCCTCGCCGCGGTGCTCGACGCGGATGAGGGACAGATCGGTTGTGCCCCCGCCGACGTCGACGACGAGCACAAGGCGAACGTCCTCGAGTGCGGCCTCGAGCGCGAGCGGGTCACGATGCCGTTCGAGCCAGTCGTAGAACGCGGCTTGCGGCTCTTCGAGCAGCTGCGGCTGTAGCCCGGCCGCGTGCGCGGCTTGCAGGGTCAGTGCGCGGGCCGATTCGTCGAACGAGGCCGGTATGGTGATCACGACGTGCTGCGCGTGCAGCGGGTGATCGGGGAATTGCAGCTGCCAGGCGCCTGCCAGATGACGCAGGTAGCTCGCGCTGGCCTCGAGCGGCGAGATGCGGGGCACGTCGCTCGGAGCACCCCACGGCAGAATGGGCGCGGTGCGATCGACGGCGGGATGGCACAGCCAGCTCTTGGCGCTGGCGACCAACCGGCCCGGGGTGCGCGCACCCAGCTCGATCGCGAGCCGGCCGATGACGTGCGGCGGCTCGTGCGCCGGCACGGGCCACGGCACCCGCAGGGCGTGCTCGGGCAACTCGCCCGAGGCGGGGTGATAGCGCGCGGAGGGAAGCAGCGGCTGGCGGCCGAGCTCGCCGGGTGCGAGCAGCTGGTCGATCGCGAGGACGCGGATGTCCGGCGGGGATCCGTCCCGCGCGGCGGCGAGATCCGCATAGGCGAGCGCGCTGTTCGTCGTCCCGAGGTCGATGCCCACGACGAAGCGCGCACCGTTCATGGCGCGCCGTCATCTACCACGTGCCCGGCTGCACGGCGGCCCAGGCGCCCGCCGTCCCCCCTTCGCTCAGGACCTTCCCTCGCGGGCATCGAGCTCGACGCGGTGGCGGTGCGCGCCGTCGCGGCTGACGGCCTCCACGCGCAGCACGCCCACCTCGGTCACGCTCGCCACCAGGCGTACGGGCACGACGTCTCCCTCGGCTCCCGCCTCGGTCGGCACGGTCGCCTCGATGGGCGGCAGCTCGTCGAGCTCCTCGACGCGTTCGACGACGTCGCCGACGACGTCGTCCCGTCGCACGCTCGACGAGAAGAAGCGGAACTGAACCGGCTCGCCCACGACGAGTCCGAGCTCGAGCGGAAGCGGCGGGGCGCTCGAGCCCTCCTCCATCCCGAAGGGAGCGATGCAGTGCGCGCGCACCGGCGGCGGCAGCCCCGGCACCGCCGGCACCGCCGCCTCGACGCCCACGTAGAAGGCGCGCGCGGTGCCTCCGCGGATCCGCACGCCGCGCCGAAGTCGGAACGCGGCGTACGCCGCCGCGCCGCGCGCACAGCCCAGATCGAGATCGGCGCCGTGCAGCACGCGCGGGGTCGGCGCACCGAGGCGCTTCATCCACTGGCCGACGACCTCGAGGAGCCGTTCGCGCAATCGCGCGCTGCGCCAGACGCCCCCGTTGAACAGGATGGCCGTGGGGCGCGCGAGCTCGCGCGCTCCGGTCGCCTCCGCGTGACGCGCCAGGAACGCGGCCAGCTGTCGCGTGATGGCGGGGTCCGATGCGTAGGGCAGGCCAAGCTCGGTGAGCGCCGCGCGCGCGCGCCGCTGGGGGCGCGCGTCCGGCTCGCAGTGGGGTAAGAAGCCCTCGATCAGGATTCGCTCGGCCTCGTCGCGCGACAGGGGCACGCCGATCGAGCCGCCGACGAGCTGGCTGCCGCGGCCCGCAATCGCGACAGTGATGCTCTCGGGCGGTTGCTCGCCGAGCAACCGCTCCTTGGCCGCCTGACAGGCCAGCACGAGCTGACGCATCTGCCAGGCGTCGAGCGCGCGCCCCTCGGCGCGCAGTCGCTCTCGCAGCGCGTGTGCGAGCGCGAGGTCCATGTTGTCGCCGCCGAGCAGGATGTGGTCGCCGACGGCGATGCGGCGCAGGGCGAGCGAGCCCGCCCCGTCGTCCTCGACCGCCACGAGCGAAAAGTCGGTCGTACCGCCCCCGACGTCGACGACGAGCACGCGATCGCCGACGCGCAACAGATTCCGCCATTCGGAGCCATGCCCCGCGATCCAGGCGTAGAGCGCGGCCTGCGGCTCCTCGAGCAGCGTGAGCCGCTCGAGCCCGACGGCGGCGGCGGCCTCGGCGGTCAGCTCGCGCGCGACCGGGTCAAACGAGGCGGGCACCGTCACCACGACGTCGAGCTGGGCGGCGGGCGCATCGGGCTGGCGGGCGTTCCACGCGCTCACCAGGTGCTCGAGGATCCGCCGGCTCGCTTCGAGCGGCGAGATCTTCCGGACGTCGGGTGGCGCATCGAGCGGCAACAGGGCAGCGCGCCGATCGACGCCGGTGTGACACAGCCAGCTCTTGGCGCCGTGCACGAGACGGCCGGGCACCTCGGCGCCGCGACGCAGCGCCAAGGAGCCGACGATGTCCTCGCCGTGGGGGCGCCACGGCAGTGCGAGGTCCGCGGGCCGCAGCTCGTCGGGATGGGGCAGATAGACGGCGCTCGGCAGCATCGGGCTTTCGAGGAGGACACCCGGCGCATCGAGCTGCGGGATCCGAAGGACGTGCAGCGCGAGCGCGTCAGATTCGCTCAGATCGAGATCAACGTACGCGAGGGCCGAGCGCGTGGTGCCCAGGTCGATGCCGAGGACGTACGAGGATGTAAGCTCGCTCACAATTCGACCTCAGCGGGCGCGATCACGCGCGGGTCGTGGCCTTCGAGCAGGCGCGGCAGCTCGATGCGCCTCGCCTGCCAGCCGCGGTGCCGCAGCGTACCTTCGAAAGGCGGCTCCCCGTGCACCTGGCCGACCAGACGCAGGCGCGCGGCGTCGAAGCCCCGTTCGACGCGGATGCGGCTGCCTTCGGGCTCGGTGCGCACCGGCTCGGGGTCGAAGACGGCCCGAACGACCTTGCGGCAGCCGTCGTGCACGACGCGCGCCGCGGCGCCGATCTCGGCGTCCGAGAAACCGGCTACGTCTTCCTCGAGGAAATCCACGAAGCGTCCCTCGCGCTGCAGCATTGCGAGAAGCTGGGCCGCCGCCTCCGGGGTCGGCTCGCGCAGCACGACGGGCGCCGCCGCGGCTCGGGGAGCGGCGGGAGCGGTCACGGACTCGTCGGCGTGCGGTCCGTCGCCGCGGGACGGCAGAGCGGGACGGCCGGCGCACAGGCGCGCGACGTTCGTCGCGAAGCGCGCGTCGAACAGGACCCGCACGAGCGCGACGAACGCGAGCCAGACGCGAGCGGGCAACGAGGGCGGGTCTTCCGACGGTGCGTGGGTCACGGCGCCTCCGGGCCGGGCAGTGAAGCCGCGCGATGGCGGATGTCAAACGGATCCGCCGCGCGCGACGTGCCGCGATCACCGCGGGGAGCCTCACGCGTGCCGGTCGGCCGGGGGACACCACTCGGTTTGACGGCGCGCCACGGTGCCTGCACCGTGTAGGCGCCTTCGGGAGACTTCGACCATGACGCTTCGCTGGATCGCTTGCCTTTCGGTGTGTGCGCTCTGGGCCTGCTCCTCGCGACATGGCCCTGGTCCCGGAGCGCGAGATGCTGGCGGTGGCCGGGATGC
>JANWZI010000013.1 GCA_025054695.1 Myxococcota bacterium | reverse complement strand
GATCGTGGCGGACCGCACGGCGCGCTTCGCGTTTCCCGAGCTGCGCCTGGGCCTGGTGCCGGGCTTTGGCGGCATCCCCCGGCTGCGACGCGCGCTTGGGGGCGCCGTCGTGCGCGACGTCGTGCTGACCGGTCGGAGCGTCTCGGCCGCGAGGATGCACGCGCTGGGGCTGGTGGCGGAACTGGTGGGGCCCGGCGAGCAGGGCAGGGCGGCGCGCGCGCTCGCCGCGCATCTGGGCCGGCTCGACCCGGAGGCGTCACGTCGGGCCCGCGCACTGCTCGCGCCCGTACCGGAGGCGGAGCTGCGCGCGGAGCGCGAGGTGTTTCTCGATCTCGTCGAGCGCCCGGCCGTTCAGGCGGCGCTCGAGCGCTTCGTAACGCGCACCGACGCGATGACGTGGTTGCCATGACGTCCGACGACTTGCTCGCCCGACTGCTCGATCTGGCCGCGCGGCGCTTCGGACGGCGCCGCGAGGAGCTGCATGCCGATCAGGACTTCTTCGATGCGCTCGGCATCGACAGCTATCGCGCGCTGGAGCTGCTCACGGAGCTGGAGCACGCGTTCGGTGTCGAGGTGCCCGACTGGGAGCTGGAGGGCGTGCGCACGTTCGGCGCCCTGGCCGAGGTGTTGCGGAGGCGGCTGTGAGCGTCGAGGTGAGCCGGCACGAGTCGCTCGGCAGCGCGCTGCGCGAGGCGTGGCTGACGTGGAAGTCGCAGACGGCGCTCGTCGAGCTGGACCGGCGCAGGACGCTGCGCCGGTTGCGTTACCTCGACGTGCGCCGGCAGGCGCTGCCCGTAATGGCCGCGCTCGCCCGGGCGGGGGTCGGGCCCGGCGTGCGCGTGGCTGTCCTGATGCCGAACCAGGCGCGCTGGATCGTCGGCGCGTACGCGGCGCTGCACCTCGGCGCGACGCTCGTTCCGCTCGACTACAAGCTGTCCGCCGCCGAGCAGCAAACGTTGTTGCGGCACAGCGGCGCGGCGGTGTTGCTCACGGAGGAGCCCATCGCGCGTCGGCTCGCGCTCGATGGACTGGCGCTCGCGCTGGTCACCGATGCGCCGGGGGCGCCAGTGGGCCGGCCGTTGCCCCCGCCCGCGGTCCGTTGGGACGAGCTGGCGCCGACCGACGACGAGCCGCCCGTCGCTCCGCGGCGCCGCGACGACGTGGCCGTGATCGTCTACTCGTCGGGAACCGGCGGCCGTATCAAGGGCTGCATGCTCACGCACGACGCCTACCTCGAGCAGTACGCGGGGCTCAGCCGGCTGTATCCGATGGGGCCCGGCGACCGCTTCTTCTCCGTGCTGCCGACGAACCACGCGATCGACTTCATGTGCGGCTTTCTCGGGCCAGCGCTCGGCGGCGCGACCGTGATCCACCAGCGGACGATGCGGCCGGAGACGCTGCGCGCGACGATGCAGGCCGAACGGCCTACGCACATGGCGGTGGTTCCGCTGCTGCTGGAGGCGTTCGAGCGCGCCCTCGACGAGCGCCTGCGGGAGACACCCCGGTGGGCCCGTCGGGCGCTCGATGCGCTCGCTGCCGTCAACCTCGCGCTCACCGAGCGCCGCCCCTCGCACGAATTGTCGCGCCGACTGCTCGCGCCGGTCCACGCGGCGTTCGGAGGTGCGTTGCGGCATCTGTTCGCGGGCGGCGCCTTCGTCGACCGAGCGCGCGCCGAGCGCTTCTATCGGCTCGGGCTGCCCGTCTCCATCGGCTACGGGCTGACCGAGGCATGCACGGTGGTCACGGTCAACGACCTGCGTCCGTTCCGCGCCGATTCGGTCGGCCGTCCGGTTCCCGGCGTCGAAGTCCGCATCGACGCGCCCGGGGCCGACGGTGTGGGCGAGGTGCTCGTGCGCGGCCGGACGGTGATGAAGGGCTACCTCGACGACCCCGAGCTGACCGCGGAGACCCTCGACGCCGCCGGCTGGTTGCACACGGGGGACCTGGGCCGGCTGGACGCGAGCGGCCACCTCCAGTTGCGCGGCCGGCGCAAGAACGTCTTCGTGACGCCCGGCGGCAAGAACGTCTATCCGGAGGACGTCGAGGGCGCGTTCGAGGGGATCGACGTCGAGGAGCTCGTCGTGCTCGCGAGCAACGCCGTCTGGCCCGGGGCTCGACTCGACGAGGAGTTCCTGTTCGCGGTGGTGCGTCCCAAGGAGGGGTGCGACGCGCAGGTTCGCGAGGCGCTGCGCGAGCGCAACGGCCGGCTGCCGGAGCACAAGCGGGTGCGGGGGCTGCTGTGGTGGTCCGAGGCGTTTCCGCGTACGGCGTCGCTCAAGGTACGGCGCGAGGCCCTCGCCGAGTCGATCCGGGCGCGCGTCGGGCGCGACGCGGTGGTGCGGCCGTGAGGGCGGACCGGCTCGTCGCGATCCTCAATCCGGCGGCGGGCGGCGGTCGGGCGAGGGCCCGAGCGGTCGCGGCGCTCGATGCGCTGCGGAACCACGGGATCGCGCTTCGCGTGCGCGAGACGACGGGCCCGGGGGAGGCGAGCCGGATCGCCGCCGAGGCGTTCCGGGAGGGCGTTCGGCGTTTCGTGGTCGTCGGCGGAGACGGAACGGCGCACGAGGTGCTCAACGGTTTGTTTCCGCTCGCGTCGTCGATCGGGGAACGACCCGTGGTCGGGATGCTTCCCGTCGGCACGGGCAACTCGTTCTTGCGCGACTTCGGGCTGGGCGAGCTCGAGGCGGCCGTGCGCGCGATCGGCGCGGGGCGTTCGCGGCCGGTCGATCTGATCCGCGTGCGCCACGCAAGCGCGGAGCGCTACGCGTTCAACATCGTCTCGGTGGGCTTCTCGGCGCGCGTCGGAGCGCTGACCAACGCGCGTCTCAAGCCGCTCGGCACCGCGGGGTACGCGGTCGCCGTGCTCGCCTCGCTCGCGCGGCTGCGGGCGGAGCCACGGGCCGTCCGGCTCGACCAGGGGCCCGTCGATCGACGTGCGGCGCTGTTGCTCTCGTTCTGCAACAGCCAGTACACGGGGGGCGGCATGCGCATGGCGCCCGGCGCCGATCCGTCGGACGGCCGGCTCGACGTGGTCCGGGTCGGGCCAATGGGCCGGCTGCGTCTCGTGGCGACGCTTCCGGCCCTGTACCGCGGTGAGCACGTGCACGCTCCGGGGGTAGAGACGGCGCGCGCGCGTCGGGTCGAGCTCGAGGATGGCCGCGAGGAGGACGTGGTGCTCGACGGCGAGCTCTTGCGCCTCGCGTTGCGGTCGCTCGAGGTCGTGCCGGGCGCTTTCGAGGTGATGGCATGAACGAGACGGCGCGGGTGTCGTCCCCGGCGATCGCGGCGACGTGGGCCGAGTGCGTCGTGTCGGCCGCGTTGTGGGCTGCCGGCGTCTCGTTCCTCGTGCCCACCCTGAGCACGCTGATGCTCTTGCAGCTCGTGGTTCCTGCGGATCGGCTCGAGTGGCTGAACCGGTTCTACTGCTGGGGCCAGATTGCCCTGACGGGAAGCCGATGGAAGGCGGTTGTCGATCCAGCCGTCGATCCGCGTCGTCCGTACATCTTCTGCCAGAACCACACCAATCACTTCGACCACTGCGTGGGATACCGCGCAACCCCGCACTTCAAGCAGGGCCTCGAGCGCATCGACCACTTTCGTTACCCCTTCTACGGTTGGTTCATGCGGCAACGCGGCACGATTCCCGTCGATCCGCGCCGGCGCGACAATCTGGAGCGGATGCGCGAGGCCTTCCGTCGCGAGCTCGATCGAGGGCACTCGATCCTCGCCTTCCCTGAAGGCACCCGCACGCGCGACGGGCGCGTGGGGCCGTTCCGACTCGGCGTCTTCCGCGTGGCGCGCGACCTCGGGGTTCCGGTCGTCCCGATGGCCGTGACCGGAATGTATGCGGTGATGCGCGCGGACTCGTGGATCATCCGCCCCGGTCACGAGGTGACGGTGTGGGTCGATGCGCCGATCGAGACCCGTGACGTGCCGGTCGAGGCCGTGCGCGAGCTGGCCAACCGCTGCCGGGCCGCGATCGCGGCGCGGGTCGACGCGTGGTGGGCCGCACGGGGGGCGCGATGAGCACGACCGGGACGCGCGTCGACGGCCGGAGTCGGCGTGCCGAGGCCGCACGCGACCGGCGTCGCACGCGCATTCTCGAGACTGCGCTGAAACTGTTCGCCGAGCGCGGCTATCACGCGACGCACGTCAGCGACATCATCGATGCGGCGGGCGTCGCGCGGGGGACGTTCTATCTGTACTTCGAGAGTAAGGAGGCCATCTTCCACGCGCTGCTCGATAGGCTGCTCGCGCACCTTCGGGCCCACGTGGTCGGCGTGGACACGACGCCCGGGGCGCCTCCCGTCGAACGGCAGTTGCAGCAGACCGTGCGGCGGCTGCTCGAGGTCGTCGAGCGCGAGCGGCGTGCGATCGCCGTCGTGCTGCGAGAAGCGGTAGGGCTGGACCCGTCGGTCGATGCGAAATTGCGCGAATTCTACGCCAGCCTGCATGCGTACGTCGTCGAGGCGCTCGTGGCGGGTCAGGCGATGGGGATCGTCCGGCCGCTCGACGTCGAGATCGCCGCAGCCTGCATCCTCGGGAGCATCAAGCACGTGATGGAGCGCGCCGTCATGCTCACGCCCGAGGCGCCGCTTCCCATCGAGCGCGTCTGTCACGCCGTGCTGGACTTCAACCTGCGCGGCGTGCTCGCCGACGGCGCGGCGAGCTGACGGTGGCGCTCCGCACGGGGTCGGGCTCCGTCTCGGGCTCGGTCACGGACTCCGTCTCGGGCTCGGACTCTGTCTCGGACTTGGCTTCGGAGTCGGACTCGGTCTCGGACACCGACTCGGACTCTGGCTTGGCCTCGGGGGCTGTCTCGGCCTCCGTCTCGGCCTCGGCCTCGGTCTCGGTCTCGGCCTCAGGTCACCGATTCGGGCTCGGGATCGGAGGGGGCCTCGGCTTGGGAGCATTCGGTCCGTACGGCCGGCGGGCCCGATCCGCGCCGTCAATCGTTCGCGCGGTCGGGAGCTTGCAGATACGCGACGGTCCGGACCAGTTCGACGAGTCGCTCGCGCTGATCCGCGGACAGCTCGACGAATCGAATGCCCATGCCGGGATTGGGATTGTCGCCGCCGGGTCGCACGGGGTTGATCCAGACCACTTCGCCCTGCAGCAGCAGGGGTTCGGCGTCGCGCGGGCTGAAGCGCAGCGTCAGGCGCGTCCCGACGCGGGCCGGGTCGTCCGTCCGGACGAAGATGCCCATTTCGCTGATGTTTTCGACGTACGCGAACAGGAACGTGTCACCGTGCGCGTAGTCCACCTCGAGATGAGCCTCGAACCGCGGATGGCTTCGCCGCTCCGTGCCCGGGGTGCTCGTGCGGCGTCGCCGTTCGCTCATCGCACCCTCAACACGCCGGCGCGCACGCGATTGGCGTCGTCCTCGGGGCCGGCGACGACCTCGAGCCGCGTCTCACCGCTGAAGAAGCCGATGAACATCGTGTAGAGGCCCGGACGATAGTTCGCGGGGACCGTCAGCCGCTGGGTGTCGACGACGACGTCGCCCTCGTCCCACAGACGCACCGGGTAGCGGCCGTCGACCGGATCGTGATCGCCGTTGAGGCGGTTGCCCTCGCCGTCGATGTGCAGGAAGACCTTGTAGCCGCCGGGGACCGGACGCAGGACGCGCCAGTACCACGTGACGGTGAACGACTCGCCCGTGCCCACGTGATCGCCGCGGGGCAGCTCGAGGTCGTAGCCCACCAGCTCGATCTTGTCCTCGTAGCGCGCGCCGACGGGGAACTGCACGCGCGGGGGTCGGTCGAGTACGTAACGGGCGAGGAAGTTCTGGTCCTGCACGCCGGCGACGGGCTGGTTGGTGGCGAGCACCACGCGCGCGCTGCGCGCGTCGGCGACGAACAGGTGCCGGCCCGTCGCGCGCCGGAACTCGCGATTGACGGAGGGCAGCTCGTCGGCCGCCATGGCGACCCAGACGCGATCGGGCCGTCGCAGCATCGCGAGCAGCTCCCCCTGCGTGCGGACATCGCGGACCTCGCCGCGCGCGTAATAGGCGGCTGCACGGCCCCCGACGCGATACTCGGCGAGGGGCTCCGTGCGCTGCGCGAGGCGATTGTACGTGTCGTAGACCTCGCGCGGGGACAGGTGTGCGGAAAGCGCGGGCTGGTAGCCCAAGACGATCCAGGCGGCGAACGCAAGGGCCGCGAGCGAGATGGGGAGCATTCGTAGCGGGCCGAGGCGGCCGAGCAGCCACCGCACGAGCTGCAGCGCCGCGACGGCGGCGGGCAGCACGACGATAGGCGGGGCGACGACGAAGAGCTTGCCGACTTTCTGCACGATGACCATGAGGCCGAGCTGCTCGCCCGCCAGGACGGCGACGAGTCCGAACATCGTGGAACCGACGGCGAGCAGTGCCGCGAGCACGAGCCACGCCTTCCAGGGCCGTCCGCGCCGCCACAAATCCCTCACGCCGCGGTAGGGCGCGCGCAGATCCGGAAACGGCACGCCGGGACGTGCCCACAACGACGCGAGCAGCCCGGCGGCGAACACGACGAACATGACGGCCCACGCACGACGCGCCTCGAATGCCTCGGGCACCGTCGGCCCGTCGATGCCCAGACCGGCGAGGGGGCTTGCGGGATAGAGGATATGGTCCCGCGCGAGCAGGCACGTCAGGAGCACGGCGACAATCCCGGCGGCGACCCACGGTACGCCGCTCCGTTCGATGCGCGACAACAGCAGGCCGACGAGCGCGGCGAGCGCGACGACGGCGGGGTACGCGGCCGGACCGTAGCGGGACGTGAAGAGCACGAGCGCGCCCCACGCGAGCACCGCCCACGCCACCAGGAACGCTTCGAGTCTCGCGTCGCCGGCGGGTGCGCTCGCGTCCGACGAGGATGGGCTCGCGAGGGCGTCCGCGCGCACGGCCGACGTCGACGTCGCGCCGCTTGTACCGTCGTCCCGGCTCGCCGTTGCTTGGACGGGGTCCGTGGCGCCGTTTGCCACCCCGGACGGCTCCGCGGGGTTCGGGGGCGTCGGCGACGACGTCGGAGTCAGCGGCGGGGCGTTCTCGGGGATCGCGCTCGTCGGTTCCTCGCTTCCGGGCCAGAGCACGCGCGCGACGGCGACGGCGAACGCGACGGGGACGAGCGCGCTCCACGGCGCGAAGGCGTGCAACAGCGCCTCGATCTCGACCTCGAAGCTCGGTGGTTGGCCGCCACGCGGTCGGCCGCCGAGCCACGCCGAGTATTCGAACGCATCGGTGACGATCGCGCGGGCGACGAGCACGGTCAGCAGCAACGCGACGGACAGCACGACCGCGCCGACGACTCGCTCCACGCGCTCGCGCGTCCGCCACGCGCGCCCGTCGAGAAAGACCACGAGCGCGGCCGCGCACACGGGTGGAAGCACGCCGAGCAAGACGCCGCGCGCGCTCGTGGCGAGTAGGGCCGCGGCGACGGCGAGAACGCCCAGCGCGGGGAGCTTCCACCGGCTCGTACCGGCCATCGGTCGATTGCCGCAGGAGCCAGCGCGACCGAACAGCAAGCTGCCGATGGCGGCGCCCAGCAGTCCCTGCGCGGCGAAAGCCGGGGCCTCACCCAGCATGTGGCGCGCATTGAAGAGCAGCAGGGGGCTCGTGCCGGCGACGAGGGCAGCGTACAGCGCCGTGCGCGCGCCCCCGAGACGCGCGCCGATCCAGGCCGCCGCGCCGACGGCGATCAGGCCCGCGAGCGCGATCGGCGCTCGCCCCGCCCACTCGCGCACGCCGAACAGGTCGAACGCCCGCGCGATGAGCCACACGCTCAGTTCGGGCCGCGCGCTCGTCAGCGGTTCGCCCGCGAGGATGCGGCGCGCGTCGTCTGCGGGCTCCAGCTCCCACGGGTCCCAGATGCCGAACGCCGACAGGCGCCAGAAGGCGAGAAGCGCCAGCGCAGCGAGCGCGAGCGCGGCGAGCGCGACCGGGACGCGAAGCGGGCGCGGCATGCTGCCGCCGTCCGTGTAGTCGAGGCACGAGCCGGCGTCGAGACGGGGGCGGCACATCGTTGCCCGCGGACTCCGCCCCCGGCTCGGCCTCGGCCTCGGCCTCGGACACAGGCTCGGGCTCGGGCTCGGAATCGGGTTCGGACTCGGTCTCTGACTCGGTCTCCGACTCGGGCTCGGACTCGGGCTCCCACTCGGGCTCGGGGTCGGAATCGGGCCCTGCCTCGGTCTCGGCCTCCGACTCCGACTCGGACGCCGAATCGGCCTCGGCCACCAACTCGGACTCGGTCTCGGCTTCCGCGTCGCCGCCCGGTGCCGTCAGCCCTGCGTGGGGCGCGGCTCGAGCACCACGATCAGCGTCGTCGTGCGACCGGCGCGCGCCTCGAGCACGCCGTCGTGCTCGAGGTACCCGGGTGCCGTCACGCGGAACGGAAGTCGCGTCGAGACGGCGTCGACGGGCACGAGCAACGGGTCGTGCGTGCGACCGCGACTGGAGCCGACGAGCACGTCACCGAAGACGTTGGGTCCGTCTTCGGTCCCGGCTCGCGTCCGAACGATGATCGCTGCGGGCCGAAGCGGCAGCGGAATGCGCAGACGCAGGGGCTCGTCGCCCGGTGGGACCTCGACCTCGGCCGACCACTCTTCGCAACAGTCCTGGGACGTGACCGCGCGGATGTGATGGCGCCCGGGGACGAGATCCACCGCGCGCGTTTCGCTGCCATACGGCCGCAGGGGGCCGCCGTCGATGGAGACCTGGACGTCGTCGGTGGGCCACGGGTCGAAGACGACGCGCCGCGGTGCGGCGCGATCGGGATTGGCGACGAGCGCGCGCTCGGCGGACGCGCGCGGTGACGACGACGGGTCCGCTCCGCGCTGCTCGCCGCCGGACGTTTCCCGACTGGCTGTGCGCTGACGCACGGGTTCGTTCGACGAGGCGTCGGTCGTCGTGCGAGCGACGCGAGCGACGTCTCGCGTCGTCGCGTCCGCGCTCGCGGTGATCGCGCTCGCATCCGGCGCCAGCTGCGTCGTCGCGCGTGCTGCATCGCGCGCATCGGTCGCCGTGGCGTCCGGATCCGTCCGCATCGAGGCCCACGCCGCGACCGCGAGCGAGAGCGATCCAGCCGCGGTGACGAGCCCTACGGCCAGACGCCGGTGGCGGTGCTGCCGGTGCAGTCGCTCGACGAGCCCGAGCACGCGCGTGTTTCCCTCGTCGAGCGCGAGGGCGCGATTCCAGTCGTCGAGTGCCTCCTCGAGGCGGCCTGCCGCGGCCGCCTGCTTGCCCCTCCCGATCAGCGTCTCGACGACGCGGGGAACGAGCTCCCGCGTGGTTCCCTGCGGATCGCCGAGGTAACGCACCCGCAGCGCGTCGGGGTCGTCGACCCCCGAATGGGCGAGAAACTCGAGCAACGCGCGCTCCAGATCCGCCATGCTCGCGAATCGCTCGTCGGGATTGCGCGCGAGACAGCGCGTCAGGATGGCGCGGAAGCGCGTGCCCATGGCCGGACGGAGCCGGAGCGGGTCCGGGTAATCTCCTTCGACGACGCGGCGCAGGACCTGGTGCGGATTGCGCCCCGTAAACGGGAGACGCCCGGTCGCCAGGAAATAGAGCAGGGTGCCGAGCGCGAAGACGTCCGTCCGCGCGTCACATGGCCCGCCTTCGACCTGCTCGGGCGCCATGTGGGCGGGCGAGCCCAGGATCTGGCCCGTGACGGTGAACGACTGCGCGTCGAGCATCTGCGCGATGCCGAAGTCGGTGAGCTTGATGTCGCGTGCCTCGTGCAGCAGCACGTTCTCGGGCTTGACGTCGCGGTGCACGATGCCCGCTCGGTGCGCCGCGCCGAGCGCGCGGGCGATCGCGATGCCCAGGCAGGCGGCGACTTCGACCGGCATGTCGGGGTGCGCCTCGGCGAAAGCCCGCAGCGTCGGGCCGGTCAGCAGCTCGGTGACGATGTACCCCTCTTCGCTGTTCTCGTCGCTGTTGTCGTAGATCTCGACGATGTGGGGATGCCGCAAGCGCGCGACGCTGCGCGCCTCGCGGTCGAACCGGACGCGCGCCTCGTGCGCCCCGCGCAGGTGCGGGTGCAGAATCTTGACGGCCACCGCGCGATCCAGACGGCTGTCGCGCGCGCGGTAGACCGTCGCCATGCCCCCGTGCCCGATTTCCTCGAGCAGTTCGTAACGGCCGACCTTGCGGATCATGCGCGGACCGGGCCGAGCGCATGAGAGAATACGGGTCGCCGGAGGGATCCCACAAGGCGCGAACGGGACCGCGGCGCAGGACGAGTGCCTCCGCCGGGTCCCGGTCGCTCGCGACGCGGGAATGGAATCAGGGCGCGGAGACGAACGGCACGCGCGCCACTTCGCGGCCCAGGTCGGAGACGTGGTGGACGAGCACGCCGCCTTCCGACAGCGAGTAGACATAGTCCTCGATGAACACGCCGCGTCGCACCATCACCTCGTACGGATGGCAGCCGTACTCAGGGGTGCAACGCCCCGCGAGCAGCTCCGAGTGGTTGATGGACCCGACCGGGCGCAAGCCCTCCTCGACGTCCACCTCGAATACCTCGAGGCTGCTGCGGAACCCGGTCCATTCCGGATTCCATGCGAAGTACGGGAACGCGAGCAGGTTCAGGTGCCCGTAGTACGTGAACGCGCGATGATCCCACGCGGCCTCGGACCCCGACCATCCCTCGCGCTCGAACACGTGCTTGTGCTTCAGCGTGGGACGGGTGGGGACCGAGACGTCGAAGATCTGCAGCGCGAGCCCCAGCACGCGGCCCGAAGCCTCGTCCGCCTCGTAGCCGATGGTGAGCAGGTGATCGACGCCGAGCGGGTGCATGTACGTGCTGAACCCAGGGATCTTCAGCTCACCCAGCACGCGCGGGCGCTCCGCGACCGAGAGGTCGACGACGAACAGAGGGTCGACTCGTCGGAAGGTCACCACGTACCCGCGATCCCCGACGAAACGCGCGGAGAAGACCCGCTCGCCCGGGGCCATCGGTCCGGTGCTGCCGACCACGACGAGCGCGCCCGGCTCTGCCGTCCGAAGCGTGAGCACCTGATTGGTCGTCTCCGGCTCCGTCCAGCCGCATCCGGATCGGCCGCAGTCTTCCCACCATGGCCTCCAGCGCGTCTGCGTCGTGGCCACGCGCACCACGCCGTCGCGCTCGTCCATCGCGAACTGGTCGACGAGAACTCCGGGCACGACGCCGGAGGCTTCGTACACGGTCTCGATCCCGTCCTCGAGTCGGAACCGATGCAGGACCGTGCGGTCCTCGTAGATGTCGGCGTCGTCGCGCCAGGCGCGGAAAGCGACCGAGTAGTCTGGCTGAGCCAGCAGCATCGTGTCGGCGTTCGCGTAGACCTGGAGCGCGCGTCCGGAAATGCCCGTTCGAGCGATCGGGGTGTCGGAGCGAAGCTCGATGCCGACGATCTGCGTCATGCCCACGTCGGTCATGCCGGGGCCGGGGAAGTAGAACCCATCGCAACGGGGGGGGACGGCGCGCAACAGGCCGCCGTCTCGCTCGAAGGCGGCGGGGACCCAATCCGCGACGTCGCGAAGCGCGCGCACGTACGCGATGGCATGGCGCCGCCAGGCGAGGATGCGCAGCCTCGCCTCCGTGCTCGAGCGCGGTGGTCCACCGAATGCGCTGCCCGGCTCAGGGTACAGGTATTCCCAGACCGACGGCAGGTTCCAATCGAAGAAATGGCCCCAATTCGTGATGATCGCGCGGACCCGGTCGCCGTGGCGACGCGAGCTCAAATACTCGCCTTCCACGTACAACTCGCGCACCAGCTGCGGTGAGGACAGCTCGTCGAGCGCGATTTCGGTCAGCTTGGTGAAGCCGGCGCCCCAGCCGCACCGCCAGCGATCACGCGCCCCCGGTACAGCGCACCTCGCATCCCCTTCCGCCGGGCCCCGCGGATCGCCCGTCTGCGAAAAGACCAGCGCCCGGCCCTCGGCCACGAACATTTCGTGGACGTAGCCCTCGATATCGAAGCTCGCCAGCAAGCTCGTTTCGTTCGCGGGCCACGACCGCAGCACGTGCAACCGGTTACCGGCCAGCGCATAGATGTGTCGCCCGTCGGTCTTGACGATATCTGCCTCGTCGACGCCCTCGACCTGGACGTTCGTCTCCGAATAGGTCGACGGCCCCTCGTCGCGGGAACCGGCACCATCGGCGGGAGCCGGCGCCGCGGCACCCGCATCGGCTCCTCCGCCTCCCCCTCGGTCGAAGTACTCCGCGTACCACTCGAGGTATTGAGCGGTGGCCACCTCGATGTGCGCGAGGGCATCAGCCTGAGCGAGCCGCACCAGGTCGTCGCAGCTGCGGGAACGCGTCAGGGCGACGCTGGCGGCTCCGACCGGGTGCTCGGGACTGAAACCGCCCCCATCCGAAGTCGATTGCACGCAGCCCGCAGTGACGGCGAGCAGTGGAATCGACGTAAGCACGGCGACGAACGATCGGTTCGGTGTGTGTGCCATCTTCCTGCTCATGACATGCCTCCTGTGGCACATGTTCGTTCCACAGTTGGCCAAGCAATACGTGGTCCAGGCAAAATTGGCCTAAATCATTCACGAATTATAGATAGCTATGTGTCGTGTGGTGCCATCTCCTCGTTTCGACGGGGAGGGGACAGAAAGCCGCGGCGACGGTCTGCGTGGCACACGCACGGAACGCCGCGCGTGCCTGCGATCACCCCTCGTCGGACGCAATCTCGGGCTCTGGAATGACGACGCGGAACGTGGTTCCCTGGCCGACCTTGCTCTCGACGTCGATGCGGCCGCCATGGGCCTCGACCAGCCGTCGGACGATCGCGAGGCCGAGACCGGCACCGCCGTGCTCGCGCGTGCTCGATCCGTCCACCTGATAGAAGGCGTCGAAGATTCGGCCGCGTTCCGATTCGGGAATCCCGATCCCGGTGTCGGAGACGGTCAGCTCGACCGCGCGCCGCGGCACCCCGAAGAGCACGCCACCTGGTCCATCGGTCCGGGACGAGGCGACTTCAGTGGCCCGCACGCCAACCACGACGCGGCCGCCGGACGGCGTGAACTTGATCGCGTTGTCGGTGAGGTTGTTGAGCACCTGACGCAGTCGCACCGGGTCGGCCTCGATCGGGGCCACGCTTCCGTCGACCCGGTGGACGAGCTCGACGCCCTTGCGCCGCGCGGCCGGGGCCATCGTCCGGACCACATCCGCAGCGAGCGCGACGGCGTCGACGGGCTCGCGTCGGAGCGTGGGGCTGCCCTGCTCGAGCTTACCGAGGTCCAGCAGATTCGTGATCAGTCCGAGGAGCTGCTCACCCTTGGCTCGGATGGTCTCGACGAACTCCCGTTGCTCGCCGCCGATCTCGCCGGCCATGCCCGACAGCAGCATGTCCGAGTAGCCGAGGATGGACGTGAGCGGCGTGCGCAGCTCGTGGCTGACCGTGGCGAGAAAGGACGACTTGAGCCGGTCGAGCTCCCGAAGCCGGTCGTAGGCGGTCTGCAGCGCGGCAGTCTTCTCCGCGAGCTGGCGGTAGCTCTCGCGGACGGAGGCAACGTGCATTGCGCTCGCGAGCCGGGCGCGATGGCTGGAGAAGACGATGAGATCGACGACGCCGCGCAGGTGGTCGGCGATGCGCTGGGCGGTCTCGGCGCGTACCCGTGGCATCTGCGCGAGCCGTTCTCGCGCGCGGTCCGGATCGAGGCCGGCGTCGATGCGGAGCAGCGACTGCGGCACTTCGCGCGTCTCGGCGGGAAGGTACGGTCCGATGACGATGCGCCCGATGCGACGTCCCTGATAGTCGAGGCCTACGACGCGATAGACGGCCCCCGTGAAGCAGGGGTGGACCTGCACGCCGCCAGTCGGATCGAGCGCGCGGACCTCGCTCACCGTGCTCGCGCACGCCTGACGTCCGGCAGTCAGCGCGTTGACCTGCTGACAGATGGCCTGCTCGTGGTGCGCGTCGGCGATGAGCGCTCCATCGCGGGAGACGACGCGGACCGAGATGCCGAACAGCGCGTGGAAGTTGCGGCACACCTCGGCGAGGGCGGCGCGATCGACGATGTCCTCCAGCCGCGCGACGTCTCCGAGCTCGACGTCGAGGGGATCGGTCTGCGGGACCGGCGCGGTCACGGCACGGTACCGGTTCGATGCGTGCGCGCGCGGAGCCGCTCGAGCACGGCCGCGCGCGTGACGCCGAAGCGCTGCTCGATGCGGTGTTCCCGCTCGAGCGCGTCCCAGGTGCGCTCGACGAGACCGAAGAACGTCTCGAGGACCCCGGCGCCGCGAAGCGCGACGGCCTTGTACACGGGCTCGGTGCCGTGCCGGGCAAGCGCGTCGATCTCGGCGTCGGTACGGATGTCGGGCAGATCGCGCTTGTTGAACTGGATGACGACGGGCAGGCGCGCCGGATCGACGCCCAGCTCGCGCAGGTTCTGCTGCAGATCGAGGTACGCTTGCTGGTTGGCGCGGGTCTCGTTGCGCTGGCTGTCGGCGATGAACGCGACGCCATCGGCGCCCTGCAACACCATGCGACGCGTCGCGGCGTGCATCACCTGACCGGGAACGGTGAAGACCTTAAAGCGGACGCGCAGGCCGCTGCCCGCGTCGAAGGCCACGGGCAGCATGTCGAAGAACAGCGTGCGGTCGTCCCGCGTCTCGAGCGTCATCAGGCGGCCGGCCGCCGAGGCGTCCAGGAGGCGATGGAGCGCCTGCAGGTTCGTGGTCTTCCCGCTGAGCGCCGGGCCGTAGTACACGAGCTTGATCGTCAGCTCGCGGTTGGCGAAGTCGAGCTGCAACGCGGTTCGCGAGCCATCGTAGCGCGAATTCGGCTCGCCGCGACGACCCGGGGGAGCGCACCTCGACGCCGTTTCGAGGGCAAGTGAAAGCTTCGCACGGTGATCGGACCGACGGGAACGCTCGTTCCGCTCCGCGGTCGTTCACGAACCGTGCAGGCTCGCCCAGAGCGCACCCAGGACCAGCACCGTGGCCAGGCTGAGCGCGACGAAGAACAAGGGGGTCCGTGTGCGGCGTGGTCTCGGGCTGCGTGTGGCCGCTAGCGAGGCGAGCGCCTCGGCCATGAGCGCCTCGAGCTCCGTCCGGGCGCTGGCCGCTCGGACCGGGTCGCTCTCGGCGACCTGCCTGTAGCGCCGTGCGGCTTCGTCGAGCTTGCCGAGCGAGGCGCACGTCGATCGGAACGCTCGGTGGGCGTCCGCGTCGTGCCATCGCGCTTCGAGGCGGCGCCAGGCCTCATCGACCAGTTCGGTGGGGCTCACCCCCGAAGCATACGCGACTACGAGGTCGTGGCACAGATGGGCACATGCTTGTTTCAGCGAAACAACATGCATGTGTGCCAATGTAGGGGTGATTCCTTCTTATGTAGGACATTTCAAATAGTTCCACGGGAGAAAGAAGTTGACTCTTCCGTGGCAGAGCTCGTAGGGTCCACGACGGTGGAAAAAAGTGGTATGCAGTGCCTCGAAGCGGCGCTTCCGATCTGACGCGGAGGGCGGATTCGGGTGTTTCGAGGCCGTTACGAGCACGCCATCGACGGCAAAGGGCGCACGTCGCTTCCGGCCCGCTTCCGCGAGGTGCTCGCGGCGGCCGGCGAAGAGCGGCTCGTGTTGACGACCGGGCTCGACGCCTGCGTCGTCGCCTATCCGATGTCGGAGTGGCGCGCGTTCGAGGAACGTCTGGCGGCGTTGCCGCAATTCGACCCGAGCGTGGTCGCCCTGCGGCGCATTTACGTCTCGGCCGCCGTCGAGTGCGAGGTCGACCGGCTCGGCCGGTTGCTCGTGCCCGCGACGCTGCGCGCGCACGCCGGGCTCGAGCGCGACGTGCTGTGGGCCGGGATGGGGCGGCACTGCGAGCTGTGGGCGAAAGAGCGCTTCGAGGAACTGCGTCGTGCGACGCTCGAGGACGCCGCGCGGCGCACGGAGATGGCGCGACGCCTGGCGGAGCTCGGGCTGTGAGCGGGTTCGCGCACGTACCGGTGATGCTCGCCGAGGTGCTCGCCGCGATCGCGCCGGCTCCGGGTGGCTGCTATGCCGACGTGACCATCGGGGGCGGCGGCCACGCGGCCGCGATCCTCGATGCGAGCGCTCCGGACGGACGGCTCATCGGGCTGGACCGCGATCCGACGGCCGTACGGGCGGCGTGCGAACGCCTGGCGCCGTACGGCTCGCGCGCAATCGTCCGGCACGCGCGGATGTCGGAGCTGCCCGACCAGCTCGAATCGGTCGGCTGGGGCAGGCTCGACGGCATCGTGGCGGATCTCGGTTGCAGCTCGCCGCAACTGGACGACCCGACCCGGGGCTTTTCGTTCCGTCTCGACGGTCCGCTCGACATGCGCATGGACCCGACGGTCGGGCCGACGGCTTCCGAGCTGCTGCGCGAGCTGCGCGAAGTGGACCTCGCTCGAATCCTCGCCGACTACGGGCAAGAGCCGCGCGCGCGGGCCATCGCGCGGTCGATCGTGCGCGCGCGCGAAGCGGGGCGACTGCGAAGCACGGTCGAGCTGAGGCGCGCCGTGTTGCGCGCGACAGGCCCCTCGCGGGGGCGGATCGATCCGGCGACGCGGACGTTCCAGGCGCTGCGCATCGCCGTCAACGAAGAACTCTCCGAGCTCGACGCGCTGCTGCGCGCCGGGCCGGACCTGCTCGCCGATCGGGGCGTGATTGTCGTCGTCTCCTTTCACTCGCTCGAAGACGGGCTCGTCAAGCAGGCGTTTCGAGCCGATGCACGTCTGCAGCCATTGACGCGCGGCCCGGTGCGTCCGTCGCTCCGCGAGGTTCGGGGCAACCCACGAGCGCGCAGCGCGCGACTGCGCGCGGCGCGCCGGCGACCGCGGGGCGTCGAGGAGGGAACGTGATGTCGCCGCGGCGACGTTTCCTCGCGCTGTGGACGGCCGCCGTCGTGGCCGCGACGTGCGCGTTCGTCGTGCACCTGGCGTTGCGCTTCGAGACGGTGCGCCTGGGCTACGCGGTGGGCGAGGCGCGGCGCGCGCAGCGTCAGTGGCTCGACCGTCACCGCTGGCTGACGGTCGAGGCCGCGAGCCTTCGGGCGCCCGCGCGCATCGAGGCGATCGCGCGCCCGTTGCTCGGCATGGACGCGCCGCCGGTTCACGACGTCGTCGTGGTGCGAGAGGGCGGCGGCGGCGTTCCGCGAGGACGGTTGCGATGAGCGGTGCGAGCCTCGCGACGAGCCAGCGCTGGACGCGCGTGCGCGTGGGCGTGCTGACGGCGCTCATGTCGCTCGGCGCGGGGCTGGTCGCGCGGCGGGCGGTCCAGCTCGGACTCGACGCGAGCCCGCTGTTGCGTGAGATGGCCGAGGAGCAGGCGTTGCGCGAGGTGCGCCTCAGTCCGCGCCGAGGCTCGATCGTCGACCGGCACGGCGCCCCGCTGGCCGTCAGCGTGGACGTCGAGAGCGTCTGGGCGGATCCACGGACGTTGCGCGAGGCGGGCGTCGAGCCGGCCGCCGCCGCCGCTCGCCTGGCCTCCGTGCTCGACGGCGTCGATGCCGCCGCTCTCGCTCGCCGGCTCGCCTCGGATCGCAGCTTCGTCTGGGTGGCGCGTCGGGTCACCCCCCGCGAGGCGGACGCGGTCCGCGCGCTGCGGATCCCGGGCGTCGCGATGCAGCGCGAAGCGCGGCGCTACTACCCCCATCGCGAGCTGGCCGCGCACGTGCTGGGCTACGCCGACGTCGACGGCATCGGGCTCGACGGGCTCGAGCTGACCTACGACGCGCGGCTGCGCGGATCGACGCGGACCGTGCGCGTGCTGCGCGATCGGACCGGCCGCGTCGTCTTCGGCGAGCCGTGGCTGGACGAGCGATCGCTGCGCGGCGACGACCTCGAGCTGACGCTCGATCGGACGATCCAGCACGCGGCCGAGCGGGAGCTCGGGCTCGCCGTGCAGACGCTCGAGGCGCGCGCGGGCAGCGTTGTGGTGCTCGATCCGCACACGGGCGAGCTGCTCGCCATGGCCAGCCGTCCGACGTTCAATCCGAACGAGCCGGGCGCCGCGCCCCTCTCCGCGCGGCGCAATCGCGCCGTAGGCGAGCGCTTCGAGCCGGGCTCGACCATCAAGCCCTTCACGGTGGCCGGTGCGCTCGCCGCGGGCGTCATCGAGGCCGACACGCCCATCGACTGCGGCGGCGGGCGGCTGCAGGTGGCCGATCACGTGCTGCACGACGCGCGGCGATTCGACGTGCTGCGGCCCGCCCAGATCCTCCAGTATTCGAGCAACGTCGGCACGGCGCGCATCGGGGCCGCACTCGGACGCGAGCGGCTGTACGAGACGCTTCGCGCGTTCGGCTTCGGCGCGCGCACGGGCATCGCGCTGCCGGGCGAGGCAGCCGGCACGCTGCGTCACCCGCGGACCTGGTACGACGTCGACGCGGCCACGATTGCGTTCGGTCAGGGCATGAGCGCGACGACGCTCCAGCTCGCGCTCGCGATGGCCGTGATCGCCAATGGGGGTGAGCTGCTCGAGCCGGTGCTCGTCCGCCGAATTCGTGCGCCCGATGGGACGGTGGTCGAGACCGCCGAGCGGCGCGTGCGCCGGCGGGTGCTTCCGCGCTCCGTCGCACGCCAGGTGGCGGACATGCTCGTCGCGGTCACGGGGCCGGAGGGGACGGGCTCGCAGGCGGCCGTCGAAGGGCATCTGGTCGCGGGGAAGACGGGGACGGCCCAGAAGGCCGACGAGGTGGCGGGGGGCTACCGCGAGGGGGCATGGGTCGTCTCGTTCGTCGGTTTCGTGCCGGCGGATCGCCCCCGCGTCGTCATCGCGGTGGTCCTCGACGAGCCCGTCGTGCTCGCGTCGGGCGGGGGTGCGGCGGGCCCCGTGTTCCGGCGCATCGCCGAGGTCGCGTTGCGCCAGCTCGGGGTGCCCGTGGGACGGCTGGACGACAGACCCACGGATGCGGGGCGGGCGATGCCACGGGGCGCAGCGCAGCAGGCGGCCGACGGCAGCACCCCACCGCTGGAGGCCGTGCGGCATGCGTCTCGCGATCCGGAGGGCCGGAGCACGGTTCCCGACGTCGTCGGACGAGGAGCGCGCACCGCGATGCGCATGCTGCTCGCCGCAGGTCTCGAGGCGTCCTTGCGGGGCGTCGGTCGCGTCGTCGCGCAGCAGCCCGCAGCGGGGGCGGACGTGCCGCGCGGGACGCGTGTCGTCTTGACACTGCGCGAGCCCGTCGAGGCATCGCCGGTCACGATCCACGGACCGCTTCCCTCCGGCGAGTCGCGTTCGTCGCAAGCCGCCGTCTCGCCACCGCACGAAGTCGGCGCGCGCGCTCGGGGCGAGCCGTCCGGCCCGGCGGGCCGGTCGCTGCCACGGGAGAGGGAGCGGCCATGAGGCTCGATGCGCTCGCGACGGAGCTGGGGGCGCGGCTCGACGGGAGCGGCACGACGTGGGTCCGTGGGGTGCGGCACGACTCGCGCGCGGTGCAGCCGGGCGACGCCTTCGTCGCGGTGCGTGGCGCCGTCGACGGGACGCAGTTCGTCGACGACGCGGTGCGTCACGGAGCGGTCGCGGTGATTGCGGACCGTCCGCTTCGGGCGCAGGTGCCCGTGCTCGTCGTCTCCGACGCGCGGCTCGCGCTCGCGCATGCAGCCGAAATCGTCTACGGACGGCCGACCGAGCGCCTGAAGGTCGCCGGCATCACGGGCACCAACGGCAAGACGACCGTCAGTTACTTGCTCGAAGCGATGCTCGAACAGGCGGGCCACCGCGTGGCTCGTCTGGGCACCGTCGGGGCTCGCCTGCCCGATGGCCGCGAGCGCGACGCTTCGCTCACGACGCCCGAGGCGGACGATCTGGCGCGCTTCTGCCTCGAGGCGCTCGAGGCGGGCGCCACGCATCTGGTGATGGAGGTCAGCAGCCACGCTCTGGCGCTGCATCGCGCAGACGGCGTGCGGTTCCGCGTCGGGGGGTTCACCAATCTCACGCAAGATCACCTCGACTTCCACGGCAGCTTCGAGGCGTACGCGGCGGCCAAGGCGCGGCTGTTCGAGGCGCTGCGCACCGAGGCGGCCGCCCTCAACGTCGACGATCCGTTCGGCGCGGCCCTGGCGCGGCGCGTCCGAATGCCCGTCTGGACCTGCTCGGCGCGCGGCGAGCCGGGTGCGCGCGTGCGCGTGTTCGAGGCGCGCAGCGGGCGCGAGGGGTTGCGCGGTCGCATCCAGGTGCCCGGCGGCGCGATCGAGCTGGTCAGTCCCCTCATCGGGTCGCACAACCTCGAAAACGTCTGCGTCGCGACCGGCTGTGCCCTCGCGCTCGGTGTGACGCCGGCGGACGTCGAACGCGCGTTGCCGCGGGCCGTCGGCGCGCCGGGACGATTGCAGCGCGTCGGCGCGCCGGACGAGTCCCGCCTGGTTCTCGTCGACTACGCGCACACGCCGGACGCGCTCGCGCGCGTGCTCGAGGCCGTTCGGGCCCTGACGCCCGGCCGCTTGTTGTGCGTGTTCGGCTGTGGCGGCGACCGCGATCGGAGCAAGCGGCCGCGCATGGGCGAGGCGGCCGGACGCGGTGCCGACCTGTGCATCGTGACGAGCGACAACCCGCGCAGCGAGCCGCCGCACGCCATCCTCGACGCGATCGTCCCGGGCCTCGAGCAAACGGGCCAGCCGAGGCTGAGCGAGCGGGCGCTCGGGACGGCGAGCCGCGGCTACGTCGTCGTCGAGGATCGCGCGCAGGCCATCGGCCTCGCCGTCGCGGCGGCACGCGAAGGCGACACGGTGCTCATCGCAGGCAAAGGTCACGAGCGCTGGCAGATCGTCGGCGCGGAGCGCCGTCCGTTCGACGACGTGGCCGTGGCGGCGGCCGCGCTCGCGCGGGGAGGGGCCCCATGAGCACGCCGCTGCCCGTGAACGAGGCGAGCTTCGAGCTCGACGAACTGGTCGCGCACACGGGCGGGCGGCTGGTGCGTCGCGGTGCTGCCAAGGCGCGCGGCATCTGTACGGACAGCCGTTCGTTGCGTCCGGGAAACGCGTTCGTGGCGCTCGTCGGAACGCGGCACGACGGGCACGACTTTCTCGAGCGCGCGACGCAATCGGGGGCGGCGGCGCTCGTCGTGCGCGACGCGGCGCGGGCGCCGCACGATCCGTCGGTCGCGGTCGTCGAAGTCGCCGACACGCTCGAGGCGTTGGGGGCCCTCGGTCGGGCGTGGCGACGCCAATGGGGTGGACGCGTCGTGTGCGTCGCCGGCAGCGCGGGCAAGACCACGACGAAGGAGTTGGTCGCGGCCGGGTTGCGAGCGGCCGGACTGCGCGTGCACGCCGCGCCGGGCAATCTCAACAACCGCGTGGGCGTACCGCTCGTGCTGCTCGGGCTCGCCCCGCAGCACGAGCTCGCGGTGCTCGAGCTCGGCACCAACCGCCGTGGCGAGATCGCCGCGTTGTCCGCCATCGCGGAGCCCGACGTCGGTGTGCTCACGCTCGTCGACGTCGAGCACGCCGAGGGGCTCGGTACGTTGGAGGACATCGCGCGGGAGGAGGGGGCGCTGCTCGACGCGCTGGGGCCCGCGGCCGTCGCCGTCGTCAACGCCGACGACGCGCACGTCGAGGCGGCCGCGGCGCGATCGCGCGCCGGTCGGCTCCTGCGCTTCGGAACGCGCGCGGGTGCCCAGGTGCGTCTGCTCGGCTGGGAGTTGACGGAGGAGCCCGGTACGCGTGCGCGCTTCGAGATCGACGGCGAGCCGCTCGACGTCGTGCTGTCTCTGCTCGGACCGGGGGCCGCGCTGGATGCCGGCGCGGCGCTCGGGGTGGCGCTCGCGCTCGGCGTCGATCGCGCGCGCTTCGTCGAGGGACTGTCCGCGTTGCGACCAGTGCCGGGGCGGCTCCGTCCGGTGCGGGGGCCGGACGGGTGCCTGGTGCTGGACGACACCTACAACGCGAGCCCGCGTTCGCTGCGCGCGGCGCTCGAGACGGCGCGCGCGCTGGCGGACCGGACGCGGCGACGGCTCTTCGTCGTGCTCGGCGACATGCTGGAGCTGGGTCCGTTCGAGCGCGAGGCGCACGAGGAGGCGGGCCGGCGCGTCGCCGAGGTCGGGGCCGAGTTCTTCGTGGCGGTCGGTCCCCGGATGCGCGCGGCCGCCGACGTCGCGCACGCCGCGGGAGTGCAGGCGAGCGCACGGCCGGACTGGGCCGCGACGCTCGAGGTGCTCCGCGGGCGGCTCGCTCCCGACGTGCTGCTGCTGGTCAAGGCGAGCCGGTCGGTCGGGCTCGACGCGCTCGTCGCGTCGCTCGAGGCGGGAGGGGCGTCGTGATCTACACGCTGCTCTATCCGCTGAGCGCGCACGAGGGGCTCGGATTCCTCAACGTGCTTCGCTACGTGCCGTTTCGGGTCGTCGCCGCGACCGTGACGGCGATGTTCCTGACGTTCGGCCTGTACCCGTGGTTCATCCGACGGCTCCGGGCTCGGCAGATCGGTCAGGTGGTGCGGCACGACGGGCCCGCCACGCATCTGGGCAAGGCGGGCACGCCCACGATGGGCGGCGCGCTCGTGCTGCTCGCGCTGGGGCTTTCGACGGTCGCGTGGGCCGAGCCGACCAACGCGATGGTCTGGACCGTGATGGGGGTCACGGCGGCCTACGGTCTCGTCGGATGGCTCGACGACGCGGCCAAAATCCGGCGGCGCAGCAGCGGCGGCCTGTCCGCGCGCGTCAAGCTCGCGCTGCAGATTCCCGTCGCGGCCGCGCTCTGCGCGTGGCTGTTCCTGGGGGAATCGGGCCTGCCGGCCGACTGGCTCGCGATCCGCACCCGGCTCGCCATGCCGTTCGTCTCGTTCCAGAAACACCCGGTCGAGCTGCCGGCGGAGCTGTACGTCGTCTTCGCCACCCTCGTGATCGTCGCGACGTCGAACGCGGTGAATCTGACCGACGGGCTCGACGGACTGGCCATCGGGCCCGTGATGATCAACGCGGGCACCTACCTGCTGCTCGCCTACCTCGGCGGCCTGACGGTGTTCGGTCGCTCGGTCGCGACGTACCTCGACATCCCGCCGCTGCCGAGCGCCGGTGAGCTCGCGATCTACTGCGGCGCGCTGCTTGGGGCGGGCATGGGCTTCCTCTGGTACAACGCCTACCCGGCCCAGGTCTTCATGGGCGACGTGGGCTCGCTGGCCCTGGGGGGCGGGCTGGGCGCCATCGCGGTCTGCACGAAGAACGAGCTGGTGAGCGTGATCCTGGGCGGGATCTTCGTGCTCGAGGCCGTCAGCGTGCTCGTGCAGGTGGTCAGCTACCGGCTGACGGGGCGGCGCGTCTTCTTGATGGCGCCCATCCACCACCATTTCGAGAAAAAGGGCTGGGCCGAGCCCAAGGTCATCGTTCGCTTCTGGATCGTCGCCGTGCTGCTGGCCCTGGTCACGCTCGGCCAGCTGAAGCTGAGGTGAGCGCCGTGCAGCTCGAAGGACGCCGCGTGCTGGTCGTGGGGCTCGGTCGGTCGGGCCGGGCGGCCGTCGACTTACTCGGGCGACGCGGGGCACGCGTGCTGGCCAACGACGCGGCCCCCGCGTCCGCGCTCGATGCGCGCTGGCTCGACGGGGCGCGTTCGAGAGGTGTCGAGTTGTCACTCGGCGGCCACGATCCCTCGCTCGCGCACCGTGCGGACCTCGTCGTCGTCTCGCCCGGCGTCGCGTCCAATCCGCTGCTCGATGCGGCCGAGCGCGCCGGGGTGCCGGTCGTGGGCGAGGTCGAGCTCGCGGCGAGCCAGCTGCGCGCGAAGCTCGTCGGGATCACCGGGAGCAACGGCAAGAGCACGGTGACCACGCTCGTGGGCAAGATGCTCGAGCCGCTCGGTCGTCCGCTGTTCGTCGGCGGCAACCTCGGCACGCCGCTTTGCGAGGCGGTGGATGGCCCGGCCGATCGTCCCGACGGGATCGCGGTGGTCGAGCTGTCGAGTTTCCAGCTCGAGCGCGCGCGCGCCCTGCGGGTGCACGTGGCGGCGCTGCTCAACGTGACGGAGAATCACATCGACCGGCACGGTTCGTTCGCCGCCTACGCCGCCGCCAAGGGGCGCATCTTCCTCGGGCAGCACCGGCAGGACGCGGCGTGCGTGCCCGACGCCGACGCGCTCTGCCTCGCGCTGGCTCGCGCCGGCGCGGGTCGCCTCCACACCTTCGGCGGCGCGCCGGGCCCGACGGCCGTCGGCCTGCGGGACGGGCGGATCGTGGACCAGGCGCTGGGGCTGGAGCTGCCCGTCGAGTCGCTCGGCATCCGCGGGGCGCACAACGCGCGCAATGCGGCCGCGGCGGTCCTCGTCGCCCGGCTCGCGGGCGCCGAACGGCACGGCGTCGAGCGGGCGCTGCGCTCGTTCCGCGGCTTGCCGCACCGGACGCAGCACGTCGCGCGCGTCGCCGGCGTCGACTGGTGGAACGACAGCAAGTCGACGAGCGTGGCGGCGAGCGTCGCCGCGATCGAGGGAATCGAGACGCAGGGGCGCGTGGTCCTCGTCGCCGGGGGTCGTGACAAGGGTGGTTCGTACGAGCCGCTCGCCGCGGCGCTGGGCGCGCGCGGGCGGGCCGTGGTCCTGCTCGGCGAGGCCGCGGGCCTGATGGAACGGGCTCTGGTGGACGTCGGGCTGCCCATCGAACGCGCGTGCGATCTGTCGGACGCCGTCCGACGCGCTGCGCGTCTGGCGCGACCGGGCGACGCCGTGTTGCTGTCGCCGGCTTGCTCGAGCCTCGACATGTTTCCCTCGTTCGAGGCGCGGGGCGAGGCGTTCGTCGCGGCCGTGCAGGCTCTGGCCTCGGAAGCGGCATCGTCGGGAGGGGTCGGATGAGCGCGACGAAACCGACGCGTGGCGCGGTGACCGCGCCCTCCGGCTCGAGGCAAGCGGGCGAGGTTGACGCCGTGCTCGCCGCCGTCGCGGTCGCGCTCGTGGCGTTCGGGGTGGTCATGGTTTTCTCGGCGAGCGCGGTGCTGTCCGACCGGGCGTACGGGGATGGGACGCACTACCTGGTCCGGCAAGCCCTGTACGCGGTCGCCGGCCTCGTCGTGATGGGCACGCTGTCGCGGATCGATTATCCGCGCTGGCACCGCCTCACGCTGCCGCTGCTCGCGGCGGTCACGTTGCTCCTGCTCGCGGTGCTGCTCGGATGGGGGCGCACGGCCGGTGGCGCGACGCGCTGGATCGCCCTGGGACCCATCCACGTGCAGCCCGCCGAAGCCGCCAAGCTCGTCGTCGTCCTCTGGCTCGCGCGCTCGCTCGCCGCCAAGCGCGAGCGCATCCGCACGTTCTCGATCGGCTTCTTGCCCCATGCGCTGGTCGCCGGCGTGCTCGCGGCGCTGTGTCTGGCCCAGCCCGACTTCGGCAGCGCGCTGATGATCGTGCTGCTCACGTTCATCCTGCTGTTCACCGCCGGGGCGCGTACCGGCTACCTGCTCGGCGCGCTGCTCGCCGCCTTGCCTTTGCTGTGGGCCCTGGTGGCCGGATCGCCGTACCGGTTGCGCCGCATCGAGGCGTTTCTCGACCCCTTCGCCCACCGCTTGGACGCGGGCTACCAGATCAGCGAATCGCTGCTGGCGTTCGGGGCGGGGGGACTGACGGGAGTCGGCCTCGGCGATTCGCGTCAGAAGCTCTTTTTCCTGCCCGAGGCGCACACCGACTTCATCGCGGCGATCGTGGCCGAGGAACTGGGCCTGCTGGGCGTGCTCGGGCTGCTCGGCGCCTACGCGCTGCTGTTCGCGCGCGGGCTGCGCGCGGCGCTGCGGGCGCCCGACGCGTACGGACTGTACCTGGGGATCGGCGCGACGACGTTCGTCGGCGTGCAGGCGCTGACCAACCTCGCCGTCGTCACCGGATTGCTTCCGACCAAGGGACTGGCGCTTCCCTTCGTGAGCTATGGAGGCTCGTCGCTGCTCGTCAACTGCGCGGCGGTGGGCCTGTTGCTGAACCTGTCGCGCGTGCGCGCGGCCGACGACGGCGCGAGCCGGACGGCCGAGGCGGCACGGGCGACCCCGATGGTGCGGCAGCACGGGCGGCCGCTGCCGAGAGGAGCGACGACATGAACCCTCGCGTCATCGTGGCCGGCGGAGGAACGGGCGGGCATCTGTATCCGGGCATCGCCGTCGTCGAGGAGCTGCGGCGGCGATTGCCGGGCGTGGAGGTGACCTGGGTGGGCACCGCGCGGGGCCTGGAGGCGCGCGTGCTGCCCGCGATGGGGGAACGCGTCGAGTGGCTCGACGTCGAGCCGCTCGTCGGGCGGGACTTGCGCGGTCTGGTGCACGGCGTTGGCCGGCTGCCCGGTGCGATCGCGCGGGCACGGTCGCTATTGCGCGCGCACGAGGCGGGCTTGGTGATCGGGCTGGGTGGCTACGCGGCCGGGCCGGTGATGATGGCGGCGATCCTGTCGCGCGTGCCGTGCGCGCTGCTCGAGCAAAACGCCACGGTCGGCCTGACCAACCGCCTGGTCGCGCCGCTCGTCGGCCGCGCCTACGTCTCGTTCGCCGAGACGGCCCGCGTCTTTCCCTCGTCTCGCGTGCGCGTCGTCGGCAATCCGGTGCGCCGCGCCTTCGTCCATGCCGCGCGTCGCGTCACCGCCGATCCGGAGGGCTTCGAGGCGCGCGCCCGCCGCCTCGTCGTGCTCGGCGGCTCGCAGGGAAGCCGAACGCTCAATCGCATCGTGCCCGAAGCGTTGGCGCGCCTCCGGCTTGCGGAGCGAGGCCTAACGGTCCTGCACCAGGCCGGATCGGCCATGCGGGACGAGGTGGCGGAGGCGTATCGGCGTCTCGGCATCCCCGCCGACGTCGTCGCGTACGTGGACGACGTGGCCGCCCTGTACGCGACGGCCGCTGTCGTGGTCGCCCGGGCCGGTGCGACCACCATCGCTGAGCTGTGCGCCGTCGGCCGGCCCGCCGTCTACGTGCCCTATCCGCACGCGGCGGGGGATCACCAGCTCCACAACGCCCGCGCGCTGGAGGCGGCCGGTGCGGCGCTGTGCCTGCCCGAGACCGGGCTCGATGCGGCGCGGCTCGCCGAGCGACTCGGCGCCCTGCTCGACGATCCGGCTCGCCGACGGGCCATGGCCGAGGCGGCCCGCCGCCTCGGCCGGCCCCAGGCCGCCGCCGACGTGGTCGACGACCTGGTGGGCTGGCTTGGCTGGCCCGCGCGCGGGCCCGTGGAAAGGTCGTCGCTGCCTGCGCGCGACCGCGAGGGGCCGACGCGCGACGAGCCGGACTCCGGACCGACCTCGTCGTTGCGGCGCACGCGGCATGCGTACGTGCCGCGTCGACGTTCCGAAGGGCTCGATGGACCGGCCGTGGCGCGCTCCTCGCGGCGTCCGCTGTTGCCGGTGCTCGAGAGCTGAGCCGTGTTTCGCGGTCGCGTCCGCGCCATCCATTTCGTCGGCGTCGGAGGCGTCGGCATGAGCGGCATCGCCGAGGTGCTTCTCGCGCACGGATTCTCGGTCAGTGGCAGCGACGTGCGCGAGAGCGAGACGACGCGGCGGCTGCGCGAACGGGGTGCCCGGATCGTCATCGGCCACCGGGCGGAGCACGTCGCGGGCGCCGACGTGGTCGTCTATTCGTCCGCGGTGCCGCGCGACAACCCGGAGCTTTGCGCCGCGCGGGCGGCCTCGATTCCCACGATCCCGCGCGCGGAAATGCTCGGCGAGCTGATGCGGCTCAAGGACGCCATCGCCGTGGCCGGCTCGCACGGCAAGACGACGACGACGTCGCTCGTCGCGACGGTGCTGCGCGCCGCGGGGCTCGACCCGACCGTCGTCATCGGCGGTCGGCTCAACGCACTGGGCGCCAGCGCGGCACGCGGCGAGGGCAACTGGCTCGTCGCCGAGGCCGACGAATCCGACGGGTCGTTCTTGCACCTGTTTCCGGACATCGCCGTCATCACGAACGTCGATCCGGAGCATCTCGATCACCACGGCACGCTCGAGCGACTCGCGGACGCCTTCGTCGCCTTCGCGCGGTTGGTACCTTTCTACGGCCTCGTCGTCGCGTGCCTCGATCATCCCCACGTGCAGGACCTGCTGCCGCGCATCGACAAGCGGGTGACCACGTACGGCTTGTCGGCGCAGGCCGACTACCGCGCGCGCAACCCCCGGGTCGAAGGGCTGACCTCCTCGTTCGATCTTGTCGTCCGCGGCCGTCCGATGGGCGCCTTCGAGGTGCGGCTGCCGGGCATTCACAACGTGCTCAACGCGCTGGCGACGATCGCGGTGGCGGACGAGGTGGGCGTCCCCCACGACGTCGTGCGCGAGGCGCTGCGGACGTTCGAGGGCGTCGCGCGTCGATTCACCATCGTGGGCGAGGCGGCCGGCGTGACCGTGGTCGACGACTACGGTCATCACCCCGCCGAGATCCAGGCCACGCTCGAGGCCGCGACGCGCGCCTTCGGCCGGCGTCTCGTCGTGGCATTCCAGCCACACCGATACAGCCGCACCCATCTGTGCTTCGACGAGCTGGTGCGCGCGTTCAATCGCGCCGACGTCCTGTTCGTGTGCGATGTGTACGCCGCCGGCGAGGCTCCCATCGAGGGCGCGACCAGCGAGCGGCTCGTCACCGCCATTCGGGCTCACGGCCATCGCGACGTGACGTACGTTCCGCAACGGCACGCCTTGGCCACCGCGCTCGTGCCGCGTCTGCGGCCGGGGGACGTCGTGCTCACGATGGGTGCGGGCGACATCACGCGAACGGGCCCGGAGCTGCTCGCGCTGCTTCGCGGTGGAGGCGCCCATGGCGGCTGACGGTCGCGCGCTCGAGGCGGAGGGCTCCAGGAGCGTGCGTTCGAGCATCCCGCCGCGTCCGAACCGCCGCGTCCCGAGGGTCGGCGGGTCGGACGGCACCTCGCCCCATGCCGCGTCCCGCGGGATCGCAGACGCGCCGAGCACGCGCGGGCGGTGGAGGTTTGTGCTGCGCCTGCTTGCAGTGGTTGCGATGCTCGGCGGTGCCGTCGCGACCGGGCGGCTGGGCGTGCGCTGGTTGCACACGAGCCCGACGTTCGCGCTCGACGCGCCGATCGTCACCGGCACGCGGCACCTCTCCGAGGCGCAGGTCCTCGCCGCGGCCGGCGTTCGACGAGGAACGAACGCATTCGCCGCAGATCCCGTCGTCGTTCGCGAACGGCTTCTCGCCCATCCATGGATCGCCGAGGCCACGGTCACCCGACGATTGCCGCGCACGCTGCGCATCGCGGTGCGCGAGCACGAGCCGGCTGCGCTCCTGGTCACCTCGGACGCGGTGTACGTCGTCTCGGCCGAGGGCCGACCGTTCAGCCGTGTCGACGGCACGCGCGCGCTCGACCTTCCCGTCCTCGTCGGACTCGATCCGGCGCGCATGGCGGCCGATCGCGCCTGGGCCGGCCGTCGGCTCGCGGAAGCGGTCTCGCTGGTGACGATGTGGCGCACCCGCGGCCTCGAACGCAGGGCGCCGCTCGAGCAATTGCACCTGGAAGCGGACGAGGGATGGAGCGTCCATGCCGGTGACGGATTGCTCGTGCGCCTGGGCAGGGCACCTCACGAGGCCGACCTCGCTCGTCTGGTGCGGGTGCTCGACGTCGTGCGCGCCCGCGGGATCGAGCCCGCCGTGGTGTTTCTCGACGGGGAGCGGCGTCCCGATCGCGTCGTGGTCAGGCGGCGCCGCCCGGTCGAGGACGCGGCAGCCGCTCCTGAAGGCGGCCGCCGGCCGGGGTGACTACGAGGTCGGGTTCGGCCCGTGACGCAGGCTCGGGCTCCGGCTCGGGCTCGGGCTCGGTGTCGGGCTCGGGCTCGGGCTCGGTCAAGGACTCAAACTCGGACTGGTACTCACAGCGCCGATGACGAAGGCTGGGGGTGTCGATGGCGGCAGGGAGGAACCATCCGATGGCGTCTCGCGGGGTGATGAGGCCGCCTGCGGCCTGTACGGTCGCGTGAAGGGCAGGACGGTACGGGCGCCGAGCATTTGAAGCGTCTGCTCGAGATTCGACCCGCACGGCGCGATGGGGTCAAGGTCGGGCGCTTACGTAGGCATGGACATGACGGCTGCGCCCACCCGCCGGGTTGCGGTGCGGACTTCGTGCGCATGGCGCCGAGGTTGTTGATGAGGACCCCATCCCCAGGGCGGTGGGTGGGAACGGGAGGGTCACCCACGAAGCGGGAAAGACGTCCTTCGAGGTGCCACCGTGCGCCGTCGTCGGCGCGGTCAGGCTGCGCCGAGCGATCGCGCCCAGGACGGTGGTGAGCACACCACGGTTTGGCGGGATGCGTTCCAGCAGACGTCGTCCTCGGGGGGTACGGCCGTGGGAGCGCGTCATTGCGATGTGCGAGCCCGTCTCGTCGAGCAAGACGAGTCGATGGGGCGGCACGGCGTGCAGTTGCTCGAGACATGCGGCGCGCACCGCGATCAGCGGCGCGCGGTCGGGCTCCATCGAGAGGATGCTCTTCTTTTCGAGCTCAACCCAGGCGCTTTCGGACGAGCCGCCCATCGTCGAGATGTCCACGTGGACGCGCCGCTTCTGCTCGAGGGCGTGCGACCCGCTCCAGCAGCGTGATGTCGGGCTGGCTCCGGGAGCGGACAGAGTCGGGTCGGCGCGACGGCGCCCGTCTTGCGAGGCCTCGCGACGAGGCGGTTGAGGGTGGAGGCGCACACGTCCAATCGCCTGATGATTGGCTCCCAGCTTCCGTCCTGGCGCTGCGAGGCGGCCGCGATTCGAGGGCGAAGACCGAGCGAGAGCGCAGCGGGTACGACCGCGGCGGATCCCGAACGTCTCGCAGCCGCAACCCTACCCGATCAACCTGCGCAGCCGCAGCCGTGCGGTTTGGCCGCTGGCTCGGTCTCGGCCTCGGACTCAGGCTCGGACGAACGGGGCCGCCCCTGCGTCCTGCGGCCAGCTCGGTTCGTTCAGAGCGCGTCGCCGGATCGGCGCGTCGAGGCGCGGTTTGCCGAGGTGAACGGATCGGTCGTTCCGAGCACGTCGTCACGCTCCGCTCCCACGCCGACCAGCGTGACGGGCCGGCCCACGAGCTCGCCGATCCGTTCGAGGTAGCGGCGCGCGGCCGCCGGCAGCTCGTCGAGGCGGCGGCACGCCCCGAGGGGCTCGTGCCATCCGGGCAGCGTCTCGTAGACGGGGCGGACGCGGTCGAGATCGTCGAACGGAGGCTCCTCGAGCCGCTGGCCGTCCCACTCGTAGGCGACGCAGAGGCGGAGCGGGTCGAGGCCCGTCAGCACGTCGAGCTTGGTCACGGCGAATGCATCGAGGCCGTTGACGCGCACGGCGCGGCGCAGGACCGGAACGTCGAGCCAGCCGCAGCGCCGCGGACGTCCCGTCGTCGCGCCGTATTCGCCGCCGGCTTCGCGGAGCCGGCTGCCGAGTGGTTCGTCGAGCTCGGTCGGCATCGGACCGGCTCCGACGCGCGTCGTGTACGCTTTGCACACGCCGACAATGCGATCGGGCCGCAGGGGCGCGATGCCCAGGCCGGTCGGAATCCCGGCGGCTCCGACCGACGCGCTCGTCACGTACGGATAGCTTCCCGCGTCCACGTCAAGCATCGTACCCTGCGCGCCCTCGAGCAGGACGCGCCGGTCGGCCGCAATCGCCTCGGCGAGCAGATGCGACGCGTCGCCGACGTACGGCCCGAGCCGCTTGGCCCAGCTCGCGCATCGCTCGAGCACCGCGTCGCGGTCGGGCAACGGCTCGCCCGCGGCCTCGAGCATCGGCCGCCACCAGGCGATCGCGGCGTCGATGCGGGCGGCCAGCCGCTCCGGGCGCAGTAGGTCGCCCATGCGCACGCCCCGGCGACCGACCCGGTCCTCGTAGGCGGGTCCGATGCCGCGACGGGTGGTTCCGAGCGCCGAGGTGCCGCGCTCGCGCAAGCGGTCGAGCGCCACGTGATGGGGCAGCACGACGTGGGCCCTTTCGCTGACGACGAGCCGATCGAGGCGGAATCCCCCGCGTGCGTCGAGCGCGTCGATCTCGGCGAGCAGGGCGTCGGGGTCGATGACCATGCCCTGGCCGAGGACGATGGTCGCCTGCGGATGGAGCGCGCCCGACGGAAGCAGATGGAGCACGATGCGCTCGTCGCCCACGACGAGGGTGTGTCCCGCATTGGCGCCCCCCGACCAGCGCGCCACGACGTCCGCGTGGCGGGCGTAGAGGTCCACGACCTTGCCCTTGCCCTCGTCGCCCCACTGGGCGCCGACGACTGCAACAACGGGCACGGCGCTACGCCTCCACGGTGCGACCGCACGCCCAAGCGCACAGCGCGACGGGTCGGAGCCGTCCCGCGGACCATGTGCGACGCGCGCCGTCGCGCACGCGCGTCGCGCGCACCGCATCGCCACCGAGCACGACGACCGCGTCGTAGCCCCAGGCCTGTGCGAAGGCGAGCGCCTGGCGCGGCTCCTCGAGCGGCAACGCTGCGACCGTCGCGCCGACCTCGCGGAGGGTGCGCGCGAACGGCTCGAGGCGACCGCGGCCCCCGACCGCGATGCGCACCGGCACCGAGAGGGGCCGTGCCGTGCCGGCATGCTCCAGGGCCTGCTCGAGCGCGTCGAGGTCGAGCGCGAATCCGGTCGCCGGAGCCTCGAGGCCGAAGCGCGGCAACAGTTCGTCGTAGCGGCCGCCGGCGCCCACCGGGCCGCTCGGGCCCTCGGCCAGCAGGCGGAAACTGGGCCCCGTGTAGTAGGCAGCGCCCCGCACTTCGCCGAGATCGACGAGGAGGCGATCGCCCAGGCCCTCCGCGTCGAGCTCGTCCCACAAGTCGGTCAACGCGTCGAGCGCGGTCTTCCACGCGGGTCGCGGGGGCGTGCGCCGTGCCCGGTCGAGCACCTCGCGTCCGCCCTGGGCCTCGCACAGCCATGGCAACGCGCGTCGGAGCGCGGCGTGACAGCGTGCCTCGCGCGCCAGTCGCTCGAGCGCCGCCGCGTCGCGGCGGTCCAGGGCCTGGGCCGCTGCGTCTCGAAGCGCCTCGGGAAGCTCGTCGAGGACGCTGGACGCGATGCGGACGTCGGACAGCTCGACGCGGTGCTCACCGAGACCCACCGCCTCGACGCAGCGCGAGGCCAGCGCGACGACCTCCACGTCGCCCAGAGGTGAAGGCAGTCCGATGCACTCGACTCCGGCCTGGGCGATTTGCACCGTCCGGTGCATCCGGCCCCGCGCGCGCCGCACGACGCTGCCTTCGTACGCAAGGCGCCAGGGACCGGGTCGATCCCGCAGGTGGGTGGCGACGAGTCGGGCGATCTGGGGCGTCACGTCGGGCCGCAACAACGCGACCTCGCCCGATTCGGGCTCGACGAACCGCAACAGGTCGCGCCGATCGAGCGGGCCCAGCCCGCGCTCGAGCACTTCGGCGTGCTCGAACGGCGGCGTGACGACGAGGTCGTAACCGTGCGCCGCGAAGCGTTCGACGAGCGCGCGGGCGAGGGCGCGGCGTCGGGTCGCGTGCGGATGCAGCAGATCCCGCATGCCGGCCGGCGGGACGAGCGGCAGTCGGCTGCCGGTCGCCGGCGTCATCCGAGATCGACGAGCCGCGCGCTCGAAACGTCTGGTAACCCGCCGATCTCGGCGAGCGCATCCTGCGGCACGGTCGAGTCGACGTTCCACAGCGAGACGGCTTGCCGGGTCGACTCGTCGAGGCCGACCTGCATGCGCGAGACGTTGATGCCGCGGCGACCGAGGATGGTCCCCACGGCGCCGATGACGCCGGGACGGTCGCGATTCTCGAGCAGCAGGGCTTGCCCCCGAAGCAGGGCGTCGATGTGGTAACCGTCAAGGCCGACCAGGCGCGGCTCGCCCGACGGCGACCGCGTGCCGGTGACGGTGTGCAGGTGCCGGGCGCCGGACAGCGTCACGCGGACGGTGCCCACCCATCCGACCGCGCGCGGTTCGCGCGATTCCACGAGCGGGAGATTGCGCGCGCGCGCCTCGAACGGCGCGCGCAGCGCGTTGATTTCCTCGCCCAGACGGCGCGACAGGTAGCCCGCGAGCGCCTCGGCCGCGAGCGCCGCGGTCGCCTCGGCCGTCTCCCCGGCGCACTCGACGCGCAGCTCGCGCGCCTCCGACGGATCAAGCTGCGCGAGCAGGGCTCCGAGCCGGCGGGCGAGCGGACCGTAGCTCGCCGCGATGCGCGATGCCTCCGGACCGAGTGCCGGTACGTTAACCGCGTTGCGCACCGTCCCGTCCCGCAGGAACGCGACCACTTGCTCGCAGATCTCGACCGCCACGCGCTCCTGGGCCTCGACCGTGCTCGCACCCAGGTGCGGCGTCAGCACCACGCGCTCGTGGCGCAGCAACGGATGGTCGGCGGGCGGCGGCTCCGTCTCGAACACGTCGAGCGCGGCGGCTTCGACGATGCCCTGCTCGAGCGCGTCGAGCAGCGCTTGCTCGTCGACGACCCCGCCCCGCGAGGCGTTGACGAGGACGACGCCGCGCTTCATGCGCGCGAAGGCACGCGCGTCGATGAGCCCCCGGGTGGAGGCCGCACCCGCGACGTGCAGGGTGATGAAGTCGGCGCGCGCGAGCAGCTCGTCCAGCTCGACTCGCTCCGCGCCCACCTCGGCGGCGCGCTCCGGTCCGACGTTTGGATCGGTGGCGATGACCTTCATGTGCAACGCGCGGGCGCGTTCCGCGACGGCCCGGCCGACGTTTCCGAGGCCGACGATGCCGAGCGTCTTTCCGCACAACTCGCGCCCCTCGAAGCGGTTCTTCTCCCACTTGCCCGCGCGCATCGAAGCCGTCGCCTGCGGGATGCGGCGTGCGGCCGCGAGCAGCAGCGCCAGGGTGTGCTCGGCCGTCGTGACGACGTTGCCGAGCGGGGTGTTCATCACGACGATGCCCCGGCGACTGGCCGCCGCGACGTCGACGTTGTCGACGCCGATTCCCGCGCGTCCGATGACGCGCAACGCGTCGGCGCGTTCGAGGACGCGGCCGGTCACCTTGCTCCCCGATCGGATGACGAGCGCGTCGTAGGGACCGATGGACGCCGCGAGCTCGTTCTCCGACAACCCCGGGCGGTAATCCACGGCGAAGCCGGCCTCGCGAAGCGTGGCGAGCCCTGCCTCGCTCAGCTTGTCGGACACCAGGATCCTGACGTCGGTCATGCGGTCGCCTCTCGACGGAGCCGCGCAGGGCTACCAGAGGGGCGCGAGCGGTTCAAGCGACGCGATCGCGTCGATGGAGCTCGGTTCGATTCGCCCGCGGACCGTGGCCCGTCGGCGCACCGCTGCGCTCGTCGTGAATGCGCGGGACGCGCGGCTGGTTCGGAACGAGCGATCCGTCGGGCCCGAGGGCGAGCCCGAGCTCCGGTCGGCGCTGCGCGCGCGCCTCGGGTCAGCGCGCCAGACAGCGGCGGGCGAGAAGCAGGGCACCTGCGAGGCCGGGCTCTTCGAGCGCGGGCGCGACGAGATAGCGCTCGGGGGTCCGCGTGAGCGCGTCGTGGCGCAGATACCCGCCGAGCGCGTCACGCATCGCACGTGCGGTGGCCTCGCGCAGGCCGGAGCGGCGCATCAGCCCGCCGCCGACGGCGATGCGCTGGGGGCAGAGGACGAGCACGACGCTGGCGAGCGCCGTGCCGAGGTAGCGCGCCAGTCGTGCCCAGGTCGGATGATCGTCGGGCAGCGCGTCGGGCTCGACGCCGTGCCGCGCGCGCAGCGCCGGAGCCGCCACCAGTCCTTCGAGACAGCGCCCGTGGAAGGGACAGACGCCGTCGAAGGTGTCCCCGCCGTCTCGGGGCACGAGGACGTGACCCATCTCGGGGTGGACGAGCCCGTGCACGGGGCGGCCTCCGACCAGCACGCCGGCTCCGATGCCCGTTCCGACCGTGACGTAGACCGCCGGGTCGGCGTCGCGCAGCGCGCCGCGTTCGTGCTCGGCGATCGCGGCCGCGCCCACGTCGGTCTCGAGCACCACGGGCACCTCGAGCGCGCGGCGCAGCGGCTCGACGAGGGCGACGTCGGACCAGCCGGGTTTCGGGGTCGCGGCGGTCGCGCCCGCGCGCAAATCGAGCGGCCCAAACCACGCCAGTCCCAGCGCCTCGACGGGATGCGCGCGGAAGAACTCGATGATGCGCGGAAGGGTCGAGGCCGGATCGGACGTCGGAAAGCTCGCGGTCGCCAGCGGCGTCGCGTCGCTCCGAGCGACCGCGCAGCGAATGCGGCTGCCGCCGCCTTCGACCGCTCCGATCACGAGGTCCTCGACGATCTCGCAGGGTAGCCGCGGCGTCGGCGCACGACCAGCGACCAGGCCAGCGCCGAAGCGACGGTTGGATGGGCGCCGCACGCCTCGCCGGCGGGACCGCTCGCGCACGCGCCTCCCCGCGGCGAGCGCTTCGGCTCAACCCGGTGCGCGACACCCACGGCGCATGCGGGGCAATGCCGCAGCGTACAGCGCGCCCATTCGGTGTACGCGCGGTTGGCGTGGCAATGGGGGCGCCGCGCGTCGTCCATGCACGCGGCGCACGCGCGTTCGGCGCGGCATCGCGCGGCGAGCGCGCAGCAATCCGAGGCACCCAGGCAACCATCGCATTCGGGCTCTCCGAGCCACCAGCCGCAACGCTGCGGCGCGCGGTCGGCAGGGCCGCAACCGCATGCGTCGGCGCTCGCTCCGGTCGCGATGCACGCGAGGCAGCCGGGCGCGGAGCCCGTCTCGCGGCCTTCCACGGCGGCCGCGACGAGCTGCGCCACTTCCTCGTCGACCGGGTGCGCGTACGACTCGTGATCGCACGTACCCGGAACGGCGTGGCCGACCAGAACCGCCACGATGCGCTCGGTTCCGGACGCGTCGGCACGGAGCACCGGTCCCCCGCTGTCGCCGGCGCACGCACCGGGCCGCGGCGGCCGCGCGTCGAGCGCGAGGACCTGCGCGCCGCGCCCGCCGCGCAGCACGCGAGCGACGACGGTCTGCCCCTCTCTGCGTGTTCCTGCGACGCCGGTCTCGTCGACGCCGAAGCCGACCACGCGAACGCGTGTGCCGGGCGCGGGCGGCTCGGATGCGACCTCGATCGCGATGGGCGTCGGGAGCTCGACGTCGTCGAGCGAACGTGCCTCGACGACGGCGACGTCCCATGCCGACTGCACGGGCCAAGGGTCCGCGAGCCACGGGTGAGCCGCCTCGACGCGCTGCCAGCCGAAACGGGGATGCACCACGACGCGCGTGACCGGGAGGAGCGGCTGCGGCGCGTCGGCAAGGCCTGCGACAAACCGGACGAACAGGGGGCCAATCGCCTCCAACGCGATGGGATCGACGACGCAGTGCGCTGCGGTCAGCAGCCACAGGCGATCGGCGTTCCGCGCGACGAGCGTGGCCGTGCAGCGGCCGTCGCGACTGACCAGTTGCGCGACGGCCTGGTAGCTGCTCGGCTCGTCGGCAATGCCCCGCGCCAGCTCGACGCGTTGGGCCGAAGGGATGGGCTCGGTCGTGTCGAGCGCACAACCGAGCAGCATTGCGGGCAGCGCGGCCACGGTGCATCGTGAAGCGCGACGAACCGAGCCGTCTGACGTCCTCGGTACCCGGGCCGTCGCCACCGAGCGCGACGGCACCTCGGCCCCGGACTCGGACTTGGTCTCGGTCTCGGCCTCGGACTCGGGGTCGGACTCGGGCCCCGACTCCGGCTTGGACTCGGTCGCGGACTCGGTCTCCGACTCGGGGTCGGACTCGGACTCGGACTCGATCTCGGACGCCGACTCCGAGACGGCCTCCGGCTCCGTCCTCGGCTCGCTCGCCGCGCCGGGAGCGAGCGCACGCTTCACGGCGTCGCCGCGGCTGCCGCGCGCGACAACGGAAAACCGAGACGCTCGCGCTGCGCGAGCCAGCTTTCGGCGACCGCGCGCGCCATCCAGCGGACGCGCAGCACGTAGCGCTGCCGTTCGGTGACGCCGATGGCGCCGCGCGCGTCGAGCACGTTGAACAGGTGGCTGCACTTGACGACCGCGTCGTAGGCGGGCAGAACCAACCGCTCGAGCGGATCCTCGATGCGGAAGCGCGGCCCGCCGTCCGACCCGCGGCCGCGTTCGAGGCCGAGCAGCGCGTGGCAGCGCGCCTCCTGCTCGTCGAAGTTGCGCAGGTAGGTGTCGACGTCGGCGCGCTCGAAGTTGTACGTGCTCCACTCCCGCTCGGCGCGCCGCCACAGCTCGCCGTACCGGACGCCCGCGCCCCAGTCGAGATCGAACACGTCGTCGCAGTCCTGCAAGTACATCGCGATGCGCTCGAGCCCGTACGTGAGCTCGCCACTGACGGGTCGACAGTCGATGCCGCCGCACTGCTGAAAGTAGGTGAACTGGCTGATTTCGAGTCCGTCGAGCCAGACCTGCCATCCCAGGCCCCATGCGCCGAGCGTGGGCGATTCCCAGTCGTCCTCGACGAAGCGGATGTCGTGTCGCAGCGGGTCGGTGCCGATCGCCCGAAGCGAGTCCAGGTACAGCTCCTGAATGTCGAGCGGCGAAGGCTTCAGGATCACCTGGAACTGGTGAAATTGCTGCAAGCGGTTGGGATTGTCTCCGTAGCGGCCGTCCGTCGGTCGCCGCGAGGGCTCGACATACGCGACGTTCCACGGCTCGGGCCCGATCGCGCGCAGGAACGTCGCCGGGTTGAAGGTGCCCGCGCCCACCTCGCTGTTGTACGGCTGGACGATCAGACAACCGCGCTCGGCCCAGAAGCGCTGCAGGCAGAGCACGAGGTCCTGGAAGGTGCGCGCGCGTGCCACGGCGCTGCGTTAGCAAGACCGGCCGGCCCGGCTCAAGGTCGGGATGGGTTCGACCGATGATCCCCGGCGTGAGCGGCTCCCCGCGCGACGGGGCGCAGGGATCCGGTCCGCGCCTTTGCCGACCGTCGGTGGTCCACGTGGGGCCCGGCAGCGTCGTGGACCGGCGTTACCGCGTGGTGCGCGAGATCGCGCGGGGAGGGATGGGGATCGTGCTCGAGGTCGAGCACGTGCGGACCGGCAGGCGGGCGGCGCTCAAGCTGCTCGCGGGGCGTGCGCTGGGATCGGAGGCCGCGCATCAGCGGCTGTTGCGCGAGGCGCGCGCGCTGGGGCGCGTGCGGCATCCCCACGTCGTGGAGGTGCTCGACGCAGGCGTCTGCGACGAGGCGGGGCCCTTCGTCGCGCTCGAGTCGCTCGAAGGTCGCACGCTCGAGAGCCTGCTCGCGGCGCGCCAGCGCCTCCCGCTACCCGACGCGCTTCGCGTGCTGCGGCAACTGCTCGAGGCGCTGTGCGCGGTGCACGGGCGCGGGATCGTCCACCGGGACCTCAAGCCCGGCAACGTCCTCGTCTGCCGCGACGCCGCGGGGGTCGAGACGATCAAGCTCATCGACTTCGGCCTCGTCGCGCTCGCCGACGAGCCGGACGAGGAGCCCGTGGGACCCAAGATCACGCGCGCGGGCGAGTTGCTCGGAACGGTCGAGTACATGGCTCCGGAGCAGCTTCTGGCGCGGCCCGACGTCGATGCCCGCGCGGACCTGTACGCGGCCGCGGTCACGGCGTACGAGTGCCTGTCGGGCGCGGTTCCCTTCGGCGGCGAGTACGCGGCGGTCCTCGTCCGGGTCCTGCAGAACGAGCGCCCCACGCCGTTGCGGGCGACGCGCCCGGAACTGCCCGCGGCCGTCGAGGAGGTGATCCTGCGAGGGCTCGCGGTCGATCGCG
The DNA here is from genome assembly GCA_025054695.1 of Myxococcota bacterium. Classification (GTDB taxonomy): domain Bacteria; phylum Myxococcota_A; class Polyangia; order Polyangiales; family JANWZI01; genus JANWZI01. The sequence continues at coordinate 17,508 of JANWZI010000013.1, read as the reverse complement.
ACGCGCGATGGCCGAGCGCGCGCGCGATGCTCGACGCGCTGCTCAACGCAGTGGGCACGACGCTCGGGCCGTCCGTGGCGCGGGGTTGCTCCTCGCTGCTGCTGCATTACGCCGGCGCGCCCGGAATGGCGCAACCCACGGGAGCGCTCGGGGCTTCGGAGCCTCGCGCGGACGCCGGGCTTGCCGACGCCGCGGCGCACGAGGGGCTCCAGCGCCGACGCGATCCGCGCGTGCCGTTCACCGCTCCGGTCGTGCTCGTGCGCGAGGATGGCCGACGACTCGAAGCGAACGCGGAGGACTTGTCCGCGGGTGGCATGCTCGTGATCGGATCGGAGACGCTGTCGGTGGGCGAACGCATTCGCGTCCGTTTCGCATTGCCCGGCGTCGACCCACCCGTCGATACGCGCGCGACGGTCCGATGGGCGCGCGTGGCCCGCCGACACTGTGCCGCGGGGTTGGCGTTCGATGCCCTGGAGAAGACTGTGCGCGACGCCATCGCTTCGTACGTGGGAGCGCGCGCGGCCGGGCCATGAGGTTGCGCGCGCGGCCCGTTGGGGTGCGGCGGCAGCGGCGTTCGCGTCGGAGCTCGAACCCGAGTCCGCGTCCCAGACCGCGCCCGAGGCCATGTGCGGGGCCGAGTCGGAGCCCGCGACCGAGACCGAGTCCGAATCCGAGCCAGAATGGGAGCCCGACATCGACTCCGTGTCCGGGTTCCCGCGTCCCATCGCACGAATTTTCGGCAATTCCGTGAGCGCCCGTAGGCTCGTGCGTCGTGGCCACGACCGAGACGGCCCCGCCGCGAGGCACGTGCGGTCCCAGGGCGCTCCGAACGCGGAGGGCGACGCGTGCGATGCATCGGCTCCGCGTGCTCGTCGTGCTCGTCTCGGCTTGCAGCGCGCGGCCCACGGTCGCTCGTGCGTGGACCGACGCATCGGTGACCGAGGCGAGCGCGCATCTGGACATCGAAGCGGACGGCTCGGCACGGGTCGCGCTCGCGCTCGTCGTGCAGGTGCGCGCGGGGTGGCTCGAGCGGCTCGAGATCGGCGGCGTGTGCGAGGGGGTGCAGCTCGAGCGCGAAAAGAGTTCATGGGCTTGGGGGTCCAACGGGCGCAAGTTCGAGCCGCGCGCTGAGGTGCGCGGCGACCGGCTCGTCGTGCGGTTCGAACGCGCGCGAGCGCCGCGACGGGGAAGGCTCGAACTGGGGGTCGCGATGCGCTGCCCGTCGTTGCACGCGGATGGCTCCGCCGAGGAGCCGCAGCGGCTTCGCTGGAGCCTGCCGGCGTGGGAGTCGGACCTCGCGCGCGCCGCGGTGACGGTGCGCGCGCCGCCCGGTGCCCGGTTGCTCGACCCCGAGCCCACCGTACGCCTCGCGCGGTGGGAGCTCAGAGACGCGACGTATTGGCGACTGGAGCGGTCCCAGCTCCCGCGCACCCTTCCTTGGGTCGTCGGCCTCGAGCTCCGGCGGCCAGCCTCCGAGCAAGAGGCGCTCGTTGAACCTCTTGAGGTGGAAGCGCAGCAGCCGGTCGTCGGTCGTTGGCGCGCCCCCGAGCGTCCGGGGCTGCTCCTCGCGGTGATCGTGTCGAGCATCGTGAGCTGGTGCGGGCGGGCGGGCGTGCTCCGTGCCGGTGCTCGACGGGGTCGGCGGCTGCAGCCGCTGGTGCCGGGGACGCACGGCCTGGCCGCGCTGCTCGCGCTGGGGCTCGGGACGGTCGGCTTGGTGGTGCCTCTCGAGGGGGCGCTGCTCGGGCTCGTGCTCTGCGCGATTGCCGCGATGGCTGTCGTGCGACCCGCTGGCGACGACCCGACCCTGCGGCCCGCTGCGTGGCGACCGGCGGACGGCCGCGAGCGAGTCGATGCCGTGCGGGCGAACCGCCGTCGCTGCTGGTTCGGTGCTCATGTGCTCGACGCGACCGCGCCCTCGGGGGCCGTGCTGTGGCTCGGCTCGCTGGGTGCGATGCTCGCCGCGAGCTGGCTCGAGGGCGATGCGGTCGCCACCATCGAACGCGTTGCGCTCGCGATGGCGGCACTCGTCGCGGCGTGGGGTTGTCGGGGGCACCTCGCAGGCCGGAGCGCCCTCGAGACGCTGGGGGCGCTGCTCGCACGAAGCGGACGGCTGGCTGTGGTGGGCACCCCCGTCGTGCTCGTATGCGCCGACGGGAGGCTCCTCGACGCGCGCATCCGGTTCGTGGATCCAGACCGATCGCGAGGATTGCTCCGCCTCGATCTCGCGCTGGATCGGGGGCGGGCCGCGCTGGTCGCCCTCACTCGCGCAGACGGTGAGGCGGACCGGATGTTTCCGCAGCTGTGGCCCGGCGCGCGTCGGCATCGGTGGGGGAGCCGCTGCGCCCATGTCCTGAACGACCCCAGGAGGCTCGGCGCAGCACTCGGCGCGGCGCTCGCATGGCTCGATGCGGCGATGCCCGCCACACAGCCCGCGGGGACGGCATCTCGGCAGAAGGCCGCTTAGAGGGTCGCGGCACGCGACGCGTCGTTCGCTACAGTTCTTGTATGAGGCTCGGTCACGGCACCCGCCTCGAGCGCGGACGCGGAGTCGGCCTCGGGCGCAATCTCGGACTCGAACTCTGAGCCTTGAGACTCCTCAGGCGGCGAGCGGGCCGACCTGTAGGGCGAGCGCGAGGCCCTCGAGCGCGTGTTCCGGGGTCGTGTTGCCGACCCGAGGCGACCGTGCGGGGGAATCGCGGGACCCAGGGTCCGACGGATTCGCGGGTTTCTGCCACCACGGAACCACCGACCTATCCGCCGCAGCGCGCAACCTCTTGCCTCTTTCCCTCGTCGGGGACGGCCCAAGTCCGGTGGGAACCCATCCCGACTTCGTTCCCTGAGCGGGAGTGCAGGCACGACGTGGCTACGCCGATGCGCATTGCCGATTGGACCGAGCGGGCATGGTGGGGACGCTCGCTACCACGAGCCGCCGCCACCCCCACCACCGCCACCCCCGCCACCGCATGCTCCGGATTCGACCGAACAACTACCTTCCCGCGAAACGGGGACGCCATCAACCGTCGTTCCGGTGACGCGGACGCACACGCGCCCTCCCAGGCGAGAAGCTTCGTCGCCGCATGCCCCTCGATCGCATCCCCAACCGTTCAGGGCCGGAACGGACACCGTCGCGCCATCGGTCGGCACGCGAACCGTGACACATTGCTCGTTCAACGTGCACCCCGACCCCCCGTTCGGTGTCGTACGAAAACAAACGTTGTACGTTCCCGCACATCGCGCCTGAAACGTTCCGCTCGACCATGGGGTGGTTCCGCAACCGCCTCCTGTGGTTCCGCTCATGAACCCTCCCAATCCTCCGGGCCCCGATCCGCAGCAGCAGTACCAGGCCCTATCCAATCGCCACGTTCCGCCGGTATTGCAGAAAGTCGCGCGACAAGACCCGCCGGGCGCAGTGCAGTCCGGGTCCATGCAGTCGATGGATCCGTCGCAATCATTGTCCCGTCCATCGGTGCACGCACCGCCCGTTTCCGCGCCGACACGGCAGCAGGCCGCACTCGTTTCGCAATGCGGGTCTGCGCAGTCCACGAGCCCATCGCAGTCGTTGTCCGCCCCGTCCGTGCACTGCTCCGGATACGGCATGCAGCATGCCGGTTGTCCGCGGCAATCCGAGTCTGCGCAGTCCACGAGACGATCGCAATCATCGTCGACCCAGTTGCTGCAGGCTTCGGAGCGAGGCATGCAACAGGCGGGTTGGGTTGCGCAATCGGGGTCGACGCAGTCGATGAGCCGGTCGCAGTCGTCGTCGGTCGCGTTGTCACACGTGCTCTCGATTGCCGAGCGCGGCACGCAGCAGACGGGATGCATGCCGCAGTGAGGGTCGGCGCAGTCGACGAGTCCATCGCAGTCGTCGTCCGCGCTGTTGGTGCAGGATTCATCCCGGGGGCGACACGAACAGGACAACGCCTCCGTGCAATCAGGGTCCGCGCAGTCGACGAGGCCATCGCAGTCGTCGTCGGTGCCGCGACAGCGCTCGACTGCGGGGTGGACGGCGCCTTCGCAGGCTCCCCAGGCGCCGAATTCTCCGGAGGACACACAGCGTTGACGTCCTTCGCGACACGCACCGACTCCGCGCGCTTGGGCAGGACCTGTGTAACAGGCCTGCATCGCTCCCGGCATGCACGCGCAGCTCTCATCGATTGCGCCGTCTGCGTCGTTGTCGAAGCCGTCGCCACAGGCCTCCTCGGTTGAGCTCGCAACGCACGCGCAACGAGCGTCGGCCTCGCACCGCCCACCGGCGGCACCGCTCGCTCGGCACGACGCACCGCACGCGGCCGGATCACAGGGAAGTCCGCCGTCGATCTCCGAGATTGCGGCGTCCGATGATCCACGCACGCGCCGCGCAGGCCCCATCTCCCCGGCGCACCCGAGCGCAACAATCGTTAGCAACGACCCGCAAGCGCCTGCGGTCCGGCTCCTGGTACGCATTCTTGCGCTTCCCCTTTTGTGTTCGGTGCGTTTCACATTGGCGCCAAGCAAGGGACGTGCCGTTCGGCGGAGTCTTCGGAATTCGGGATGCTGACGGGGACAACAGACCTGCGCAGTCCGGTGTCATCGGGCCAGGGGGAGGACGCGATACCCCGCAAGCGCGCTGGCTAGCGCGCCGCGACAATCACCGCCGTGGCGCGTGCTCGCCCAGGCAAGTCCCAGCGCGCAACCATCACCGCTCGCTCAAAGTTGTCCGCGTGGATCGCCGCACGGGGATCGGCCGACCGATCCACGGAGCGGCGCGCTGGAGCGGAGGCTGGAACCGCGGGGCAGCCGCAAAACGCAGCGGCTCGAGGCCGGGCAGCAAGGGAACATCGGACAGGTCGATCCGGCCCACGCGAAGGGCGTCGAGGGTCACCTCTGCGCGCAAGAGAGAAACCCGTACCTCTTCGGGTCGCCAGCGGACTGCGCTGTACGGCGAGCCCGAGGTCTTGACTCGGCGGCTCGTGGCACAAAGGAACGACAGACTTCTGCGCCAACGCACCGAACAGGCTACCTGCTTGGTCGGGGACGGCCAATGGCCCGTGAAGACGGATTCGGATTCGGTCGCGTGCTCGGACTGTGAGGCGGACTCGGACTCCGAGTCGGTCTCGGAAGCCGTTTCCGGCTTGGGCTCGGACTCGTCCGCAGACGCGGTCTCCGACTCGGGGCCGTCCGGGGTGTCGGACTCGGACACGGGCTCCGAGTCGGTCTCGGATGCGGACTCGGCTTTTGACTTGGCCTCAGACTCCGTGCTGCGTATCGGGCGTGCTCGTCGTCTCGGACTTTGAGTCGGATTCAGATTCGCGGCCGCCCTTTTGGTTGGCAACATCGAGAGAACGCGTCGCCGCCGTCAGCGGCAGGGTGCTTCGGGAGGGGCGCACCACGAGGCGGGCTGCGGCCTCGACGTGCCGGCCGGCACCACCAGGAGCAGGCGTCGGGGACGTGCCACGAGTACGCCGTCGTTGCGCTTGACGGTGTAGTGGAACGGATAGAGTCGCACGCAGCGTCGTTCCAACGCGTCGCGCCACAGGAACGTCAGTTCGAACCACAGGCGCGTGCGGCCCACGACGCCACGGAAGCGCTCGATTTCCCCTTCGATGATCGCGACGTTCTCGCGCGGGTACGCGTCGATCGCGTCGGCGTCCTCGAAAAACTCGGCGGCGGTTGTGCCCGCCACGTCCGGCACCCACACGGATTCGAATGCGCCTTGAAAGTCTTCGCCGGCGCCACGCACCGTGATGTCGAGGTGGACGGACGCGCGCGAGCCGCCGCTTTCCGTCAGGACGACGACGTCTTGTCGGGGTGGCTCCGAGGGCGCGGTCGGATCGAGCACCGCGACCACCTCGTAGTAATCCGGGAACCCGTCCCCGTCGGTATCCACCGACGTCGGATCGCTTCCGTACCGCCGTTCCGTTTCGTCGCACAGCCCGTCGGCGTCCGCATCGTCGGCTCCGCCTGCCTCGTGGGGCCGGTCGGCGGCCGGCGCGTCGCGCGCGGAGGCGTCCGCCGCGGGCGAAGAACGCGGGCAGCCCACCAACGCCGCTGCGAGCAGGACTGCGGACAGCTCCCGCACGATGCATGGAGCCTGCGGGCCGGGCCGGAACGGGTCAACCGGTGGACCCTGGCACGGGCTCGGACTCGGACTCGGCCTCCGACTCCGACTCCGACTCGAACTCCGACTTGGTCCTGGCCTCGCGAAACCCCGCGCAGCCGTGTCGCGGCGAACCGGACCGAGACGCTTGACACCGTGCGGGGGGCGGCCTAGCGTCGCGCGCGCTCGAGCGGCTCGTCGAGCGTTTCGCACGCTCGGCCCAGTACGGGCCGCGACCGAGGACGCCGCATGGCCTTTGCACTCAGTCCCGAACGCGAGCAGCTCGCCGCGCAGATCCTCACCCGATATCCGGACCCGCGCGCGGCGTGCATTCCGCTGCTGCACCTCTGCCAGCAGCAGCACGGCTGGTGCTCGCCGGAGGTGATCGACTACGTCGCTCGTCGGATCGGGGTCTCGACGGCCCACGTCCTCGGCGTGGTCACCTTCTACACGTCGTTGTTCCAGAAGCCCCATCCGCCGAACGTCGTCTGGGTATGTCGCACGCTCTCCTGCGACCTGCGTGGGGCCAAAGTCATTCAGGAGCACCTCGAGCGGCGGCTCGGATGCCGGCCGGGGGGCCGGAGCAAGGACGGCAAGTTCGCACTGAAAAAGGCCGAGTGCCTCGCCGCCTGCGGGGGTGCCCCGGTGGTGCAGATCAACGACCGCTACTACGAGAATCTCACGCTCGCCGAGCTCGACCGCATCCTGGACGAGATCGCGGCTCGGACCGCAGCGGTCGAGCCGTCGGAGCCACGGCATCAGGAGCCCGACGCCGGAGGAGCCGCGTGACGCTCGAGATGCGTTACCTGACGGCGCGCTACGACGTGCCCGACGCGCACCGGCTCGAGGTGGCCGAGCGACACGGCGCCTACGCGGCCGCGCGCAAGGCGCTGACGCAGATGACGCCCGAGCAGATCCGCGAGGAAGTCAAGGCAGCCCACATCCGCGGACGCGGCGGCGCCGGCTTTCCGATGGGGGTCAAGTGGGGCTTCCTGAGGCCGGCGCCGGGCCAGCAGGTCTATCTCGTCGTCAATGCGGACGAGGGCGAGCCCGGGACGTTCAAGGACCGCTCGATCATGGAGCGTGATCCGCACCGGCTCGTCGAGGGCTGCATCATCGCGTGCCGCGCCATCGGAGCGCACCGCTGCTGGATCTACGTGCGCTGCGAGCTCGCGCTCGCCATGCAGCGGCTCGACGAGGCCATCGCTGCGGCGCGGGCGCGGGGGTACCTCGGCCCGCGGCCCTTCGGCGTCCCGCACGAGATCGAGATCTTCACGCATCCGGGCGCCGGCGCCTACATCTGCGGCGAGGAGACCGCGCTGCTCGAATCGCTCGAGGGCCGACGGGGCGAGCCGCGGCTCAAGCCGCCGTTCCCCGCGGTGCGGGGCGCCTTCGGGATGCCCACGATCGTTAACAACGTCGAATCGATCGCGCACCTGCCCGACGTCATCACGATGGGTGGAGCGGCGTTCGCGGCGCTGGGACGGCTGCCTGGCGAGGGCGGCACGCGCCTGTACGGCGTTTCGGGCCACGTCAAGAAGCCCGGCATCTACGAGGCGCCCTCGGGCATCACGCTGCGCGAGCTCATCTACGATCTCGGGGGCGGGATGCTGCACGAGGACCGGCCCCTGAAGGCGGTCATCCCGGGTGGCAGCTCGACACCGCTTATCCCCGCCTCGCTCGTCGTGCACGCGCCGGCGCCCTCGCACCCGCTGCATGCCTGGCACGGCAAGAGCGCGCTCGACGTGCCCATGGGCGTTGAGACGTTCCGCGCGCTCGGCTCGATGCTCGGCACCTGCGGCGCGATCGTGATGGACAGCTCGGTGAGCATGGTGGAGGTCGCGCGCAACCTCATGCGCTTCTACGCGCACGAGTCGTGCGGCCAGTGCACGCCCTGCCGCGAGGGGACGGGGTGGCTCGTCGACATCATGGATCGCATCTGCGAGGGGCGCGGCCGTCCCGAGGACGTCGCGCTGCTCGTCGACGTTTCCAACGACATGATGGGCAACACGATCTGCGCGCTCGCGGACGGGACGGCGATGCCGATGCTCGCGCTCGTCAAGTACTTCCACGAGGAGTTCCTCGAGGCGGTCCGGGGCGGGGCGCGCGACCGCCGCCTCGACGACTCGACGCGTGCGCTCGTCGGAGGGGCTCCGTGAGCGCGCCCGGCATCGCGCTGTTCGTGCTGTGCGCGCTTCTCGCCGTCGGAACGGCGCTCGGCACCGTCGCCTCGCGCCGGCCGCTGCGCGCGGCGATGTCCCTGCTCGGGCACATCGTCGCGCTGGCGGGGCTCTTCTTGACCCTGCACGCGCAGTTGCTCGCGGCGCTGCAACTGCTCGTGTACGCGGGCGCGGTCGTGGTGCTGTTCGTGTTCGTCATCATGCTCATCGGACCCGACGCCGAGGCGGCCGGCAGCGGACGCAACGTGGGGGTGCGCCTGTTCGGGGCGGCGCTGCTCGCCACGGTCGCGGCGGGGCTCGTGGCGATCCTGCTCGGCGTGCGCGCGCCGCGGCCTGCGATCGCGGCGTGCCGCGAGCCGGGCTGCGCCCCGTTCGGCGGCGTCGAGGCGCTCGGGCGGATTCTGTACGGGGAGGCGGCGCTCGCGTTCGAGCTCGTCGGCGTCCTGCTCACGGCGGCCATCGTCGGGGCCATCGCCGTGGCCCGCGGACGGAGCCGGGCCGAGCAGGAGGCGCACGAGGCGCGGGAGCGCGAGCGGCGCGCCGAGGCGGAGCGGCGGCAGGCCGAGGAGCGACGGCTGGCGGCCGAGGTGGCCGCGCACGGAGGCCACTGATGTCGGCCGGCATCAACGCCTACGTCGGCCTGTCGGCGCTGCTCTTCGGCATCGGCGCGGTGGGCTTTTTGCTCCGGCGCAACGTGCTCGTGCAGCTCATGTGCATCGAGCTGATGCTCAACGCGGCCAATCTGGCCCTGGTCGCGTTCAACCGCTTCCGCCCCGAGACGCACGCGGGTCAGCTCTTCGCGTTCCTCGTCATCGCGGTGGCCGCGGCGGAGGCCGCCGTGGGCCTCGCGCTCGTCATCGCGTTCTTCCGGCTTCGCAAGACGGTCGAGATCGACGCGGCCGATCAACTCAGGCACTGACGCGGCGCCATGTCCATCGACCCGCAACGCGCGCTCGTCTGGATCGTGCTGCTGCCCCTGTTCGGGGCGGTGCTCAATGGCCTCTTCGGCCGCTACGCCGACCGCCGGCTCGTCGGCGCCATCGGCGTCGGCTCGGTGACCGCGTCGTTTCTGCTCGCCGTGGCGCTGTTCGCGCGACTGGTCGATCTGCGCGCGGACGGCGGCGAGCCCGTGCGAATCGTCGCGCACCTGTACGACTGGTTCAGCCTGCACGTCGACGGGCGCGCGATCCCCGTCGGCGTCGGGTTCGTGATGGACGCGCTCTCGGGCGTGATGACGCTGGTGGTGACGGGGGTCGGGGCGCTCATCCACGTCTTCTCGCTCGGGTACATGCGCGACGATCCGGGCTACGCGCGCTTCTTCGCGTACCTGAACCTCTTCACGGGCTCGATGCTGCTGCTCGTGCTCGCGAGCAACCTGCCGCTGCTGTTCGTCGGCTGGGAAGGCGTCGGCCTGTGCAGCTACCTGCTCATCGGGTTCTGGTGGAAGAACCCCGCGTATGCCGCGGCCGGGCGCAAGGCCTTCGTCGTCAACCGCATCGGCGACCTCGGGATGCTGCTCGGGATGTTCGTGCTCGTGGTGGCGACGGGCAGCGTGGAGCTTGAGGCGATCAACCGTGCGGCACCGGAGCTCGCCGCGCCGTTCACGCTCGGTCGCGGCGGTCTGTTCGGCGCCAGCGTCGCCACGGTCGCCTGCCTGCTGCTGCTGCTCGGCTGCGCGGGCAAGAGCGCGCAGATCCCGCTGCACGTGTGGTTGCCCGACGCGATGGCGGGCCCGACGCCGGTCTCCGCGCTCATCCACGCGGCGACCATGGTCACCGCGGGCGTCTATCTCTGTTGCCGTCTGTCGCACGTCTTCGTGCAGAGCCCGACGGCGATGGCCGTTGTGGCGCTGGTGGGGACCGCGACGGCGCTGCTGGCCGCGTCCATCGCGCTCGTGCAGACGCGGATGAAGAAGATCCTCGCGTATTCGACGGTCAGTCAGCTCGGGTTCATGTTCGCGGGCGTCGGCGTCGGGGCGTTCGCGGCGGGCTTCTTCCACGTCTTCACGCACGCCTTTTTCAAGGCGTGCCTGTTCCTCGGGACGGGCGCCGTCATGCACGCGGTGGGAGCGCACGGTGACGCCGACGTGCGGCGCCTGGGCGGGCTACGCACCGCGTTGCCGACGGTGCACTGGACGTTTCTGGTCAGCTGTCTCGCCATCGCGGGCGTGCCGGGGCTGAGCGGCTTCTTCTCGAAGGACGAGATCCTTCTCGGCGCGTCGAGCGTGGCGCTCGGCGGCCCCGATGGGCCGCTGCCCGCGTGGGTCGGCGCGGTGGTGCTGGTCGGGCTCGGTGCCGCGGCGACGATGACCGCGTTCTACATGTTCCGGCTCTACTTCCTCACGTTCTCGGGCTCGTACCGCAGCGCGGCCGCAGCGGCTTCCGGGGTCGTGGGTGAGGGCGGAGCGACCGTCCACCACGACGACGAGCACCCGTACGAGTCGCATCCGCATCACGAAGAGCGCGTGCTGACCCTCCCTCTGATCGTGCTCGGCGTGGGGGCGATCGCCGCCGGCTGGCTTGGTTTGCCCCACGCGCTCGGACTGCCGAACGTCTGGGGCGATTGGTTCGCGGGTTTCTTTGCGACCCTGTCCACCGCCGGCGGCGAGCCCGCCGGTGCCGGTGGGGCCGCTCATCACTTCGGGCCGGCGGAGGCCGCGGCGATGGGCGTTGGCCTCGTTGCGATGCTCGTCGGGATCGGGCTCGCGCGCGCGTGGTACGGGACGGGCGAGCCCGGCGCGGCGGCCTCGTCCCTGGCGACGCGCGTCGGGGCGCTGTACCGGCTGCTTCGCGACGAGTGGCGCATCGACGCGCTCTACGACGCGACGGTGGTCCGGGCGGTGCGGGCGGCGGGGCGTTTCGCCGACGTGTTCGACCGGTACGTCGTCGACGCGCTGTTCGCGCGTCTGACCGCGGCCGTCACCGAGCTGGGGGGCTGGCTGCTGTCACGATTGCAGACCGGCGCGATGCCGGCCTACGCGGGCGCCATCGCCGTCGGCGTCGTGTTGTTGGGCTGGTGGGTCGTGTATCCCCATCCGCGCATCGAGGCCCGTGTCGAGGGCGCGACGGTGCGCTTCGAGGCGGGGCGGGGGCCGGGATACGAGTATCGCTGGGATCTCGACGGCGACGGCACGTTCGACGTGCCGTGGAGCGCCGAGGCGTACGAGGCGAGCCGCACGTACTCGGCCGCGGATGCGCGCGCACCGGCGCTCGTCGTAACGCGCGATCCGCGGTCGCCCGAGCGCGAAGTTCGCCTCGAGCCGGGTAGGCTCGTGGAGCTCGGCGAGCGGCTGGTCGGCCGCGGCTGGCGTCGGCGCGACGCCGGCGAGAATGCGCTGCCCGCGGCCTTGCTGTGGCGTGACGGTCGGCTCGTGTTGCGCCGCAACGGCGCCGCGGTGCGGATTCGAGGCAGCGAGGTCACCGAGGACGAACGGCCCCTCGAGCCCGGGGACATCGTGGTCGTCGGCGCCGCGACCGTGCGCGTGGCCGCGCTCGTGCACGCGACGCTCGAGACGCGCAACGTGTTCGGGCGGCAAGCGCGCGAGCGCATCGAGCTCGTGGTGAAGGTCGACCGTGACGCCGAGCCGGTCGCGGAGGCGGCCGTGCGGCGCGAGGAGAAGGTCCGATGAGCGAGCGGCTGCTCACGGTGCTCGTCGCGCTGCCGCTGCTGGGGGCGGCGGTGGTGCTGTTCACGCCGCGCCAAGCCGTCCGGGCGGTGCGATGGCTCGCCAATGGCTTCATGCTCGCCACGTTCGCGCTGAGCCTGAAGCTGCTCGACGGCGACTACGCCACGGGCCAGATGCAGTTCGTCGAGCGCGCGCCGTGGATCGAGCCGTTCGGCATCGGCTGGTCGGTCGGCGTCGACGGCATCTCGCTGTGGCTCGTGCTGCTCACGACGCTGCTGTCGCCCGTCGCGCTGTACGCGAGCTGGCTCGGCGTGCGCACCAAGCTCAAGGAGCTCGCCGTCGCCTTCCTCGTGCTCGAGGCGGCGATGCTGGGCACGTTCGTCGCCCTGGACGCGTTCCTCTTCTACGTGTTCTGGGAGCTCGTCCTGGTGCCGATGGCGCTCATCATCGGTGTGTGGGGCGGCGTCGATCGCATCTACGCGTCGGTCAAGTTCGTCCTGTACACGCTCGTCGGCAGCGTGCTCATGCTCGTCGCGCTGCTCGTGCTCGCCGTGCGTCACCGGCAGCTCGCCGGCGCGTGGAGCTTCGAGCTCGCGGACCTGCAGCGCGTGCTGCTCGCGCACGACGAGCAGCTTTTGTGCTTCGCGGCGTTCGCGCTCGCCTTCGCCATCAAGGTGCCGATGTTCCCGCTGCACACGTGGTTGCCCGACGCCCACGTGCAGGCGCCCACGGGCGGCTCGGTCATCCTGGCCGCGGTGATGCTGAAGATGGGGACGTACGGCTTCGTGCGGTACGCGATGCCCCTGTTCCCGTGGGCCTCGCACCACGTGGGGCCCACCATCGCCCTGCTCGGCGTCGTGGGCATCGTCTATGGCGCCCTGTGCGCCTGGGTGCAGCAGGACCTCAAGAAGCTCGTCGCCTACAGCTCCGTCAGCCACCTCGGCTTCGTGATGCTCGGACTGTTCTCGATGAATCCGACGGGCGTGCAGGGGGCCGTGCTCCAGATGATCAATCACGGAATCTCGACCGGGGCGCTGTTCCTGCTCGTGGGCGTCGTCTACGAGCGGCTGCACACGCGCGACTTGGGCGCGATGGGCGGGCTGGCGGCTCCGATGCCGTACTACGCGCTGCTGTTCGTCATCGTGGCGATGAGCTCCATCGGGTTGCCGGGGACCAACGGATTCATCGGAGAATTCATGGTGCTCGCGGGTACGTTCGCGAGTGAAGCCCTCCATCCGTGGCCTCGGATCTTCACCGCCGTCGCGGCGACGGGCGTCGTGCTGGCCGCGCTCTACATGCTGCGCGCCGTCCTGCACACGTTCTGGGGACCGGTGCGCAAGGAGCACGAGGGCGTGCACGACGTCACGTGGCGCGAGGCGGCGACCCTGGTGCCCCTCGTGGCGCTGGTGTTCTGGATCGGGCTCCATCCGGCGACCTTCCTGCGCCCGATGGAGCCGGCCGTGGGTCGGTTCGTGACGAGCTTCCAGCTGCGGCTGCAACACAGCAACGCGCGGGACGAGACGTTCCTGTTCGACGCGCCGGGGGGGACCGAGGCGGGGCGTGAGACGGAGCCGTCGGGGGGCGGGTCGGTCCACGTCGCGTCGGCCGGGGTGCCCGGCGACGAGGGACGGCGATGAGCGGCTGGATCGCGCTCGCGCCGCTCGGGCTGCTCGTTGCGGGGGCCGTCGGGCTCATGCTCGCCGATGCGTTCGCGCGCGAGCGCGCGGAGCTCGCGACGTTGTCGACGGTCGTGCTGCTCACCGCGGCGGGGATCTCGCTCGGGCTGTGGGTCGGCGGGGGGCCCGCCGAGGTTCCCGCCGAGATCGCGCGCTGGCTCGCGACCGACCGGATGAGCCTGTTCTTCGACGTGGTCATCTGCGGCGGCGCGGCGCTCTCAGCCCTGCTCGCGGGGGGCTACCTGCGGGAGCACGGCTTGGAGCGCGGCGAATTCTACGTCGTGCTGGTGCTCGCGACGGCGGGCGCCGTGGTACTCGCGCGCGCCGTCGATCTCGTCTCGCTGTTCATCGGCCTCGAGACGGTCTCGCTCGGGGCGTACGCGCTGGCGGGATTCCGACGTACGAGCGCGCGCGCGGTCGAGGGCGCGCTCAAGTACTTCCTGCTCGGCTCGTTCGCCGCGGCGGTCCTGCTGTTCGGCGCGGCCCTGCTGTACGGAGCGACGGGACGGACGGACCTCGTGGGCATCGGTCAGGCCGTGCGCGGGGGTCAGGCCGACCTGCCGCTGCTGCTGCTGTCGTTGTTCCTGGTGCTCGTCGGCCTCGCGTTCAAGGTGAGCGCGGTGCCGTTCCACGTCTGGACGCCCGATGCCTACGAGGGCGCGGTGACGCCCGCGACGGCGTTCATGGCGGTCGCGGTCAAGAGTGCCGCATTCGCCGCGCTCGTGCGCGTGCTGCTGACGAGCTTCGGCGACGAGCTGTCGGCGAGCGTCGCGGCGGGCTGGCCACCCGTGCTGGCGGCGCTGGCGGTCGCCTCGCTCGTCTGGGGCAATCTCGCGGCGCTCGTCCAGGGGAGCGTCAAGCGGATGCTCGCCTACTCGTCGATCGCGCACGCCGGGTACGTGCTCATCGGCGCGGCGGCAGTGCCCGTCGCGGGCAAGGAGGCCGTCTCGGCGGTCTTCTATTACTTGATGGCCTACACGGTGAGCAACGCGCTCGCGTTCGGCGCGCTCATCCTCGCGGGCAGCAAGGGGCGCGAGGCGGTCAGCTACGAGGATCTGGCCGGGCTCGGGCGCCGCCACCCGATGGTGGCCGTGCCCTTCGTCGTCGCCATCGCGAGCCTCATCGGCGTGCCCCCGACGGCGGGCTTTTTCGCCAAGTACTACGTGCTGGCGGCGGCCGTGCAGGCCGGCGGGGGCTACGTTTGGCTCGCGGTCATCGGCGTCGTCGCGAGCGTCGTCGGCGCCTATTACTACTTGCGCGTCCTCGTTTACCTCTTCATGCGCGAGCCGCGGGCGGGCGCGCCCATCGCCGTACCTATGAAGAGCGGCTACGTCGTGCTCGCGCTCGTCCTGGCCGGCTACTTCGTCGTCCGGATGGGCGTGGCGCCGGACGCCTATCTCGAGATGGCCCTCGAAGCCGCCTCGCGGCTCGTTGCGTAGGGCACATCGCGAGCGACGGTGCGCTGCGCGCCGCCCTGGGTGTGCAAGCGCCGAAGCGTAAGAGACGGCGTGAGCGCGACTGCGCAAGATGAGTCGCAGGCCGAGCCCGGGCCGGCGAGCGAGACAGAGGCTTAGCCCGCGTCCGGGTTCGAGTCCGCGACCCAGCCCGACTCCGAGTTCGAGTCAGAGACCGAGGCCGAGTCCGGGTCGGAGTCCGAGACCGAGACAGAGGCCGAGCCCGAGTTCGAAGCCCTGGTCCGGAGCCCGAGGCCGAGTCGGAGTCCGGGTCCGAGCCCGATCCCCAGCCCGAGGCCGGCCTCCCCACACCATTATCGAACGGCGCCCCACGAAACCGGACGTCAATCTTCGGGAGCGCCGTTTGCGCAGCGCTCGAGTCCTCCCCAGACCAGATGCAGGAACGCTTCGACGTTTCCGGCGGGGCCCGGTAGCACGCTGTCGACGCCGCCGAGGACGGCGTAGCCGATTCGCCGTGCCGCGTCGGCGACTGCGTCGATGGCGGCGCGACGATCGGACGCGTTGCGTACCACGCCGCCGCGGATCGAGCGGCGGCCCACCTCGAACTGAGGTTTGACGAGGGCGATCAGGGGGGCGCCGGGACGGAGAATCGACGCGATGGGCTCGAGCAACAGGCGTAGGCTGATGAAGCTCGCGTCGACGACGGCGAGCTCGACGCGTTCGGGCAGCGCGTGCGCGTGCAGATGGCGCGCGTTGATCCCTTCCAGACAGACGACGCGTGGATCGACGCGTAGTTTGGGGTGCAGCTGCCCGTGTCCCACGTCGATGGCGTAGACACGCCGTGCGCCCCGCCGAAGCAGGCAGTCGGTGAAGCCCCCGGTCGACGCGCCGATGTCGGCGCACAGCCGCTCCATCGGATCGACGCCGAACGCATCGAGCGCGGCGGCGAGCTTGACGCCGCCGCGGGAGACGTAGGGGTGGTCCGGTACCCGGAGGCGAAGCGGCGCATCCGTTGGAAGGAGCGTGCCGGCCTTGTCGATGCGGCGGTCGACGGAGAAGACGTGGCCCGCGAGCAGCAACGCGCGCGCTCGCTCGCGGCTCGGCGCCAGGCCTCGCTGGACGAGCAGCACGTCGACGCGTACCCGCGAGGGCCGCCGCCTTGCTACCGGTGCGGAACCGCCACGGCGGTCTGCCGTATCCGGCGTGTGGTTGCGCTCGGACTCGGGCTCGGGATCCGTCTCGGTCACGGTCTCAGTCTCAGTCTCAGTCTCAGTCTCCGACTCCGTCGCGGGCTCCATTGCGCCCGCCTGCTTGCGACCGACCGGAGGTGGGCTTTCCGATCGTGCCACGGCCATCCCAGCACCGAGGACCGGCGGCGACGAAGCGGGCAGCCCCGGGTTGCGAAGGAATTCCCGCGCGCTGCGAGTGCTGTGGCGCCT
Source organism: Myxococcota bacterium (assembly GCA_025054695.1). Classification (GTDB taxonomy): domain Bacteria; phylum Myxococcota_A; class Polyangia; order Polyangiales; family JANWZI01; genus JANWZI01. The sequence continues at coordinate 1,094 of JANWZI010000013.1, read as the reverse complement.
CCGTGGTTTGGCTCGCCCATGGGCAGCAGCCGGGTCGTCGTCGCGCTCGAGCTGCCGACGCTTCATTCTCGGACGACGGGGCGCATTTCAGAACGGCACGTCGTCGTCGGTTCCGGGATCCCGACCGGGCTCTGCGGCGAACTCGTCGACCGGGACGTAGTCCGCAGGGACCTCGTCGCGATCGGCACGGCGAGCCGCATCGGCGTCCGCCAGCGATTCGCGGCGGCCGGCTCCGACGGGCCAGATGTTGATGGCGATGACCTCGGTGGTGGTGCGCTTGTTGCCGTCGCGATCCTCCCACTGACGCGTCTGCAAACGCCCCTCGACGAACACCTGCTGGCCCTTGTGCAGATACCTCTGAAGGGCCTCCGCGCGTGCGCCCCAGACCACGACCGTGTGCCACTCGGTGCGTTGCTGCCGCTGGCGATTGCGGTCGAGGTACGACTCGTTCGTCGCGATCCGGAGGCGCATCAGCGCCTGTTGACTCGGCGTGTAGCGCATCTCGGGGTCCTGACCGAGGTTGCCGAGCAAGAACACCCTGTTGAGTCCGTCAGCCATGGCGCAATCCCACCTCGCGGCGGTCGAGGAACGGCGCACAGTACGCCGGTCTGGCCCCGCCGTCGAGCCCGGTGGGGGACCCCGTTCCGGTGCGCAGGGCGTCATGGTGTCTCCGCTCTCGGGCTCGGGCTCGGACTCGGACTCGGGCTCGGGCTCGGACTCGGACTCGGAGTCGGGATCGGGATCGGTGACCGCGCCCGCTCGCGTATCGCCGCGCCTCGTCGCCTCGGGGGGTGTGCAGCCCGGAAGGGCGAAAGAACCCGTGCCAGCACACGACGCTGTCACGGTTCTTTCGCTTGGAGGGAGGGCATGCACACCCCCCTGCGGCTCGAGGCGCTGGAGCTGTTGCTCGACACCATCGCCCGCATGCGCTCGATCGTCGAATCGATCGAATCGGTCGACCGAGACCTTGCACGACAAATCCGGCGCGCGGCGAGCAGCGCAGCACTGAATCTAGCGGAAGCCGACGGCAGCGATCGCGGCAATCGACGGGCTCGGCTGCACACGGCGCTGGGCTCGCTGCGCGAGGCGCGGGT
>JANWZI010000139.1 GCA_025054695.1 Myxococcota bacterium | reverse complement strand
GCAGCGCGAGGTCGCGCGGGCATCGGGGGTGTCGGTCGCGTCGGTCGAGACGGGCCGGACGGCTCCGAGCATGCCCGATGGGACCGCACCGGGGCCGATCCAGGCCTCGGTCGACGAGGCGGTTGCCGACGCGATGCAGGCGGTCGCCCGGATTGCGCCGGAGGGTGCGCCCCTGCCGCAGGCGCCCTGGTCGCGTGGCGAGCTGTCCGCGGCGGAAGTTCCAAGCGTGCTCCTCGCGGCGTGGCGCTCGGCCGACAACGCCGCGGAGTGTGCCCCGCTCGCTCCGGTCGAGGTAGGTCGCGCCGTCGCGCGCCGTGCGCCGCTCGAGGGGGGCTGGGCGGTCGAGTTCGACCAGCGGGGAGCACGCGGCATGGGACGGGACGGCACGCCGTGCGAGCGCTGCGGGCGCGCCGCGTTCGGCGTCGCGGGCACCGCGATGAGCCCCGACGCCGACGCGATGCTCGACGGCGCGCAGGCGAGCTGGGCCGACGGCTCGTTCGCGCTCATCGAGTCGGGGGAGGGGGCCGCAGTCGCGTCGATCGCGATCCAGGGCCAGAACTGCGTCTACCAGGTCTGGTCGATGCTCGGCGAGGAGCATCTGCGTTCGCTCGTCGAGCGGCTGCGCTTCGTGCGCACGCGCTGATCGCCACGGACGGCGTCCGTTTCTCGGTGAGGTCGGAGGCGCCATCCGTTCGGGCCTGGCGCCCGAATGCGGACTGCGACGCGGCCGATCCGCCGGGTCGATGGTGCGACCGGGCGGTTCGAGCTCGAGTCGATGTCCGAGACCGGGTGCGAGAGGGAGTTGGAGACCGAGCCCGAGTGTGAGCCCGGTTCCGCGTCCGAGTCGGAATCCGAGTCCGAGACCGAGCCCGAGACCGAGTCCGAGACCGAATCGCGATCGAGCAACGTGACCGCCGCAGTCAGGGGCCCTTGTACCGGCGAGGGATCCCCGGTCGCCGTCAGGATCCCGCAGGGCGCGTGCGGTGCAACGCCGGCCCGCCCGGGTCGCGATCGAGCGAGCCCGGCTCGAGCCGTTCGCGGACCCGCGCGACGACGTCGATACCGGTCGCCGCGCGCACCTGCTCGAGCAGGCTCACGAGGCGCGATGCGAGGTCCGGGGACGACTTGTTGTCGCCCGCGCCCGGCGCGGACCCGATCACCGTCATCCGGTCGACGCGCAGCTCGCCGAGCGTCGAGGCGAGCATCGAGAACAGCGGCACCATCTTCTGAAGCAACAGGATGTCGCGCGCGGCCTCGTCGGCCTCGTCGAGCGCGCGCGCCACTTCCGTCAGCACGGACGCGGTCGCGCGCCCCTGCTCGACGATGCTCGCTGCCGCCGCGCGGGCCGCGGCGACGTCGCGGTTCCGGGCTGCATCGGCCGGCTCGACCACGTCGGCCTGCAGCTGCCGGCGAACCTGCTCGATTCGGGCTTTCTGCATCTCGATCTCGGCCTGCACCTGTGCGACGAGCGCCTGCACCTCGGCGTACTGCTCGGCGATGAGCGCCTCCCGGCGCGTCTGCGCATCGGCGATGCGCCGCTGGGTGTCGCGACGCGCCACTTCGATTTGCGCGTCGATGCGGTCGATCTCGCCTCGCATGAAGGTGAGCCACTTGACCTCCGCGGCCTCCGCCTGCGCCTCGGCCTCGGCGACCAGGGCCGTCTTGCGGATCTGCGCGCTGCGCATCCGACCGAGCGCGTTGAGGTAGCCGACTTCGTCGCTCACGTTCTGGATGTTGAGCGTGTCGAGCACGAGCCCGATGGTGCTCAGGTCGCTTTCGGCCTCCTCGGCGAGCTTGCGCGCGAACTTCTCCTTGTCCTCGTTGACCTCCTCGGGCGTCAGCAGCGCGAGCACGCCCCGCAGGTTCCCCTCGAGCGTCTCGCGGGCGACGCGCGTGATCTCCTCGCGGCTCTTGCCGAGGAAACGCTCGAGCGCGTTGTGGATGAGCGGCTCCTCGGCGGGCAGTTTGACGTTGGCGACGCCCTGGATGACCAGCGGGATGCCCCCTTTCGAGTACGCGTTGCGGACCGTGACGTCGATGTTCATGTTCGTCAGGTCCATCCGCGCGACCGTCTCGAAGATCGGCACGCGCAGCGCCCGCCCGCCCCGGATGATGCGGTAGCCGACCTCGCGTCCGTCCGGCGTGCGGCGGCGCAGACCCGAGAAGACGAGCACCTCGTTGGGCTGGCAGACGTACAGCAGATTCTTGACGGTCGCGACGATGGCGACGACGGCCAGAAGCCCGACGAAGAACAGCGCGACCCAGCCTGCGAGTCCCATGGCTCAGCCTCCCTGCGTCGGGTGCGTACCGGTGGCTGCACGCCCGCGATGCGCTTCGACGGCCGCGCCCTCGGCGAGCGCCGCGGGCACATCGATCCCCGTGGCCTGTCCGAACGCGCGCAGCACCGCGGCGATCATCTGCGGATAGGTGGCGACGTAGCCCGCGAGCGCGCTCCCGTCGCCGCGATCGACCACGTGCACCTCGCCGACCCGGACGTGGCGGAGCGCCGCGACGAGGGTGCCCACGATCTGCTCGAGGTGCTGGATGACGTAGACCTGTTTCGCCCTCGGCCCCATCGCCTTCCACGCATCGACCATCATGCGCAGCGCGGCCACGGCCGCGGCGCCGTTCTGTTGCGTCGGAGCGGCCTCGCCGACGGCGCGGAGCTCGGCGGCCTCCCGCTCGATCTCGGCGGGAATGACCACGTCCGCCTGCAACCTCAAGCGCTCGAGCTCGGCGCGCAGGGCCTGGAGCTGCTGCTCGGCCTGCGCGCGGGCCGTGCGCGCCGCCGCCTCCGCCTCGCGTTCGACGGCCTGGGCCTGGCCCTCGAGCTCGGCCTGGATGCGCCGCAGCTCGTTGCGCTTTTGCAGGATGAGCTTCTCGTTGTCCGCGCGGGCGCTCTCGGCGCGCTGGTGCGCGCGCGCCTGCGCGCGCGTGATTTCCTGTTGCGCCTGGTTCTCGGCGTTCTCCGCGTCCCGCAGCACCTGCGCGATGCGCGGGCGCCCCAGGGCGTCGAGGTAGCCCGTGTCGTCGGCGACGCTCTGGATCTTGAGGGTGTCGAGCTGCAGGCCGAGTTTCTGCAAGCCGTCTTCGGCGATGACCGCGAGACGGTCGGCGAACTTAAGCCGGTCCTCGTTGACCTCCTCCGGCGTCATCTGGGCGACGACTTCCCGCAGCGCCCCCTCGAGCGTCTGGCGCGCGACGTTCTGGATTTCGACGACGGGGCGCCCCTGGAAGCGCTCGATGGCGTTGTTGATGAATCGGTCGTCTCCGTTGATCTTGACGTTGGCGATCGCGTGGATGCGGAGCGGGATGTTTCCCTTGCTGTAGGCGTTCTGCACCACCACGTCGGTCGGGATCAGACGCATGTCCATCGCGTCGACCTGGTGCAGGATCGGAATGCGGATCACGCGGCGGCCGCGCCGCACGATGGTGTAGCCGAGGGGCGTGCCGTCCGGCGCCACCGAGCGCTTGCCACTGACGATGAGAACCTGGTGGGGCTCGGCGATGCAGACGAGCCGCCGCAACACGGCGAAGACCATCAGCACCGCGAGCGCCGCGCCGAGCGCGCCCAGAACGATCCAGAGCGTCGTTGCGAGCGACGTGGCGACGTCGAGATACCCTGTGTCTCCCATTGTGACCTCCTGGGCGCGACCCCAACGCGACGCGCCGCTTCCCGCCCGTGGCGCGCGCAGGGTAGCGACTCTGGTCGAGTAGGCAACGATGGAGTGCGCCCTGCGTCGGGCTCGGCGCGCCCGTCCGTTCCCTCGGTTCTGCGCGGACGAGCACAACGGCAGCCATTTCAGAGCGCCGGGCCGTCGGGTCGATGGAACTGCGGCGTCGGACGAGCTCGCGTTCACGCCAGGGTCGAAGCCCGGAACCGACACCGAGACCGAGTCCGATCCCGAGACGGAGATCGAGGCCGGGTCCGAGCCCAAGCCCGAGCCCGAGCCCGAGCCCAAGTGCGCGTATCCGGCTGCTCAGCCGCTGTAGGTGAGCACGGTACCCTGACCCTGGACGCGGACGTTGCGCTCCTCGCCGAGCACGTTTTGGTCGCAGTCGAGGATGCGCACGTCCCAGTTTCCGGGAGTCACGCGCCAGCCACGGATGCGGCCCGGGAGAATGGTTTCCGAGGCGCCGAGGCGGTCGGGGCCCCACTGCGAGTCGCTCGAGGGCGAGATCTGGACATAGCAGATGGTTCGGTTCGATGCGTTGCGAATGACGAGCGCCGGACCCGATCCCGCGTCGATCTGGGCGTCGCGCATCTGCGCGTCGTTGGGGTTGTAGGCCGTCGTGTTCGCGCCGCCCGGTCCCGCTTGCAGAACGCAGCCGCCGGCCGCGAGGCTCCACGTGAACACGACGGTGGTGACGAGACGGTACGTGCTGGACATCGTGACGATTCTCCTTTGCATGACGCCGCCGCGCGGGCGATGGTCTGGGACGGGTGCGGGCAGGGCTGCGACCGCAGCCGACACGGACGTGAAGTGGGCGCAGAATATTTCACGGACGGCCGACCTGGAGCTCGTAGTTGCCCGCGCCCGCCGTCGAGACGGTCCACGCGAACGCGGTGGTCGTCGCAGCGGCCGTGAAGCTCACGGTACGCGGCGTGGGTCCCTCGGGTGCCGCGACGATCTCGACCCCAGCCCCGTCCGTCACGCGAAGCGACGCGGATGCGCCCGGCGCGTCGTACGAGAGCGTCAGCGCGTACGAGGTGCCGGCGACGAGACCGAAGGAAACCAGATCGGGATCGGCGGGGCACGCCACGCCGACGACCCGCGAGGGCACGCCTACCGGTCGTGCCGCGGATGGCTCGTCGTCGGGCTCCGAGGCGTCGTCGACGCACATCGGCTCGCGGTCGGCCCCTGCGTCGAGAATCCGGAAGGGGACGGGACCGCCCATCGGACCACAGCCGAGGCTGCAATCGGCGACGGCGCGACAGTCGGCTGCCGCGGCGTAGCAGGCCAGCACGCGCCCGTAGCGCGAGACGTCCTCGACGGTCCCGTCGCCGGCCGCGCGCAGGCAAGTCGCAACGCATTCGGCCTCGTTCGCCCCGATCCGGCAACCGATTCGAAACAGCCGCCCGCACGCCTGCGCGCAGGTGGCGGCCGCCCCCTCGGCGGCGCCGCAAGGAACGGGCGGGGGCGCCTGGCAGCCCATCGCGACGGCGAGCAACGAGACGCCCCAGACCGTGGCGCGCGCACGGGCGGCTGCGGCCTCCCTCACAATTCCTCCGCGAAGCCCAGGGCGAGCCCGATCTCGTCGTCGCTGCGAAAGCCCTCGCGCACCAGGGCTTCGGCGTCGCGCACCAGCTGCCAGATGCGTCCGTAGTTGAGCGTCAGGTAGAATTGTTCGTTGAGGTCCCAGCGAACCGACACCTTGACGAGGCTGTCCTCGAGCGCGACGAGATCCGCGAGCCCGTCGAAGTTCTGGCGGGCGTAGAGCGCGTAGACGTCGATCTTGTCGTTGAGCCTCGGGATCTCGAGCGAGACGAAGAACTGGCCGTCGGCCACGCGCTCGAAGTTGTCGGCGAGGAAGAGTCGGCCCCGCACGGCCGTCCTCCGCGACTCGCCCTCCCCGCGATACAGCTGCACGTCGAGTCCCGCGAGCACGCCGAGCTGCCAGGCGTCGCCCAGCGCGTCGAGCGCTTCGAGTAGTTGCTGCTTGGTCTTGAACGGGTCGTCGTCGCTGCCGCCCGTGACGGCGCGCAGCTGCCGGCGCGCTCCCTCGGAGAGGGTGAACTGCTCTCGCTGCACGCCGTAATACGCGTCGAAGTAGTTGGGGACGTAGTTGGGTTGCTGCACCCGCAGCTCGCCCAGGCCGCGCACGCTGTAGACGCCGAACGGGTGGTTGTAGATGCCCCAGATCTGCGCGTGCGTGCCGATCCCGTGGCCCGTGATGTAGTTGGCGTCGCCCCGCACCTCGAGCTCGACCTGGCTGCCGAAGGTGAACCGGTATTCCAGGTGCGCGGAGGCGACCGTCACGCCGCGCGAGCGGAACAGCAGGTTGCCGGCGCGATCGACCAGCGGCCGACCGAAGGCGGTGTACACCTCGGCCGGCGCGTACAAGTCGCTGACCACCGAGACGGCGATCTCGAGCATGTGCTCGTACTCGTAGAGCCACTCGGTGCGCTCGCTCGCGTAGCTGAATGGACGCAGCGCGAGGCTTGCGCCGAGCAGGCTCGGGCGAGTGACGTCGTCCACGAAGAACTGCCCCTGAACGAACGCGTGGAACTGGAGGTTGCCGACGACGCCGGAGTGGAAGTGGTCCGGGTCGACGTTGTTCGTGTACGACCGGAGGACCGTGCCGTGGCCGAGGGTGAAGTCCTGGATGGGGCCCAGGCGCACGCTCAGGTAGTAGTCCTCGGTCGGCACGTCCCACGGCATGCAGTGGCCGTGCTCGCGCTCGTAGCGACCGCTCGCCGACCAGTCGAGGCGCACGCACTGACCGATTCGGAAGAAATCACCTAGCTCGTCCCAGTCGCGCGCGCGCAGCTTCCCCCTGCGCGGGTCGAAACGCAGCGGGCCACGGACCGCGACCTGGAAGAAGTCGGCCTGGATGTCGCTCACCAGGGTCGGTGCGACGTAGTTGATGCCCTCGAGCAGCGCGTACCCGAGCTGGCCGCCGGTGTCGAACGCCGATCCGTCCCCGTAGTCGGTGTCGCGCTCGGCCGTCGTCTCGCTGCCTCCTGCGCTCGAGGCATCGCCCGCGAGGGAGAGACGGGGATCGTCTTGCGCGGCGGCCGGCGACGTGGCGATTCCGCCGGCGCCCAGCGCCAACATCGCGCCGCCGAAGGGCAGCCGGGGCATGAGGCACGATAAGCCGACGTCTCGATCCGGGTCAACCACATTCGTGGATCTTGCCGTAAGGCTGCGCGAGCTCGGCCGGTCGCGTGCGTTGCCGTCCGAACGGCGAGCCGCTACGGTGCGCCGCCCCGTGCGGCTTTTCGCGTCGTCGATAGTCCTGGCCATGTCGGGGTGCGCGCTCGACAACCCCGGCGTCGATCCACCTCGTGGCCGTCTCGCCTTTCCGATCGATCTGGCGCTCTCTCCCGATGGGCGGCTGCTATACGTCCTCGATTCCAACTTCGACCTGTCGCACAACGGGGGCAGCGTCCAGTCCTTCGACGTGGAGGCCCTCGGCCGGGCGCGGCGCGCCGGGGTCACCGGGGTGGACGTACCGGCCGACGTGCTGTGTCTCGATTGGGGGCCGGGCGGGGGGGGTTCGGGGCCGGTGCGCGTCAGGC